>BLMJ01000269.1 GCA_011960625.1 Lachnospiraceae bacterium | reverse complement strand
ATGGCGTCACACTCCTCCTGATGGAGGACGCCATAGATTTTGGGAAACAGGCAGACTGGGTAGATTACGAGAAGCTGTACAAAAACCGCTACGGTTTGCTTTACAAGGCCTATCAGCGGAGCTGGATTACTGAAAACCATGATTATCAGCATTTTGTCAGAAAGAATAAATGGTGGCTCTCTGATTATGCCTTGTTCATGGCAATCAAGGAGCAGTACGACAATGTTTCCTGGGAGCAGTGGCCTGAGGATATTCGTTTGCGGGAAAGTTCTGCTATGGAGGAATACTATAAAGAGCTATATCCATATGTGGAATTTCATCAGTACTTACAGTTTAAATTCCATGAACAGTGGAGTGCATTGAAAGATTATGCCAACCAGAAGGGAATCCGTCTGATTGGAGACATCCCCATATATGTGGCAATGGACAGCGCTGATACCTGGGCGCATCCGGAATTGTTTCAGTTAGATGAGAAGAATGTTCCTCTTGCTGTGGCTGGCTGCCCGCCGGACGGTTTTTCCGCCACGGGACAGCTGTGGGGCAATCCGCTCTACCGCTGGGATTACCACAGGGATACCAATTATAAATGGTGGATTTCCCGCCTGACCTATTGTTTCCAGATGTATGATATACTGCGCATCGATCATTTCCGTGGTTTTGATGAATATTTTTCTATCCCTTATGGGGAGAGTTCTGCTGTAAACGGTCATTGGGAGAAGGGTCCCGGGCTTGAACTTTTCCAGTGTATGGAACAGCATCTGGGGCATCATGACGTGATTGCGGAGGATCTGGGATATGTAACGGATTCCGTTCGCTGGCTGGTTCATGAGACTGGTTTTCCGGGAATGAAAGTGTTAGAGTTTGCGTTTGACTCAAGGGATTCTGGTTCTGCCAGTGATTACCTGCCTCATAATTATGTGGAGAACAGTGTTGCATACACGGGAACTCATGACAATGAAACTATCGTGGGATGGCTGGATTCTATCAAAGAGGAAGAATTGGAGGCTGCAAGGGACTATATGTGCGACCATCATACGCCTAAGGAGCTGCTGTATAAGTCTTTCATTTCTATGGCAATGAGGAGTAATTCCAGAACTTGTATTATTCCGCTGCAGGATTATATGGGGCTTGACAACAGCTGCCGTATGAACCAGCCTTCTACCGTAGGGAAGAATTGGAGATGGAGGCTTACGGAGGCAGATCTGTCTAAAGAGCTTAAAGATGAGATCTTTTCGATTACGAGGCGGTATGGCCGCTAGGGCTCCTGCTTGATTGCCTCACTTAAGATACCAAAAGCCCGTCAAGGGGCAGCCTTGACGGGCTTTTGGTATACATCTTTCACAAACTGCCTTAAAAATATACGCCATTTACCGATTTTACTTCATCTATTCCGCCTGCTAAAGTAACCTCTCCTGCGTATGGACGGTCAGCGGCGCATCACAATTCCAATCTCATATAAATCACTTCTTGAAAGCCTGATATGCGGGATTGGAAGCCTTTGGGATTTCTGCCGTACTCGGCAAATCCGGCTTTCTGATACATAGATATCGCTCTTATATTTTCAGAAACCACATTCAGCTCAAGCTGAATATATCCCGCGGCCCTTGCACATTCAATACACGCTGTCATTAATGCCTTTCCAATCCCAAGCCCCCAATATTCTTTGGCAACGCTAATACCAAATTCGGCTCGGTGCCGTACCTTGTATTTTGTACCTATTGCTCCGATTCCAGCAATTCCCACAACTACATCGTCAACTACGGCAACCATTTCAATCTCATTGTCACTTTCGGATTTTCTTTTTAGAAACTGGCTCTCCTGTATCACATCGAAGCTATTCTCATCCGGATAAGACAGTAAATAATCCGTTTGTCCATGGGTCAAATTAAAGTTATCGAATACAGCCTGTCCGTCGCTTTCGGTTCCATCTCTTAAACAACATTCCATACCATTTTTTAATATTATTATCTGATTATATTTCATAGCTTTCTCCTGAAAATTCTCAATGTATCCAATATTGAGCTTCTTTCTCTCTTTTGACAAATATTTCATATGTCAGATTATATACTATTTTCTTCTTTTTGTATATTATTTTTCATCCAATTCACAGACATATCCCATCAGACAGCGAAAGACCGCTCCCCACAAGGGACAGCGGTCTTCGTTGTTATTATAGTAGTTAAAGGAATGAGAGTTAAAGTGCGGCACCAAAGGCTGGTCCTTAGGTGCTTTGCTTTATTGAGGGGGTGATAGTTGATGTCCTTATCAACTATCTGTACTCAAGTATAAACGTTAAATATGTCTAAAGTGTGTTCAATCCATTAAAGATATCGAAAAAATCTTAAGAACCTATTAATTTCTGCCGCTGATAAACTACATATTTCTGCCGTTTTTGACGGCCTCCACCTCCTTTTCCAAAAACTGCCTTATATACGGATTATTTTCCTCGCTCAACGCAAGCTGAAACGCCATGTAACGGCATTTCTGATACTTCTCGCCGTCCAGCATAAAAGTATATCCCATCACACATTTGGGATTACAGTCATCTGGATTAACAAGACGTTTGCAGATAGACGCTTTCTTAATTTCTTTTTTCGCTTTTTCAGGAAATGAATCAAGAAAGCTCTGGAATCTCTGTAGGTGTTCCGGATAAATCCGAAGCTTCATACCTGTTTTTCGGGAAACAAAGGTCGCCAAAGTCCTTTTATCACTTAAAAACACATAGGATACGATATAGCCGCTTTTTTGCAGTTTTATTTCCCTCTTACAACCGCAGCTTATCAAATATTCGTTGATTTGACTTACAAAGTCACGATAACGCTCGTCAACCGTTTCCATAAATATATTAAATTTCTCGTCCATATGCCCTCCACTATACTTTTTTCTTCGTTACAGGTATCCATACCTCATATTGTGCATTTTGCGGATCCGCATTCAGGTAAACCTCAATATCCGGAGCATTCGCGTATTCATATCCAGAAGTCGGAAGCCACTCTGTTACAATCTGCTGCTCCAATACCTGTATCGACTGATTCGTTCCTGTCCCAGAAAAGACTGCCCATGTTGAAGCTGGCACAATGTATTCCTCAAACTCATCACTCATTTCTGTACTAGAAACGGCAATAAAATATTTCCACTCTTCCTCGTCATTGCAGACGCTTACGCCCAAAAGCCCCTTTAACGGCGTATCCATCATTCCCGCTAATTTCAGCACCGTTCCATTTTCAGACGTGTCCTGCCACATCTTCGGTACAGCCATAAAATTATTTTCGATTTCTTTATCAAGCGGAGCCGACACGCCAATAATACGGAAAGCCTCTTTTGTTTCAATTCGATAATTCATCTCTGCCGCTCCTTTTACAGCAACTTTAAAAACAATGGGAGAAAAAGATTTCACAGATACACCTCCGCCTTTCACGGATGAGGGCGCTATGCCATGAAAAGACTGAAACGCCCTGTTGAACGCAGTTGGGGAACGGTATCCATATTTTTCTGCAATATCAATAATTCGTTCAGCTCCACTTTGCAAATCAACTGCCGCTAAAGACATTTTCCTCCTTCGGATATACTCTGCCAGCGTAATACCAGCCATATAGGTAAACATCCTCTGGTAATGATAGGCAGAGCAGCAGGCAATCCGCCCAAGCTGTTCGTATTCAATTTCTCCTGTCAAATGTTCCTCAATATAATTCATACTCTGGTTTAACCTCTCAATCCATTCCATAGGGAACCTCCTCATCCGCTCGTGCTCTATTGTCATATATTTGTCCTTATCATTATAAAATATGTATTGATATTTTTCCTCTCTATCTTTGCACAAAAAAGAGAGACTCCGAAACATAGAAAACCTCTTTTAAGATATATTTAAAAAGCAGAAATACTTTCCTTATAATATATCTTAAAAGAGGGTATTTTGTCTTGCCGCTCACTATACAGAACGATAATTTCTAAATCTTCTCCAACGCCTCATTCGCCCCTATGAGCATCAATATCATCCCTTCCCTAAGCGGCATATCCGGATTCGGCGTAATCTCCACACGCCCTTCCTCCTCTTCCTTGATCCCTACCACATTGACCTCATAATTCCTTCTGACATCCAGCTCCTTAAGCGTCTTCCCGACCCATCTCTTAGGTATGGCCGTCTCCACGATACTATAATCCGGCGAAAGCTCGATCCAATCCGCAAGATTGGCAGAAACAAGATTCTTCGCAATCTTCCGGCCCATCTCCTCCTCAGGAAATACCACTGCATCCGCCCCAATCTTCCTAAGGACCCGGGCATGCCTCTCATTGTGCGCCTTACACAAAATATAAGGAATCCCAATCTCCTTAGCGGCAAGAGTAGCCAGAATACTGCCCTCCAGATTCTCCGATGAAGCCACAACCATCCCGTCAAAATTTCTCGACCCAAGGGATTCTAAAAGCTTGGGATTCTCAATATCCGCCTGCATCGCATAAGTGACCTTCTCCGCAATGTCGCTGACGAGCTCCATATCCTGATCCACCGCCACAACGTCACAGCCAAGCTTCTGCAGCGTAACCGCAACGCTGGCCCCAAAACTTCCAAGCCCCAAAACCACAAACTGCTTATTCATCATTTCCTCCTTTACTATCCAACCATGATCTGTTCCTTTGGCAGACGCCGCACCTTATCCCTGGGATGGGTCTTCCCTGCAAAGGTCAAAGCAAGCGTAAGCGGCCCAAGCCGTCCCATATACATCATAACCATAAGCACCCCTTGGCTTGCCCTGCCAAGATGGGGCGTCAGATCCGCCGTAAGTCCCACAGTTCCCACGG
>BLMJ01000268.1 GCA_011960625.1 Lachnospiraceae bacterium | reverse complement strand
CGGTAAAACCGATGCAGGCGTACGTCATTGGGCAATTCGTTACGGAAAATTTCACATTTTCGATTCAAATTCTCATAAGCATTAAATTCCTTATGCATACCTGCTACCATTAATCCTGTCGTTACGTCTCCCCGATTTAACCTTTTTGAATTAATGAACTGTATATACGTTTGTAAACAGATTTTTATATACCCTTCTAAATGTGAATATAATATTAATACTAAACTTTTTCTATACCTATCTTTGTTTTCTTCTGTAACTCCATTCAACTGATTCTTAAAAAAGACAAGCTCTTCCTGACGCCATGCCAGTTCCGTCTCAAGCGCCGCTCTCAATTCATCTGCCGTCAAGAACCTTCACCACTCCTTCCGTAAATAACCTTATCCTTGACTTTACACCGCTTACGCTTCCAGTGTTATATGAACGCAATTCTGTCCCATACTTAATCCGGTCAATACATTCCACTACTGCTTCATCTTTTTTACACACTATAATTCTATCAATTAAAGAGGCTATCGGAATCGTAATACCGTCAAAATAGTAAAGTACAAACTCATTTTTCACAGTTCCTTTTGCTGTTTTCCCAGAAAATGCCTCTTCTCCCCAATTGTCATTAATAAATTGAAATGTCCGTTCAAAAATCTTTTTTTCTTCATCGTAATGAAACTGTGCCTCTCCCGTCGTCATTTTTTCGAGATACCTTGTCAGATACTCTGTCACCGGATATTTGTATTTATCAATATCATTTTTAATCGCAAAAAAGCGCAATATAAGTTCTTGGTCATACCTCGTTTTTCGCTTCTCTTTTGGAAGCCTTTTTATCACAGCCTGAAAATCTACATTCTTACTACATTCTTCCAGAAATTCAATTCCGGACGAACCCAATAAACGAATCGTGCAATTCCGGATTTCCTGTGCCGATAAGAGTTCTCCACCTGTATTAAGCCGTTTAAACATATGATACTTTAAAGAAGGCTCACTCTCTTTCTTTATAACCTCCATACGGACAAAACTTCTTTTTATTTTAATCTGAAGAGCTTTCGGCAATTTATCAAATGTCAGACCATCTAAATCTTTAACTATATCACACCCCCGCAAAATCAAAAAATCATCTTCCGTCTCTCCTAATCTTTCTCCTCTGAAATGCAAATAGCTGGATATCCTCTGCAATCCATCTATCAACTCATAAGCTCCTCCTTCTCTCTCTATTACAAAGATTGGGGGAACAGGCATTTCTAATATCAAAGATTCTACAAAACGTGACTGCTTTTCTTCTTCCCACCTAAAAAGTCTCTGGTAATCGGGTGAAATTATCAATTCCTGATTCTTATACATATCATATAGTTCATTAAATGATACATCCAGACTCTTGGTTCTGATTTTTATGATTTGATTATCTACATTTTCAATCAAATTCTCTATTGCCATTCCATCACTCTCCTTTTTCCTTCTCTGTCAGCACTCTTCACCTGTTTCCAAACAAAAACAAAATATATGAAATATTATATCCAACTTTATCCTCCGTGACAATCTATACTTTTACCAGTACATCAAATAATAAGTTTTTATCTATATGGCGCCGAATGATTTTTCATGTGCAAGGCGAAGTAATAAGGCGTAGCGGTAGCCACGTTGATTGGCGACAACACAGCAGATGGAAAATCAGGCAAGTCATATGCTAGCTAGTTACTTATTATTCGATGTACTAGCTCAGCAAAAATTTTCGGACAGCAAGGCTGCCGTATTAGAGTATTTTTGTCCTTAATACGGCAGCCTTATAAGCTACATAAACCGATACTCAATTTTCTTTCACCACAACACGAACGCCATCCTCCGTATTCTCAAGCATAACTCCCATTCCATGAAGCCCCAGAATCTTCTTCGCCAGAAACAGCCCAAGCCCCAGATGCTTCTCCTTCTTCCCTCGGTTTTTATTCCCTGTATAAAATAAATCAAAGGCATGGAGAAGCTGCTCCTCATCCAAAGTTTTCCCTGTATTCTCAATCATGCACCTTTCACCTTCTGTCCGCACCAGTATCCTTCCGTCCGGCACATTATAATCCACAGCGTTAGAAATCAGGTTCCAGACCGCCTTCCCAAGATATTCCCGGTCGCCCTCCGCCAGAAAATCGTCTTCTTCCTGATATTGTACCTGAATATTCTTCTCCTCAATCATCGGCGTGAACTTCTCCATTTCCTCCCGAATCAGTTCCCCAAACGACACCGTCTCTTTTTTTAATACCAGCTCGTCAGAATCCAGCTTCGATGTCTCAATCATTTCCACCACCAGAGAATCCATCTCCTCCGTCTGGCCGATAATCTGGGAAAGATAATAATCTCGCTTCTCTTCCATATTATGCTCAATCAGATTCTCCGCAAAATTCCGAATAACGCCAAGAGGCGTTTTAAGCTCATGGGCCATAACATTCGCGATATCCCGCCGCGTCTCCT
>BLMJ01000267.1 GCA_011960625.1 Lachnospiraceae bacterium | reverse complement strand
CGAACAGTGTAATATTACGTTTATCGGGCCGGCTTCTCAGGTGATTGCGAAGCTTGGAAATAAGCAGGAGGCAAGAAACACCATGGCGGCAGCGGGCGTGCCTGTGATTCCCGGGAGCAAAGAGCCTATCTATGACGCAGAGACGGGGGCTATCATTGCGAAGGAAATCGGTTATCCAGTCATTGTGAAGGCGGCTCTTGGCGGCGGCGGTAAAGGGATGCGAATCGCCAACACTCCGGAAGAATTTGAGCAGAGTTTTCAGACGGCACAGAAAGAAACGCAGATGGCATTTGGCGACAATACCATGTATATTGAACATTTTGTGCAGCATCCAAGGCATATTGAATTTCAGATCCTTGCAGACATTTATGGAAATGTGGTTCATTTGGGAGAGCGTGACTGCTCCATCCAGAGGAATCACCAGAAGATGATTGAAGAGTCTCCGTCTGTGGCGCTGTCGCCACGAATGCGAGAGCAGATGGGCGAGGCGGCAGTCAGGGCGGCGAAAGCCTCCGGTTATCAGAATGCCGGAACCATAGAGTTTCTTCTGGAAAAAAGTGGGAATTTTTATTTTATGGAAATGAATACCCGGATTCAGGTGGAACATCCGGTTACGGAATGGGTAACGGGGATTGACTTGATTAAGGAACAGATACGAATTGCATCTGGAAAGAAGCTTTCATTTTCTCAAAGTGATATACATCTGAACGGCCACGCGATTGAATGTAGAATTAACGCAGAAAATCCTGCAAAAGGGTTCAGACCATCCCCAGGGACGATTACAGATATGTATCTGCCTGGGGGGAAGGGGATTCGGATTGACTCTGCCATTTACAGCGGATATACCATTCCTCCCTACTATGATTCCATGGTAGCGAAGCTGATTGTGTGGGCGAAGAATCGGGCTGAGGCTGTGCGCAAGATGCAGAGCGCCTTAGGCGAGGTAATCATCGAGGGAATCGATACGAATGTGGATTACCAGTATGAGATCCTAAGCCGGCCGGATTATCTTTCAGGCAATATTGATATTGAATTTATTGCAGAAAATGAGAAGGCATTGGCTCAGGCAGTAAGTAAAGAATTTTAAATATCCCTATGTGGGCGGGGTGATTTCGTCCGTTAAGGTTGAAAAGGTGACATTTTATGAAATTAGATAATGTGTTTAAGAAGACCAGAAGACTTTCGTCTGGAAGAAAAGGATATATTTCGTTAAATTCCGCAAAACCGGAGGTGCCGGAGGGGCTTTTGCGGAAATGTAATAAATGTGGCAGTGCAATTATTGCAGAGGATGTAAAGAGCGATTATTATATCTGCCCTAAGTGCGGAGGATATTTCCGTGTACACGCGTACCGACGTATTGAGATGGTGGCAGACGCGGGCACATTCGAGGAATGGGATGAGGGTCTTTCGACGCCAAACCCCTTAGAATACAAGGGATATGAAGAAAAATTGAGTGCACTTCAGGAAAAAACAGGGCTTAAAGAGGCAATCGTCACGGGAAAGGCACAGATTGACGGAATAGAAGTGGTCTTAGGCGTCTGTGACGGGCGTTTTCTCATGGCGAGTATGGGTGAAGTGGTAGGGGAGAAGATTGCCAGAGCGGTGGAGCGTGCCACTGAGGAACGTCTCCCAGTCATTCTGTTTGCCTGCTCTGGAGGTGCGAGGATGCAGGAGGGAATCGTTTCCCTGATGCAGATGGCAAAAACATCGGCGGCTCTGAAACGTCACAGTGATGCGGGGCTTCTCTACATCAGCGTGCTGACGGATCCGACGACAGGCGGTGTGACCGCAAGTTTTGCTATGTTGGGCGATGTCATATTGGCGGAACCAAAGGCGCTGATTGGGTTTGCCGGACCAAGAGTGATTGAGCAGACCATTGGCCAAAAATTACCCAAAGGCTTCCAACGCTCAGAGTTTCTGTTGGAACACGGTTTCATAGATGGAATTGTGGAACGGCCCAGGCTTAAGGAGACACTTCTGCAGATTTTAAGGCTGCATGAGTCTGGAAAAGTTAGCGGCGGTAATGGGACTGAGGCAGAAAACCGTCTGGAGGTCAACAATAAACTGGCCAAAGCATGGGATCGGGTTCAGTTGTCCCGAATGAATGACCGCCCTGTGGGAAGTGATTATATCAGGGAATTATTCACTGACTTTATGGAGTTTCATGGAGACAGATATTTTGCGGATGACAAAGCGATCATAGGAGGAGTCGCCAGATTTCGGGGATGTCCTGTGACCGTGATTGCACAGGCAAAGGGGACGAATACCAAGGAGAATATCGAGCGTAATTTCGGTATGCCTTCTCCGGAAGGGTATCGTAAGGCGCTGCGGTTAATGAAACAGGCGGAGAAATTTCACCGTCCGGTAATCTGTTTCGTGGACACCCCAGGTGCATTTTGCGGGCTGGAAGCGGAAGAGAGAGGGCAGGGAGAGGCCATAGCCAGAAACATTTATGAGATGTCCGGCTTAAAGGTTCCGGTTCTTACGATTATTATCGGAGAAGGAGGAAGCGGCGGCGCCCTTGCAATGGCTACGTCCAATGAAGTATGGATGCTGGAAAACTCTGTCTACTCCATTCTGTCTCCGGAAGGGTTTGCAAGTATTCTATGGAAGGACAGCTCTAAGGCAAAAGACGCGGCGGAGGTGATGCGTCTTACAGCGGAGGATCTGTACCAAATGGGAATTGTAGAGCAGGTGTTGGCAGAACCCTCCCCCTACACCATTAAAAATATAAAAGAGGTAACAGGAAGGCTGGCAAGTAAGATTGAAGATTTTTTGATACGATACGGGGAGATGTCAGAGACAGAGCTTACGAAGCGAAGATATGACAGATTCCGTAATATGTAAGATTGACATGTTAAATGCAGCATGGGAATGGAGAATGACCTTGAAAGAGCATAAATTAAAAATAGGAAATATAGAAGCAAAGGTTCCCCTCTTACAGGGTGGAATGGGAGTAGGTATCAGCCTTGGAAATCTGGCGGGAGCAGTTGCAAAAGCGGGCGGCATAGGTGTAATCTCTGCCGCCCAAATTGGTTTTCGGGAGGCGGACTTTGATACGGATACAAAGGCGGCAAACTTAAGGGCAATTAAGAAAGAATATGAGAAGGCAAGGGCTATTGCGCCGGATGGAATTATTGGGTTTAATCTCATGGTGGCTATGCGCCATTATGAAGAATATGTCAGGGCGGCCATCGACGCAGGGGCAGATATTATTATTTCCGGGGCAGGGCTGCCTACGGAGCTTCCGAGGATTGCCGGCGAGTCTGAGGTGAAGCTGGCTCCGATCGTATCTACAGACAAATCCGCAAAGGTTATTTTAAGGTACTGGGGGAAAAAGTATGGACGTATGCCTGATTTACTGGTGATTGAAGGACCAAAGGCAGGCGGTCATCTGGGATTTACCAGGGAACAGCTATGTGAGTACGGAATTGGTTTAAGCGGCGAGACGGCAGAGGATCCTGCATACGATAAAGAAGTGAAAAAGCTTCTTGATACTGTGAAAGAATATGAGGAACGTTATCAATGCAGAATCCCCACGGCCCTTGGAGGCGGAATTGAGAACCGTAAGCAGGCTATGCACGCATTTTCACTGGGAGTTGATGCGATACAGGTGGCGACAAGATTTGTCACCACAGAAGAATGTGACGCGGATGTCCGTTATAAAGAAGCTTATATTAAGGCCGGTAAAGAGGACATTGCTATAGTAAAGAGTCCGGTGGGGATGCCGGGACGGGCGATTATGAATCCATTTATGAAAAAAGTTATGGCGGGCGAGAAGATTTCGCATAGTCCCTGTCATGGCTGCCTTCACAATTGCAGGCCGGCAGAAATTCCATACTGTATCACAGACGCGCTGATTCACGCGGCAAAGGGAGAGGTGGACGACGCGCTGTTATTCTGCGGCGCGTATGCTTATAAGGCAAAAGGCTTGGAAACTGTAAAAGAAGTTGTTGATTCTCTGCTGGTAGAGAGGGTATAATAGAAGGCAGCACAAGGCTGTTTCATTCTTGCTTTATTGCAGTGCAGGAGAAGCCGGATAGAGTCAGAAAAGAAGGAGAGTAGAATGGAAAAGGCGTATGTGACGATTAATAACGTCCTGGTAAATCTGATCAATGAGATCTGGGAGCTTGAGGAGAAAGCTATCATTACGGAGGAATTTAAGGATTTGACCAATAATGATATGCATGTCATCGAGGCAGTCGGCACAGGCAGCGGTAAGAATATGTCTTCTATTGCCAGAAGGCTTAATATTACGGTTGGGTCTCTTACGACTGCTATGAATAGTCTTGTGAATAAGAAATATGTGGAACGCCGCAGGAGTGAAGAAGACCGCAGGGTGGTGTTCGTGAAACTGACACCTAAGGGGATTCGGGCCTATAGACATCATGAGGACTATCACAGGCAGATGACCCAGGCAGTGGTGGATAAACTTGACGAGACAGAGATGCCGGTTCTGCTTAAAACCCTAGACGCATTGTCAGAGTTTTTTGCTGGATATAGTAAGAAAAAGGAGTCATAGATTATGGTGAGAGGGGTTATTTTTGATATGGACGGGCTGATGCTCGATTCGGAGAGACTTACCTCCGGTTTTTGGAAACAGGCGGGAGAGAAGATAGGCGCGGATATTCCTATGGAATTTCTGGACAGTTTCAGGGGAAGGAATCCGGCGGCGATACAGGAGGCATTTCTTAAGGAGTTTGGTCCGGAGTTCGAGTTTGAGCGTTGTCGCCAGATCAAGACGCAGCTTCAATATGAGTATGTCAGAGAGTACGGTATTCCGCTGAAGGAGGGGCTTATGCGCCTGCTTGACTATCTGAAGAAGCATGAAATACGTATGGCGGTAGCCACTTCTACAGACCGTGGACTAGCAGATGCGATGCTTAGGAAGGCAGGTGTCAGGGAGTACTTTGATGCATTTGTCTATGGGGATATGGTGGAGAGAAGTAAGCCATATCCAGACATATTTCTTATGGCAGCGGCCGAGATTGGGGTTATGATTCAGGAGTGTCTGGTGCTTGAGGACAGTATCGCCGGTGTGGAAGCGGGGAAGGCAGCAGGCGGTTATATTATTCATATTCCGGATATTATTGTGGTGCCCCAAGAGGTGAAGGAGGGAATCACGGCAGAGTTTGGCAGTCTTAATGAGGTAATCGAGTGGATTGAGATGGAGGGAGCATCATGTTTGAAGAGGAAGTAAAAAAGTTACAGGGAATCCTAGATGACAGCAGTAATATGGTGTTCTTTGGCGGAGCGGGAGTATCTACGGAGAGCAATATTCCGGATTTTAGGAGTGCGGATGGTTTGTATCAGCAGGAATATCGGTATTCACCAGAGCAGATTGTAAGCCATAGCTTTTTCATGCAGAATACAGAAGGCTTCTACGAATTTTATAAAGAGAAGATGATGTTTTTAGACGCTAAGCCGAATCCGGCTCACTTAAAGCTTGCAGAGCTTGAGGAAGCAGGGAAATTATCGGCGGTGATTACACAGAACATTGACGGGCTCCACCAGGCGGCGGGCAGCAGGAATGTGCTGGAGTTACATGGAAGTATCCATCGAAACTATTGTCAAAAGTGCGGCAAATTCTACGATGGGGCGTATGTGAAGACTTCGGCGGGGATTCCGAGGTGTACCTGCGGCGGTGTGGTTAAGCCGGATGTGGTACTGTATGAGGAAGGGCTGGACTCTGCGGTGATTCAGAGGAGTATTAAGGCCATTAGTCAGGCGGATACACTGATGATAGGGGGAACTTCACTGGTGGTCTATCCGGCGGCTGGTTTTGTCGATTATTTTCGTGGTAAACATCTGGTGGTCATTAATAAGAGCGCGACGGCAAGGGAGGTCGGGGCAGAGCTTACCATAGCGGGGCCTATTGGCGAAGTGCTTGCTCAGATTGAGGTTAGATAAAGGGAAAGAGATATGTTAGAAGAGAGACAGTTTTTATCCATTCGAGAATTGAGTGTCGGCGGGCTGTTTGCAGCCCTGATTGCTGCAGGCGCATTTATCAAAGTAACCTTGCCTGCCGAGCCGTTTCCTATGCATTTTACACTGCAGTGGTTCTTTGTTCTGCTGGCAGGACTTCTGCTGAACAAGAGGCTGGCCGGGGCAAGCGTGGGGGTGTATCTTCTGGTGGGACTTTCGGGAGTGCCGGTGTTTGCCGCCGGAGGCGGTCCATCCTACTTGATTCGGCCTACCTTCGGATATTTGCTTGGATTCGCGGCGGCAGCATATGTGATGGCGTGGTTGTGTGAAAATGTGCGGTTTCTGAATTATATGAAATTATTGTTGATTTCTGTCGCTGGATTGTTGGTGTATTACGGAATCGGAGTGCTTTACTATTGGCTGGTCTGCCACATCTTAATCTCACAGGAGGTTACGTGGCAGATTCTTTTGTTTCAATGCTTTCTTTTGACGGCAGGAGAGGATTTCATCCTCTGTGTGGCGGCGGTGAGCATGGCAGTAAAGCTGCGGGGGGTGGTCCGAAGAACGTTGTATTCGTGTACTTAATACATAGGGGGAATATATGTATGAAGAGGATTAGAATAGGGACGCGCAAGAGCCGGCTTGCATGTATTCAGGCTGAGCTGTTGGCAGATTATATTGAGACGCACTGCGAGGGATATGAGGCAGAGCTAGTGAAGGTTATGACGACTGGCGATAGGATTTTGACTAAGAGGCTTGAGGAGATTGGAGGGAAAGGGCTGTTTGTCAAGGAGTTGGATACATGTTTGATGGAAGGGCAAACGGACTTGTCTGTACATTCTTTAAAAGATATGCCTATGGATATTTCTCCAAAGCTTCCGATTATTGGCTTCTCTAAACGTGAGGATGCCAGAGATGTGCTTGTTCTGCCTCAAGGGGCAGCGGAATATGACGGCCGCGCTCCCATCGGCTGCTCCAGCAACAGACGCACTTTGCAGGTTAAGAAGCTTTATCCTGACGCCGAGGTTAAGACGATCCGGGGAAATGTTCTTACCAGGCTTGAGAAGTTGGACAGCGGGGAATATGGAGGACTGATTCTGGCAGCGGCAGGGCTTATTAGGCTGGGACTTGCCGGAAGGATTAGTAGGTATTTCACTGTCAGGGAGATGATTCCGGCAGCGGGACAGGGGATTCTCTGTGTCCAGGGGAGGGCTGGGGAGGATTATGGCTTCTTGCAGGGATTTTTTGATGAAGAGGCAAGGGAGTGTGCTGCTGCTGAACGGGCATATATGGAGTATCTGAATGGAGGGTGTTCCTTGCCTATCGGCGTCTATGCGGAAATTCTTGATGAGAAATGGATGCGTGTACGGGGGCTGTATTATAATCATGAGACAGGGGATTATGGAAAAATGTCTGTGTCGGGGGAACGCTTTGAGGCAGAAAAACTAGGGGTTTTGCTGGCAAAGGAATTGAAGTGTCAGGTAGATTTGATGTAGTTTTGCATAGTCGAAAATGTAGGGGGAAATGGCGAATATGAACCATATGGGAGAGAATAGAGAGCTGGGAAAAGTATGGTTGGTTGGTGCAGGGCCTGGTGCGGGCGAGCTTCTGACGTTAAAGGCGAGGCGTCTGTTAAAGGAGGGGGACTGCATTGTCTATGACAGGCTTGTTGGGGACGAGGTGCTGAGCATGATACCGTCAGACAAAGAGATTATTGGCGTGGGGAAATCTGCGGGAAGACATGCGACTCCTCAGGAGGAAATCAATCGAATATTGATAAGGGAGGCAAAACTAGGAAAAAGGGTGGTCCGTTTAAAAGGCGGTGATCCTTTTCTTTTTGGGAGAGGCGGAGAGGAGGCGGAGGCCCTGTGCCGGGAGCAGATTCCTTTCGAGGTTGTACCTGGGATTTCATCCTCTCTTGCCGTGCCTGCTTACAACGGGATTCCGGTGACGCACCGAGATTATGTATCGGACGTACATATTGTTACCGGGCATCACCGGGCAGGCCAAAGTCAAAGGATTCCCTATGAGGCGCTTGTTCAGACGAAAGGGACGCTGGTATTTCTCATGGGTGTGAGTGCGTTGGAAGAGATTACGAGGGGTCTGTGCCTTGCCGGAATGGATAGCGATACTCCAGCGGCTATTTTGCAGCAGGGGACGACGGCAAGACAAAGGCGAGTAGTGGCAACGGTAGGGACTCTGGCTCAGATTGCAAGGGAGCGGCAGGTGAAAGCGCCGTCCACGATTGTGGTGGGGGAGGTGTGCAGGCTGGCGGAGCAGTTTGCATGGTATCCGAAGCTTCCATTGTTTGGAGAAAAGTTTCTCGTTACCCGTCCGGAAGGTCGGGATACTGGTTTGCAGGAGAGCTTGAGAGAACTTGGGGCAGAGGTTTTGACAGTGCCGACCATTCGGACAGCGCCGGTGAAAGAGGAGGCGAAGATTGAGGCGATTGGGGCGGAGATGGAGTGTCTCGCGCAGTACCAGGTGTTGGCGTTCACTTCACCTTATGGGGTCGAGCGGTTTTTTGGACTGTTGATGGAATATGGAAGGGATATACGGGCGGTATCGCATATGAAGTTTGCGGCTATCGGGCAGGGAACAGCAGAAGAGTTAAGGAAAAGAGGAATCAGCGCAGACTTTGTGCCGGAGCATTTTGACGGTGTGTCGCTTGGGAAGCTGCTTTCCGAAACTTTGGAAGATGGGACGAGGATTCTGCTTGCCAGATCTTCCAAAGGCGGAAGGGAGATTTTGCGGGAGTTAGAGCGGAATCCGAAGCTTAGGTATAGGGATTTGGCTGTCTATGATACAGAGATTTCAACGGAGCGGGGGGAGATGCTTCGTTCGTTCATGTGGGATGGCGGGGTAACCGGGGTGATTTTTACAAGCCGTTCTACAGTGGAAGGATTCTGCCGGATGCTGGGGGATTATCCTTATGAGAGGGTGAAGGCGGTGTGTATAGGAGAGAGTACGGGGCAGGCCGCTAGGAAAGCCGGGATGCAAACGACGGTTGCCAGGAATGCGACGGTTGAGGCGTTGATTGAGTGTGCGATGGGAGAATAATAAAAGCCATTACGAAAAGGTATACTTTTTCGTAATAAATTTTCTGGAAAAATTTTTAGACAAATATAACAAAAAAATAGAGTTAAGATTATTGACGTATTGTCGATAATATATTAGAATGGTTAAGAAATGTTAAGAAAAAAGCCATTACGAAAAAGTATACGTTTTCGTTAGAAACTTTTTTGTAAAGCATTTACGATGAAAGGGCAGACATGGCGGCAGATAAGGTGTGTAAGACTGTCCACCAGTATAATAGAGAGCCGGTCGCATGCGAAGATATGCAGAAGCTCTTATATATTGCTGAGGACTACCGGAAGGTAAAGAATTACGTGTATGCCCGTTTCGGCGGGATTGGCAGCCTTTCGAAGATTTATCCGGGATATACCGTACAGAATGAAATGACTGGGAGCGGATATCGGGAGACTCTGGGGATGCCGTCGGTTTATTTCTATCTTGCTATCTTTGATGCACTGGCAGATATCAAGAGTCAGTGGACGAGAACAAAGTCCAAGAGTATGAAGTTGGTCAATAAGAATAAAAGTTTTACGGAAGATGAAAAACATTATCTTCGATTTGTTTTAAAGGTTAATAATGCTTTTGATGCCGTACTGAATCGTAAGCCAATAGAGCTGGCGGCAAAGCTTATGAAGCAATACCGTGAGCTGGTGGATCGGGTAGATGCGGAAAAGCTGCATCGCTATCTATGCAGACAAGTGAGAAAAAACCACATGAAGCTGCATACGGATGCGGCAGATGTATTTGCCATAGCAGAGAGGGCGTACCGCTATGATGACCACGGAATTTATATTTCCATCAAAGAAAAGAGAAAGCGCATTTATATACCGCTGACAGACAATAACCGTTATAAATGTCAGCTTCGGATTAAGCTGTACCCACAGGAGGACCGCGTAGAGATAAAGGTTCCTGTAAATGTTACCGTTCGCCGCCATGCTGATTATTCAAATCAGGTAGGAGTGGCAATTGGTTTCTATACGATGCTGACAACCGATGAAGGACGGGGCTATGGGGAAGAGCTGGGCCGATATCAGACTGAGTATTCTGATTGGGTGCAGGAGCAGACAAGACGCTACAGAAAGAATAAGGGCGATAACCCGGGGCGTAAGAAATATTATGCGAAGAAGAGGCGGTTAGAGGAACAGCTTCATAGTTATATCAACCAAGAATTGAACCGCTTTCTGACGGCGGAGAAGCCTAAAACCATTTATATTGTAAAGCTTCCCAAGCCGCAGGCAGGAGGGTACAGCAAGAAGATTAATTATTCCGTTTCTCTTTGGCAGAGAGGATATATTCGGAAACGCCTGACCCAAAAGTGCAAAGAACAGTCCATTGAGATTGTGGAAGTAATTGGGAAGGGTATTAGCGATGAGTGCAGCAGGTGTGGCGGCATAGGGAAGAAAGCTGAGGGGAATTTCATCTGCCCGATTTGTGGATATCAGACGGAAGAAAAAAGGAATACTGCCCAGAATGTGATGAAGCGAGGGCAGGGGGATGGAATCGTATATTGACCCTTCAAGTTAATGAAAACAGTCATAAGAACAGCCGTTTAGATAAATTCTGGTGATGAACCGGAATTTTACCGTAAAGAATTGTTTGAGAATCCGGAGGATTTCTAAATTGATTTTAGGACTAAGTGGTGGGTTCATGATAAAACAGGCGAGATGTTCCTGTTATATAAAATTAATTTACGGCATTAGAAGGCGAAAGTATTGGGGGAAATCCCCTCCTTATGAATCGCGTATTGGGTATGCCAGGACCTTGTGAACATGCAAAAGCATGATGTAGCAGGGAGCGAAGCAGAGGTGCTCTGCATTGTCCGAGAATGGATGACCAATGTATTTTATTAAAAAATTATAGATAAAGTAGAGGGTTGTAGATGTTAAATGATAAAGTGATTCTGATTACAGGCGGGACAGGTTCGTTTGGACATCAGTTTGTGAAGTATATACTGGGGAATTATAGTCCCAGAAAAGTAATTGTATATTCCAGAGATGAATATAAACAATTCATTATGGAAAACGAGTATAAGGCGCATCCGCAGTATAGTAAGTTGCGGTTTTTTATTGGAGATATCCGAGATGAAGCCCGTTTGAGGTTGGCGATGAGAAACGTCGATTATGTCATACATGCCGCGGCTTTAAAACAGGTTCCGGCATGTGAGTATAATCCGAATGAGGCGATTAAAACCAATATTAACGGAGCTGTAAATATTATAAATGCTGCATTAGAAACAGGAGTTAAGAAAGTAATCGCACTTTCTACCGATAAAGCCGTAAACCCTATTAATCTATATGGCGGCACAAAATTGGTATCAGATAAATTGTTTTGTGCGGCGAATGCATATTCGGGTGCGGACGGCACAAGGTTTGCGGTGGTGAGGTATGGGAATGTGGCGGGCAGCCGCGGTTCGGTAATACCGTTTTTCCAGGATATTATTGATAATGGGGGAACAAAACTGCCGATTACAGATTATCGGATGACGAGATTTTGGATCAGTTTGGAAGATGGTGTCAAATTGGTTATACGCGCTCTGGAAAGTGCCAGAGGCGGCGAAACATTTATTTCTAAAATCCCTTCATTTAGAATTACAGACCTGGCAAATGCCATGCTGCCAGGATGTAAAATGACGGAAGTAGGGATTCGAGAAGGTGAAAAATTACATGAAATAATGATTACCCGGGAAGATTCCATGCACACATATGAGTATGATGAGCACTATATTATCTATCCTAATTATAATTGGTGGGGAGAAAAAGAACTGATACCTGGAGGAACGTTGGTAGAGGCGGAATTTGAGTATAGCTCGGGAAATAATAAAGAGTGGCTGACAATAGAAAAAATCCGAGAGTTATTAAAAAAGCTGTAATAGAAAATGAGAAGTAGGGGCGAAAAATTTTGGAAAGATTGGCGATACATGGAGGAACTCCGGTAAGAGAAACACCCATCTATTATGGACATCAGTGTATTGATGATAGTGATATCGACGCGGTAGTCGGGGTGCTTAGAAGTGATTATCTTACGTGCGGTCCTGCGGTTGCGGAATTAGAACAAAAATTATGTAAAGTTACCGGAGCAAGATATGCTGCTGCGGTCAGTAATGGTACGGCGGCATTACATGCGGCATGTTATGCGGCAGGTATTAAAGACGGAGACGAAGTTATTACGACTCCGCTGACATTTGCGGCATCTGCAAATTGCATATTATATATGGGAGCCACGCCTGTTTTTGCGGATGTTAATCCTGATACATATAATATTGATCCGGCGTCTATTGAAGAACATATTAGCGAAAAGACAAAAGCAATTGTGGCGGTTGATTTTACCGGACAGGCGGCGGAGCTGGACAGAATACGTTCGATATGTAAGAAACATCATTTGATTTTGATTGAAGACGGCGCACATTCGATAGGGACGGTATATAAGGATATTCCGGTGGGAAATTTTGCGGATTTGACTGCGTTTAGCTTTCATCCGGTTAAAACTGTTACCGGAGGAGAAGGCGGCGCAATACTGACAAACGATGAGAGCCTATACCAAAGGTTATCTATATTTCGTACTCACGGAATAACCAGAAATACTAAATTTATGGATTTAGGAATGGAATATGCGCAAGGGCATGACGGAAGAGAAGAGTGGTATTATCAGCAAATTGCTCTGGGATACAATTATCGAATCACGGATATTCAGGCGGCGCTGATTACAAGCCAGTTAAAAAAGCTGGAAAAGTTTAAACTTCGCAGACAGGAGATAGCGTCTAAGTATAACGAGGCTTTTTCAAATTTTCCGGGAATAGTATTACAGAAAGAAATACCGGAATCCGATACAACAAGACATATTTATCTGATACAGCTTAATTTAGATGAATTAACAGCGGGCAGAAGAGAAATTTTTGATGCGCTGAAAGCAGAAAATGTATATTGTAATGTCCACTATATTCCGGTGTATCGTTTCCCGTATTATCAGAAGCTTGGATATAAGAAGGGCTTGTGTCCGTGTGCAGAAAAACTTTATGAGAGATTAATTACAATACCTTTGTATCCGGCTATGACAGATGGGGATGTGGACAGCGTCATTACAGCGGTCAAAAAGGTCGTTGGAAATTATTTAAAATAATAAGGCAGATGTTTTATGAAACAGACAGAATTGGTTTATGAGCAGACAAATGGGCTGGTGCCTTTCGTATATACTTTGGCAGGGGAATGGATGTACTTTTGCGATATGCATATACCGCAATTGTTTCGATATCATTTGAAAAAGGAAAAGTGTGAATGTATTGTCAGATTCCACAGGAATGATATGAACTTTTATAAAATTATATCTCATGGTGATGAATTATGGATGTTGCCGTTTCTGGATGGAGAGATCGTTTGCTTTCATATTATCTCAAGAGAAATATCCTATTATGAAATTCCAAAAGAAATAAAGGAAAAAGTGATCCCTTTTGCAGATATGATTTTTGGAGAGGAAGAAGCATATATTTTCCCTCATGGAAATAACAGGTTTTTAGTAGAGGTTGATTTACAGACGCACCAAATGAATACGGTGGAGTTACTAAAAAACGGACAAGATAATGACAGTCTGTTTTTTACAGGAGCACTGCAATTTCAGGACAAAATATATTTGACAGAAAGTTTTGGAAATAGGTTTGTCTTGTATGATGTTAAAAGTAAAGAAGCGGCAATTCTTAATAATAGATATCTGTTAGATAATTTTTGGCCGAAAAGAATCGGACGTAAAATATATTTTTTCCCTATTACTATAACAGAAAATAAAGGTTTACTGATTTATGACATAGATACCAACCATTTTGCAGAAAAAGAAAATCCGTTAAAGAACCTTTTGCCAGGAGACGTTTGCATTACAGTGGCGTCTGATGAAGAAATTTGGATTTTGGCAAATAAGCAAAAGAAACTTTATGGGTTGGATCTTAATTTGGAGATGAAATCAGAAATATCGATTTTAAACTTTAATGAAGCTGAAAAAGACGTGTATGTTTCGGGAGCAGCGTTTGAAGATCGTTTATTTTTTAATGGGTTTGAAAACGGCTCGCCTCTGATTCAAGTAAAGGATGGCGTTGCCACAATGTTGGATGTCGGAAGAGAGCAAACTCTTTTGCAGGTATATATCGATATGGTCAATAAAGGTAATGCGCATGAAAGGAAGTTTAATGAGATAAATGTAGGAAAGTCAATTTATGTGTATGCGAATATGTATGGCAGAGGTGGAGTATGCAGCTTGTATTAGGGACTGTGCAGTTTGGGATGGATTATGGCGTACAGGGAGGGATAAAACCTTCGGAAGAAAGAGTAAGCGAGATGTTGTCGCTAGCTTTGGCGGAAAAAGTAAACCGTTTTGATACTGCTTCGTCTTATGGAAGCTCAGAAGAGGTTCTTGGCCGATATAGAAAAAGTAATCCCAACAAGGCGAAGGAGATGCACATTATATCAAAATTGCCGCCAAAAGCGCTTGTGGATGAGCCTCAAAGAAATTGGAAGGATATTATCTTAAGAAATATCAGCCGGAGTATTAGACGGCTGAATGTATCAGAATTGGATGCTTTTCTTTTTCATAATGCAGAATATATTTTTGATGAAACTGCCATACGGGCATTGCAGTGTGTCTGCGGGGAAAATATGGCCAAAAAAATTGGGGTTTCCGTCTATACTCCGAAGGAAGCAATGAAAGCATTAGAATACGATGAAATAAAAGTAATTCAGATTCCCTATAACATATTTGACCAGAGGCTGGATAAATGCGGATTTTTTGAAAAAGCAGAAAAGAAAAAGGTTGAAATATACGCCAGAAGTTCTATGCTTCAAGGACTTTTGCTTATGGATCCGGATCGTCTGCCGGAAAGAATGGAGTTTGCAAGAAAGTATTTAAGACGATTTTTAAACATATGTATCGAATATCAACTGTCTCCTCTGGAGGCGGCAATCGGATATGTGGGAGAACATTCGGGCATTGATTATGTCGTATTCGGCGTTGATAATAAAGTCCAATTATTGGAATATTTAGCGATGCGGGATGAGAAACTCACAGAGGATGTGAAAAAGACGTTTCAGAAGGAATTTGAAGAGGTGGAAGAAAAATTGGTGAATCCTGTTCTTTGGGAGTGCTAGTTGATTGCTGCAAATAAAATCCAGGAGGTAGAAAATGAAATATTTGGTCATGATTCAGGCGAGATGCGGCTCTTCTAGGTTACCTAACAAAGTTTTAAAGGATATTGCCGGAAAGACTGATTTGCAATGGGTCATTGAACGAGTCAGGCGCAGCAGATTAATTGATGAAGTTATGGTGGTTACATCTATTGATAAGAATAATTTACCATTAATTCGTTTGTGTACGGAGCTTGGAGTTAGAGTATTTGTCGGTTCAGAAAACGATGTTTTGGACAGGTACTATCAAGCGGCAAGATTATTACAGCCTGAGTATGTAGTGCGGATAACGGCAGATTGTCCGCTTTTTGATTGGCGTTATTTAGATATGGCAATTGAACAATTGAAGGATGGGACGGATTATATGGCTGAATTAACAGAGAGTTTTCCAGATGGCTTGGATATTGAAATCATAAGATATCCGGCCTTAAAAAGAATGTGGAAAGAAGCTGGACTTAGTTCTGAGAGAGAGCATGTGACTATGTATATCAAGAATCATCCGGAACAGTTTGCGATTCAAAATCTTGAATGTCCCATAGCCGGAATTGGAGCCAAGAGATGGACATTAGATCAGGATGAAGATTATGAGCTGATTTGCAATATTTATAATCATTTTATACCCGAAGGAAAAGAAGATTTTGTTACGGAGGATATTTTGAAGTATTTGCAGTCGAACAAACATCTTGAACAGTTGAATGGAAAAATAGCAAGAAACGAAGGGCTGGCTAAATCTTTAGCAAACGATAAGGCGGTAAATATGTCAGTACACTAGGGAATGGATTTAGCAAGGCGGAGGTGCAGTGGTGTTGCGTGAAAATGCGAAAGAAGAAGTTTTAAAAAATGAAGGAAATGCATATTTTCAAAGAAATATGAGAGACGGAAAAATAGAGATTGCAAAGGGATGTATGTTGTTTGACGAGTTTTTACAAAACTATCAAGGTCTTCAAAAAAATATGAGAATTTTAGAAGTAGGTTGCTGTTATGGATACAATCTAACCTATTTGTGTGAAAAATATGATTTGGAGGGTTATGGAATTGAGCCCTCAAAAGAGGCTGTGGATTATGGAAATGATGTGATAAAGAAGGATAAAAACAAGAGAGTGATTTTGAGTCAGGGGACGGCGGACGAGCTGAAATTTCCATCTGAATATTTTGACATTGTTATGATGGCGTTTTGCATGTTTTGGGTAGACAGAAAATACGTGATGCGTGCCGTTGCAGAAGCAGACAGGGTCTTAAAAACAGGGGGGGGGTATTAGCCATTTGGGATTTTGACACACGGATTCCGTATCGTCGGACAAATATTCATAATGAAAATGTACCGACATACAAATACCAACTGGCAGAATTATTTTTAGGGAATCCACAGTATGATCTGATAGAAAAAAATTCTTTTTCCCATATGGGGAGAGGGCTCCATCAAGATATACAAGAGAGATGTGCATTAAATGTATTATATAAAGATGCAGTAGAGGATGCATATATATTTTCCGACTAAAAGATAAAGAGGGGATATTATGAAAAAGATTGTAGCAGGCAGAGGGCATGAACTATATCTTCAGGCGAAGAAGGTAATACCTGGCGGCACACAGCTTTTAAGTAAGCGGCCGGAAATGTTTCTGCCAGATTTATGGCCGGCTTATTACAGCAAAGCAAAAGGATGTAGAATATGGGATTTAGACGGCAGAGAGTACATAGATGTGAGCTATATGGGGATTGGTGCGAATGTACTTGGTTATGCCAGCGATGAGGTTGACGAAGCGGCAAAAGCTGCGATTGATAATGGAGGGATGTGTACGTTGAATGCACCGGAAGAGGTGTATTTAGCGCAAGCGCTTCTAGAACTCCATCCATGGGCAGGAGGGGTAAGATATGCAAAAGCAGGCGGCGAGGCGATGGCCCTGGCCTCCAGGATTGCCAGAGCTTATACGGAGAAGGACATCATTCTGTTCTGTGGATATCATGGCTGGCACGACTGGTATTTGTCTGCAAACCTGTCAAACAAAAATGCATTGAACGATCAGCATATAGCGGGGCTTGAGCCGTTAGGGGTTCCGGCCGGCTTAGCTGGGACAAACTTGCCTTTCCATTACAATCATATAGAAGAATTTAACGCTCTCATGGAGAAGCATAAGGGAAAGATTGCAGCAGTGATTATGGAGCCAATCCGCAATGCTTATCCGAAAGAAGGATTTTTGGAAAAGATACGGGAGGCTACAAGAAAGGCGGGAATCGTCCTTGTATTTGATGAGATTACCGCCGGGTTTAGGCTGTGCGCAGGAGGAAGCCATAAAGTACTTGGCGTAGAGCCGGATATGGCAGTATTTGCAAAAGGATTAACGAATGGCTATCCTTTATCGGCTGTTATTGGGCGAAAAGATGTGATGGAAGCATCTCAGGGAACTTTTATAAGCAGTACATTTTACACAGAAAGAGTGGCTTTTGCCGCTACTTTAAAAAATATAGAGCTGTACCAAAAATATAAAGTATGGGAGAAACAGGATGAATACGGTGTGATGGTTTTGGAAGGATGGGAGGAAAAAGCGAAAAAGAATGGTCTGAATGTGAAAGTAGAGGGAATCCATCCGTTGGTACATTTTTCTATTTTGGGAAAAGAAAATACGCTTGTCTATAAGACATTTTTTGTACAGGAGATGTTAAAGCGCGGCTATATTGCGTCTAATGCTTTTTATACGTCGTATGCACATTCGCAAGAGTTGATTGAAGAATATTTGGAGAACGTGGACGACGTATACAGGATGATTGCAGAGATAGACAGAAAGGATGAAGCTGTGGAATCGTACCTTGAAGGTTCGGTTTGTCATAGTGGTTTTGGGAGATTGAATTGACAGGGAGATGAAAAATGTTCCGTTTATTTGAAAAAATAGATAGAAATGAAGTGTATATGATTGCAGAAATGAGCGCTAATCATGGGGGGAGTATTGAGAATGCATTAGAGATTGTCCGCCGGTCTGCGGATGCGGGGGCGGACTGCATAAAGATTCAGACATACACTGCCGATACGCTTACGATCGATTGCGATAATGAATATTTTCGTATTCATGGAGGCTTGTGGGACGGATATAAACTCTATGATCTATACAGAGAAGCGGCAACTCCATGGGAATGGCAAGAGCATATCAAAGAAGAATGTGATAGGTACGGCGTTGATTTCTTGTCAACTCCCTTTGACAATACGGCCGTGGATTTTCTGGAAGGTATCCAGACGGAAGCTTATAAGATCGCCAGTTTTGAATTGGTGGACATTCCGTTAATTGAATATACCGCATCGAAAGGAAAGACAATGATTATTTCCTGCGGAATGGGAAGTATAGAGGAAATTCAAGACGCGGTGGACGCCTGCCGTAGGATGGGAAATAAAAAGATTGTTTTGCTGAAATGTTGCAGTGAATATCCGGCAGTCGGGGCAGATATGCATCTGGCAAATATACCTGATATGGCGCAGAGATTCCGGACGCCGGTGGGACTATCTGACCATAGCGCCGGTAGCCTTGGCGCAGTTGTCGGTGTAACGCTTGGAGCCTGTGTGATTGAGAAACATGTCTGTTTGCCGGGAGTGGAGAGTGCGGACAGCGGATTCAGTATGTCAATAGAGGATTTTGGACAGATGGTTCAGGATGTAAGAAATGCTAAGGAGATTTGCGGATCTGTCAGTTACGGGCTTAACAAGGGAGAAAGAAAGAATATCAAGTTCCAACGCAGTCTTTTTGCGGTGAAAGATATTGGTAGGGGCGATGTGTTTACAAAGGATAATGTCCGAAGTATAAGGCCGGGACGGGGAATGAAGCCAAAGTACTTTAAAGATGTGCTGGGGAAAACGGCTTCGCGGGATATTAAGTATGGCGAGCCGATTCAGCCGGATATGATACTTTAATGGCTTTCATATTTAGAAGGTTTGGAGTGAGGATGTATTGATATGTTGTTTTTAAGAAAAGTAACGAATGAAGATATGGATTTGCTTTTTACATGGACAAATGAGGCTTCGACACGATTGAACTCTTTTCGTTCCGCACAAATCGATTATGAGGAACACAAGGAATGGTTCAAGGGTATTGTAAATAGCGCAGAACAACGGCAGTATATCCTGATGTGCGGTTCAGAGGCTGTTGGCCAGGTGAGATTATCAATAAAAGACCGTGAAGCTGAAATAAATTACAGTATATCCGAACCTTACCGAAGGAACGGATATGGAAAAGAAATGATTCGTTTGATTAAGCAAAAAGTCAAAGAGGAGCTTCCGCATGTAAGCAAATTAATTGCAAAAGTGAAACCGTCAAATGTTGCTTCGATCTATTGTTTTGAAAAAAATCAGTTTGAAGAAAAGTTTCAACAGTATGAATACGTAATGAAGAATTATAAGCAGTGTCAGGAAGAAGGATATAATGACGAAGCGGATACGGTTGCAGGGGGGGGGGGAAAATTCTTTACCTGACAAACAACAAAAATACCCTTCCGCTGTTCAAATGGATTGCAAAAAGGTGTAAGGCTGAAATATTCAGCGGCAGACTGACGATAGATATCTTGTCATATTTTAAACCGGAGCTTGTGATTAGTTATAATTATAACTATTTAATTTCAAGACAATGTATAAGATATGTAAATTATAATATTATCAATATGCACATTTCGTATCTTCCGTGGAACAAAGGCGCAAGCCCTAATTTATGGAGCTTTATTGACGATACGCCTAAGGGCGTTACCATCCATATGCTTACGGAAGGGCTTGATGAAGGAGATATTATTTTTCAAGAGGCTATACAATTTGATCCAAGTCTGGAATCATTTGAAACTACATATAAGAAATTGAATGATGCTGTCAGGAAGCTTTTTATGCTTCATTGGGATGAAATTAGATTAGGAAAATATAAGGCGGCTGCGAGAAAGCAGGAGGGAGAGGGAAGCTATCATACAATTTCCGATTTGAATTTGCTGAAAAGACAGATTGACTTTAACTGGTCTGATAATATTAGTGATTTTTTACAAATATATCATCAAAAACAGGTTAGGAAAACTCCAGGGATAGAATAAGGTTATGATTTTATTTAGAGCAGATGGAAATACAAAAATAGGAATGGGTCATATTATGCGGTGTCTCTCTATTGCAGATACATTCCAAAGAATTGGAAAAGACTGTGCGTTTGTCTTAGCGGACACATCAATGCAAGAGACAATTTCAGCCAGAAAATACAAAACAGTTATTTTGGATTCCGATTATCAATATATGGACGATGAAATCGAAAAATTAGAGTCTGTAATTAAGGAAATGAGTCCTGAAATGGTTATTATAGACAGTTATTTTGTGACAAAACAGTATCTTGAATGTGTAAAGAGTATGGTACGGCTTTCCTATATAGACGATTTAGGGGCTTTTGCTTACCCGGCGGATATTCTCATTAATTATAATGCATATAGTTTGGCCATGGATTACAAAAGTATGTATTTTGAGGAGTCAGTCTCTTATCCGATGACTCTTTTTGGGCCAAAGTATGCGCCTATAAGAGAATGTTTTAAAAATATACCTACAAGAATCCAAAATGACAGATGTAGGAATATATTGATATCGACCGGCGGTTCGGATTTGATTCATTTAGCGGTTGATTTTGTGCGGTATATGAGGGGGAATAAGGACGCCGTGGATTATCATTTATTGGTTGGCGGTATGAATCCAGATAAACAGGAAATCTATCAATTGACGGAAGAGATTCCGAATCTGC
>BLMJ01000266.1 GCA_011960625.1 Lachnospiraceae bacterium | reverse complement strand
ACTGGATAAGCTGTGGGACGGCGTCGGGAACTTTGTTGACGATAATACTCTGTCGGTCTATGTTCGCCGCCTTCGGGAAAAGCTGGAAAAGAACCCGTCAAAGCCTGAACATCTCAAAACGGTCCGAGGATTTGGTTATCAGTGGAAGGAGTGAAGAGGTTGAGGTTTCTATATGAAAAACAGACACGGCGGTTTTATTTCTTTCTTGTAACAGTGTGTAGCTTACAGGTCTGTTTTTTGGGAGTATGGGGTATTTTCCAGGCACAGGGTATCCGAAGGATACTTGTTGAGCGGGAGATGGCGGCTTCTTCCTATCTGCTTGAGCAGTCTGTTCCGCCTACGGTAGTTGCGGCGGCATGGAATCACAGAGAAGTGACGGAAGCGGGAGAAAGACTGCTTGGCCAGATCGGACATACGGAACAGACACAAAGCTATTTGCTGGCGATAGCGAAGCAGACCTCCCTTCCGCTGCTGGTTATCTTGCTTGCCGTGGGCGTGCTGTTTGCTATGGTCATACTTGGCGGAGCGGCGCGTTTCTTTTGCGGCAGGGAACAGGTCTATGAAGATGCAGGGAGGGTAATTGGCCAGTATGCTGCAAACCGGTTTGTCAAGCACCTGCCGTCAGGAGAGACGGGAACAATCTATCAGTTGTTCGGAAGCATCGAGCAGCTTGCACAGTCCCTTCGGGCAAAGAGTGAGATGGAGCATAAAGCAAAAATATTTCTGCAGAATATGGTATCGAATATTTCCCATCAGTTGAAGACCCCGCTTGCGGCATTGAGCATGTATATGGAAATCATCATGGAGGAGCCGGAAAATGAAGAGGCTGTGAAGGATTTTACAAGGAAATCCATACAGTCTTTGGAACGGATGAAGCAATTAATCCGTTCACTGCTTACGATGGCAAGGCTGGATACCGGAGCTATCGTATTCGAGAAACGGCAGTGCCTTGTTTCGGAGATAGTGGAGCAGGCGGTAAACGATCTGATGGAACGGGCAAGGTACGAAGGAAAAGAAATCCGGATGGAGGGTCAACCAAAGGAGTGCCTGCTGTGCGACCCAGAGTGGACCATAGAGGCAGTGGGGAATCTTGTAAAAAATGCGTTGGATCATACGAAGGCAGGAGGTGTGATTCGCATAGGGTGGGAACAGTCTTTGGCGGTCTTTCGTCTCAGTGTGGCGGATGACGGGTGCGGAATTGCCAAGGAGGATATCCATCACATTTTTAAACAGTTTTACCAAAGCAGTACCTCAAGCGACAGGCAGGGAGCAGGGCTTGGGCTATCGCTGGCAAAGTCGATTGTTGAGGGGCAGGGAGGAGACCTGTCTGTGGAAAGCTCTCCTGGTGAGGGAAGCATATTCAGAATGAATTTTATGAACGTATTACGGTAAGAATAAAAGGAAGGGGCCGTCGCTTTAACGAATGAAAATTCGTGAAGAGGCAGCTTCATTTTTCTTGCTTTTATATGGGATTTCAAGAAAAGACTCCAAATTATTCTGTTATTCTATAAAAAGAGTATATTTTAATAAGCCATTTCCCATGGCGTGCATGTTTGTTTTAAGATGTTTAAAAAAGAGCGCTTTTCAATGGATATTTTATATCCCCAAAAGCTCCTTCTGCCTGAATGCTCCGGTTCATTCTGTAAACAAGGCCTAAAAGCGCGTTGGACATTTCAGCAAGAATGCGTTTGGCGCATGGCGCAAAATCCAACTGCCGGATTCTTTCGAGGTTTTGCAGTAATTTTTTCACAGAAAAGGAGCTGCGTACTAATTACTTAGTGCGACAGCCCCTTTTCGATTCATAACAATCGTTCTATTTCATTACATTATAGCTCATATTTCACAACATCTATTTTTGCCGTTCCATCTGCAAAAAATGAGATTCCATCCGCCTCTTGCTTCGTATACATGGTAGCCGTAAGCACCTGCTCTCCGTCGCCGACAAATACTTCCACGCTAAAACGGTCCAATATAATTCTTAATCTCAGCTCACCGTTCGGATTATTGACCAGAGCGCGCCGCTGATGGATAATGGCTCTTCTGGAACCGGAGAATTTCCGGTCTACCTTAAGGATCGACTCCCGCGGGCGGAAACTCAAGGAAGTATAGCATGTATCATCCTGCGCAAAGCGGACGGCGAATTTCTGATACAGATCTTCCACGTCAACCGGACGGACGGCCAGCTCCATATCCACTCTTCTGCCTTTCATACCATCCAGCTTTACGACTCCCGATACCGCAACATCCGTATACTCTACTTTACCATGCCGCATTGCATCCAGTTCCCTGACCGGTCTCTGGTACAGCCTGCCGTTTTTCAGAGAGAGCTCCCTTGGAAGGCTCATCTGGCCAAACCACGGCTCTTCCGGCGAACGCATGCTGCAGGAATCCCAGTTCTGCATCCAGCCGATCATGATCCGGCGTCCATCCGGCGCCAATACGGTCTGCGGCGCATAAAAATCAATCCCATAGTCAACGGACTGGTTATGCATTTCAATAAATGCGCCGTCTTCCTCGTTATAATCACCGACCATACAGAGCGTCCCATTGCCATTATGGT
>BLMJ01000265.1 GCA_011960625.1 Lachnospiraceae bacterium | reverse complement strand
AAGGAGGGGAAGAGCGGGCGGATGGTGATGGAGGAGCTTGCAGGCAGTGAGTATACGGTGGATGTGGATTTGGTACTGATTGCAGCAGGGTTCCTTGGAAGCGAGAGTTATGTGACGAAAGCTTTTGGCGTGGAGGTTGACGGGCGAACCAATGTGGCGACGAGTCAAGGCGCCTATGCAACGAACGTAAAGCATGTATTTACGGCGGGCGATATGCACAGGGGGCAGTCTCTGGTGGTATGGGCAATCCGTGAAGGCAGGGAGGCAGCCCAGGAGGTTGATATCAGTCTGATGGGCTATACAAATATGAACATCCAGTAATCCTTGTAATGGAGAGCATTTGGGACATGTCGAAAACATTTGTTACAAAATTATTAAAAAATGTTGCAAGTTTTAGTGTTTTAAGGTATAATTGTTACCAGATGTAGAGGGACTATGTCGAATGAGCGTAGATGAGTGTAAATAGTAATATCGAAAATACATAAAAAGGATGGTTTCATTATGAGGAAATTTGGAGCAAGATTTTTAGCCGCTGTTGTTGCAAGTTCTTTGATCGTAATGCCGGTTATGGCGGCGCCGTCGATCGATGAACTGAAGGAAAACAAGGCTGAAAAGCAAAATGAAGTGAATTCCCTGCAGGAAGAGCTGACGAAGATTATATCGAAGATTAATGGTCTGGAAGAAGATCTGGTTAAAAAGGGCGAGGAGATCATCCAGGCAACGGATGATTTGACCGCTGCTGAAGTGAAAGAAAGAGAACAGTATGAGGCCATGAAGCTTCGTATTAAATATATGTACGAAGAGGGAGATACTACAGCGCTTGAGTCTCTGGTTACAGCGGAGAATTTCTCTGATCTGGTGAATAAGGCGGAATATGTTCAGAATGTACATGATTATGATAGAGATCAGTTACAGGAATATGTAGAGACGAAGAATGAAATTGCTAATTTAAAGACAACCCTTGAGGAAGACCAGAAAAAACTGGAATCTCTGCAGGTTGAGTATGAAGACCAGAAGAATGTCTTGGATACCACAATCGAGGAGAAAAGAGCAGAAGTAGCTGATTTGGACGGTCAGATTCAGGCGGCAGTAGAAGCGGCGGCAAGGGAAGCTGAGGAGCGCAGACGTAAAGAGGAAGAGGAACGTCAGCGTCAGCTTGCAGCATCCAACAATAATAATTCTGGAAACCATCAGAATGGCAATAATAATAACCAGAATACTGGAAATTCCGGTAATGGTGGAAATTCTGGCAACAACTCAGGCAATACTGGAAATACAAGCAACAGCGGTGGAGGCGGTCAGAGCAATGTAGGCTCTGGTAATGCGTCAGTGGGACAGGCAATTGTGAATGCAGCGTATTCACAGCAGGGAGTTCCGTATGTATGGGGTGGTACATCACCGGGTGTTGGACTTGATTGTTCCGGACTTGTTCAGTACTGTCACCGTGTAGCTGGTATTAGTATCGGACGTACTTCTGGAGAGCAGGGCGGAGGCGGAGTTGCCGTCAGCAGTCCGCAGCCAGGAGATGTGGTATGTTATTCTGGTCACGTAGGAATCTATATCGGCGGAGGTCAGATGATTCATGCACCGGAGCCGGGAGATGTGGTGAAGATTGCCAGTGTATATGGTTCTCCATGGTACAGACGTTATTGGTAAGAAAGAATTAGATATTATAGAATTATAGAATTAGAGATGATAAAAGCCTTGCATTTGCAGGGCTTTTATGCTATCATGAAAAAGTCGCAAAAATCACGCATTTGTTTGTCCGAGAGGGTGCCAGAGCTTGAAGCTTGAGGGTAAGCACACTAGCTGGTTTCAAGGACTTACACATATGCGGAAGCAAAAAACCAAATGGAGGAAAGAAACATGAGCGTAATTTCAATGAAGCAACTTTTAGAAGCAGGTGTTCACTTCGGACATCAGACGAGAAGATGGAATCCTAAGATGGCTCCGTATATCTACACAGAGAGGAATGGTATCTACATTATTGATTTGCAGAAGTCCGTAGGTAAGGTGGACGAGGCATATCAGGCAGTATCTAATATTGCGTCAGACGGCGGTACAGTACTCTTCGTTGGAACGAAGAAGCAGGCTCAGGATGCCATTAAGACTGAGGCTGAGCGTTGTGGGATGTTCTATGTGAATGAGAGATGGCTTGGCGGTATGCTGACAAACTTCAAGACCATTAAGAGCAGAGTTGCACGTTTGAAAGAGATTGAGAGAATGTCTGAGGATGGAACCTTCGAGGTATTGCCGAAGAAGGAAGTCATTCAGTTGAAAAAAGAGTGGGAGAAGTTAGAGAAGAACTTAGGCGGAATCAAAGAGATGAAGCAGCTCCCAGACGCTATTTTTGTAGTAGATCCGAAGAAGGAAAGAATCTGTGTGCAGGAGGCACATACACTTGGAATCCCGCTGATCGGTATTGCAGATACCAACTGTGATCCGGAAGAATTGGATTATGTAATTCCTGGCAACGATGACGCAATTCGTGCGGTTAAGCTGATTGTTTCTAAGATGGCGGACGCTGTTGTTGAGGCGAATCAGGGAATGACCGGCGATGATGGAGCGTACAGCGAAGAGGAAGCATATAACGGTGAGGCAGACGAGTAGAGGATTTTACGGGAAATAGATTTGGAGGAGATTAACATGGCAATAACAGCTAGTATGGTAAAAGAGTTAAGAGAGATGACAGGCGCAGGCATGATGGACTGTAAGAAGGCTCTGAACGAGACGAACGGCGACATGGATGAGGCTGTAGAATATCTGAGAAAGAATGGACAGGCAAAGGCTGAGAAGAAGGCTGGACGTATTGCGGCAGAGGGTATCGTTGCTACTACCATTAAAGGTGACGACAAGGTGGCTGCAATCGTTGAGGTTAACGCTGAGACTGATTTCGTTGCAAAGAATGAAGTATTCCAGACATATGTTAAGGAAGTAGTAGATCAGCTTGCAGATTCTAATGCAGCGGATGTGGAAGCATTTAAGGCAGAGACATGGGCGTTGGATACGTCTATGACTGTTCAGGATAAGCTGGCGGCTATGATCGCTAAGATTGGCGAGAATATGAATATCAGGAGATTCGAGAAGGTCGTTTCCGAGAACGGGATTGTGGTATCTTATATCCATGCAGGTGGTAAGATTGGCGTTTTGGTTGAGGCTGAGACGGAGTGCAATTCTGATACAGTGAAGGAAGCGCTTAAGAATGTGGCAATGCAGATTGCAGCGCTGAATCCGAAGTATGTTTCTACCGACGATGTGCCGGAGGAGTATAAGGAGCATGAGAAGGAGATTCTGATTGCACAGGCTAAGAATGATCCTAAGAATGCGAATAAGCCGGAGAATATCATTGAGAAGATGATTACGGGACGTCTGAATAAGGAATTGAAGGAAGTCTGTCTGTTAGAGCAGGAGTATGTGAAGGCTGAGAATAAGGAGACGGTTGCAAAGTATCTTGAGGCGGTTTCTAAGGAGGCTGGAGCTTCGGTTACTTTGAAGCGGTTTGTGCGGTTTGAGACAGGCGAAGGGCTTGAGAAGAAAAATGAGGATTTTGCGGCGGAGGTTGCGGCGCAGATGAATGCGTAGAAATTTGTCGAAATCAGGCGAATAGAGATAGGAAAAACCCTTGTGAATGGTGTGGGAATGCCATTTACAGGGGTTTTTGGTATTTCCTATATTAAGACTTGAGAAGAGATTAGGGATAATGTAATTGATGGATTAGTTATTTAATGGTATACTGTTAACATATAATAATCTAAGAGGAATGGCCAAAAATGAAATTTGAGTGGGACGAAGAAAAAAATATTATTAATAAGGAAAAACATAAAATTTCTTTTGAAACGGCAGCATATGTTTTTGATGATCCTTATTACATTGAAATGTTTGATTTTGAGCATAGTGTTGATGAGGATAGATATATTGCGATAGGGAAAGTCGGCGATGTACTGTTTGTAGTATTTACAGAACGAAAGGAAACGATTCGATTAATTTCAGCTAGGCTTGCAACTAATTCAGAAAAGGAGCTTTATTATGACCAGAACATTAATTATTGAAAGTGGACAAAAACCTACGGAAGAACAATTAAAAGAGGTTGAAGAGGCGAAAAAAAGCCAAATTAACTTTGATGAGGATTGCGGGGAGTTGTCGCCAGCCATGATGAAGGCGTTTAAGAGTGCGGTTGTGCAAAGAAATCGTAAGAAAAAAGCTTAGAAATTTTGAGGGAAGAATTTTATCCCCTATCCCCCCAATTTGAAAAATCAGAAATTGGAAATTTTAGAAAGCAAAATGAATTTTCCCAAAAAATAAAATTGGGGGGATGCAGTTGAAAAGGCATAGATATAGGTCAGTTAAAAATTACTGGAAATCCAGTAAAATAGAGGGCACTGAAAAACTCCCACTTTTTTGTTGGGAGTTTTCTTATCTCTATATA
>BLMJ01000264.1 GCA_011960625.1 Lachnospiraceae bacterium | reverse complement strand
AATTGGCAGCAACTGGGGAATTTTTTGGTCTACAGATTGACGGCGATAGTATGGAACCACGAATGGAAAATGGGGACATTGTTATTGTAAAAAAACAAGAGACTGCTGATTCCGGGGATGTTGTTATCGCTATGGTCAATGGAAAAGATGCAACGTGTAAAAGACTTAGAAGATATCGTGATGGAATAGAACTAGTGCCTTTTAATCCTTCTTATGATCCGATTTTCTTTACGAAAGAAGAAATTGAAACTAAACCCGTTCGAATACTAGGTAAAGTCGTAGAATTAAGAGGTAAATTCTAAGATATAACCGCTCCGGCGTTTATATAAGTTGCTCAATGTAAGGTTGAATAAACAAAAGAGAAAGAGAGGAAATACAAATGAAAAGCTTGGTTATTGTTGGACGTCTTATCGCGTTTATAGCTTTCCCAATCGGATTACTTTTTTTGTTATTCAAATCATTTATTGGACTCGTGCTTATAACAGCGAGTATTGTTGTGTGGAATATTTGCGGACATTATCTGGATAAAGAACAGTATTTAGAAAAACATAATACCAAAATGATGGAAGAGCAACAAAAGGAATAGAAAAAATTATAGGAAATGAAACAACAGCTTTTTTTATAAACGGTAATTTATATCGGGTAAGCCCTCCAAATATCAATATCTGTTATGACGTAAAATATATAGTATCAGATAATAAACTATATGACTTGGAAAATATTGAGGATATTACAAGAATACCGATACCAGAGTTTAAACAAATGGGACACGATAACTATGGTGTAACCGGATTATTAGATTATGTCTTGCGAATGAAGGCCGGTGCATTTTATAACAGAAAAGAAAAAGAGCTGTGTTCTGCTTGCTTATGGAAAGCAACAGAAATGATGTTCTGTGATTCTTTATGTTCTTGGAGTAAACAAGATTATATTAGGTTGATATATTGGCACATGGATCTTGGCATGGATGATGAGGCAGAGCGTGCAAAAAAATACCTAGAGAATAAAGGTATGATATTTACAGAGCATGAAATACGAGAAAGGAAATATGCTTCTTCCATGCAGTCAAAAAATCCAGTTCAAAGGAAACATGAAAAACCAAAAGATAAGATGAGTCAAATCGAAAAAGAACACATCATGGTTAAAAATGTGACAACTGATGATATGCAAAAATTGAATATGCCCTTTGTATGCAATACAGAGGTTAAGAAATATATACGCGAAGAAGGCCATCCATTTGCATATATGGAAATATTGGGGGAAAATATCAGCATTGTCAAGGCTGAAATCAAAAAAATGAATGTGTTAATAAAAGAAAGTATAAAGGCATATTCATCAATACCACAAGATTTAAGGATTCCTGAGAATGAGATTGTTTTTCAATCCCAAAATTACGGATATACACGAATAATGTGTACTCCTAAAACATTTACTGGGAGACCCTCAAAATATCCTTATTCGTTATTTTTTTGTACCGACCTATCAAAATCTGGGAATACTAGACATGGAGAATTGTACTATGGAAAAGACGGAACTATTCAAAAAGCAACCGTTTATTTTTGGGAAAATAGTAATGGATTCTTTTTAAACTTCAAAATGATAGATGGAAAGCTAACATTTACAGGTTTGGGCCAAAATAAACCGGAATGGTAAGGTTGGGGATAAACGCATTTATATGAATTTATTCAAATTTTAAGAATAGTTATAGAAAGGACGTGACTACATGCCAATACCCCAAGAACACACTTATACATCAGAAGACTACTGGAATCTCCCGGAAGGACAGCGCGCGGAGCTGATTGACGGGAAGCTGTACGCCATGGCGCCTCCAAACTTTACGCATCAGAAAATAAGCTTCTCTCTTGCCCGTAAAATTGCAGATTATATAGATACCAATAAAGGCAGTTGTGAAGTTGTTCCTGCACCTTTCGCAGTAAATCTTGATGCGAATGATAAGACGTGGGTAGAACCCGATATATCCGTTATTTGCGACAAGACAAAAATCACGGAAAAGGGTTGTAAAGGCGCACCTGACTGGGTGATTGAAGTCGTCTCACCAAGCACTCAGAGCCGGGACTATCTAAAAAAATTATGGCTTTATCAGAACACCGGAGTCCGTGAATACTGGATCGTAAACCCAATCATGAAAAATGTACAGGTTTATACTTTTGACAAAGACGAAAACTCCACTCAGTTTTCCTTTGATGATGAAATATCTGTTTATATATTCGATAACTTGTCTATAAAAATATCGGATTTACTATAACAAAAACCGCCCTATTCCTGAGACGGTTCCGCGAATACTATACAGTACCGGAAAACTATTACAATCAAAAAGTAACATAATTGTGGGATATAACCGCTTCGGCGTTTATATAACTCTCTCAATGTAAGGTCAAACAAAAAGAGAAAAAGAGGTACAACTTGGATAAAATAGAAGATAAATTATTAGAGAAAGCAAAAGAAGCCTTTTCAATGGCAATAGAACTATACAATAAGCCGACTATTAAATATAGAGTTGAAGGTTTCAGTATGTTTATCTGTAATGCTTGGGAACTTATGCTGAAAGCTCATATGATAAAAACAATAGGCGAAAACAGTATATATTATAAAGACAATCCAGATAGGACTCTTTCTTTGGAGAATTGTATCCAAAAAATTTTTACAAACAATAAGAATCCCCTCAGGATAAATCTCGAGAAAATCATTGAATTGCGTAACACAAGCACTCATTTTATTACAGAAGAGTATGAAATGGTCTACGTTCCTTTATTTCAATCTTGTGTACTTAATTTTAATGAAAAGATGATGGCATTTCATCAGATAGATATGACCACAATAATTCCCCAAAATTTTTTAACACTATCTGTTAGCATGAAAGCTCTTGACGAATCGGAGATAATTGCCAAATACCCTGAAGAAATAGCCTCTAAATTACTCAATACTAATACCAACATAACAGATAAGATTCTGGAAAATAACGACAAATTTGCTATAAGAATAGAACATCATCACTTTATTACTAAAAATAAAGATAAAGCTACTTCATTTGTTGGAATCGATAACTCTGCTGACGCAAAGGTAAAAATAATAAAAGAACTAAAAGACCCAAATGTTACTCATAAATATAGTACAACAAGTTGCGTTAAGGAAATATGCACTCGTTTAACACGGCTCGGAATTGAACTAAAATATAATGGTGAATCAAAAAAGTTTAATAATTATCATTTCAATCTTTTTTGTCAATACTACGGAATCAAAAACAATCCAAAACTTTGTTATAAGTACCAGTTAACAGGTAGATATGGATATAGTATCCAAACTATAGATTTCATAGTAGATGAAATAAAAAAAGATTCTGATAATATTATCCAAAATCTCAAAAATAATTTAACAAAAAATAAGTCAACCCCAGGGGCAAAGGAATTCTAAGCCTTACGACCTACTCCTATTCAGGAACCCAGCCTTATCCTTCACGAGTCAACTTATTTATAGTATAATAATATGCGTCACTTTTGTCAATATATGTACTAAAATTCATACAATGCTAAAACCGCCCCTGCTGCCAACAAAGACGGTTTCACATAGATGTAACTCGCAAACCAGAGGACTACGGTATACAATCTACCCTCAACGAGTAGATTATACCATAATCCTCCGCATTTTACGAGGGTTATTTTATATACCCTTTTCAGGAGTGATATCATGCCAAAACGAAAAAAGTACCCCAAACTCCCCAACGGCTACGGTAGCATTAAACGTCTCTCAGGCAAGAACCGCACCAACCCCTTCGGAGTTTACCCTCCTACAAAGGAATTTGATTTAAACGGCATCCCCGTGCCTCAGAAAGCAATCTGCTACGTGGACGACTGGTACAAAGGCTTCACTGTCCTAACCTGGTACCGGAACGGAGAATACTATGAAGGCCGTGAGAAAGAACTGTCTTCTGACTCCGAGGAACTGAAACGCCAAATCACCGGCATCCTATCAAAGTTCAACCAAAGCCAGCGTGAGGTTGCCGACCAAAAGACCTTTGAAGAGATTTATCAGGAATACTACTTCTGGAAATTCCAGAAGCCGTATGACCACAAAGGGAAGAAGGCTTCCATGGAAAACAGTATGCGTGCAGCATATAAAAACTGTTCATCAATCCATAATCGTTCCTTTCGCGCCCTCACCGCCAACGACCTGCAGGAAGTTGTCGACAACTGCCAAAAGAAACATTCTTCGCTGGAACTCATTATTGTTCTCTTCCACCAGATGTATGCCTATGCCGAGGCAAACGATTTGGTAGATAAAGATTACTCTAAATTCGTAAAAATCAATAAGACGGATGATGATGAACACGGAGAACCATTCTCTGAAACTGACTTGAAAATCCTCTGGGAACATCAAGACAATGAAACCGTTGAAATGCTTCTCATCATGTGCTATTCCGGTTTTCGTGTCTCCGCCTATCTGGGCATGAAGACAGATCTCGAAGAAGAATACTTCCAAGGCGGTATAAAGACTGCTGCTGGAAAAGACCGGATTGTTCCAATACACAGCGCAATCCTCCCACTGGTACAAAAAAGATTGGATAGGCTTGGTGCTTACCTGCCTAACGGCGTATACACCTTCCGCAATAACATGTATGCTGTTTTACGTTCCTTGGGTATCAAAAAGCACACTCCCCACGACTGCCGCCATACCTTCTCCATGCTCTGCGATAAATATGGCATAAATGAAAACGATAAAAAGACCATGCTTGGACACTCCTTCTCCGATGTATCGAACAAGGTATACAGGCACCGAGAATTAAACGAACTGAGAAAACAGATCGAGAATATAAAGGTCTGTCGCTAACGTGTCGCTAACGGTTCGTATTAATCTGTAATTTTATATAATATTCTGTATTTATTTAAAACCTTTGAAAGCCTTTAAAACAAGAGGGCACTGAAAAACTCCCACTTTTTTGTTGGGAGTTTTCTTATCTCTATATA
>BLMJ01000263.1 GCA_011960625.1 Lachnospiraceae bacterium | reverse complement strand
CCTTGCGATTGACCTAACGGGTATTACACCGGCTAAAATATAGCCGGTGTAATACCCGTTAGGTCAATCGCATGGCTGAACTGTTACCATATGTTTAAATGTTGTGGGTGGAAAGCTTGACATATTCGTCAAAACAGTATAGAATTTAAGTGTTGTAGTTGTACAATGAAAACTGAATAAGGAGGTGCTCCTGTGCCGAATGGAATAGTGATTGCTGTAGGAGTTGTGCTGATCGTGGCAGCGGCAGTCATCAGTCATTTCCTGACAGTTTCCAATCTGAAAAAGAATGCAGATTCCAAGATTGGGAATGCGGAGACGAAAGCCAGGGAGATTATTGATGATGCAGTAAAGACGGCCGAGGCAAAGAAGAAGGAGTCTCTCTTGGAGATTAAAGAAGAGTCTATCAGGAACAAGAATGAACTTGAAAAAGAGACTAAGGAACGCAGGAATGAGTTACAACGCTATGAGAAGCGCGTTCTTTCCAAGGAAGAGGCTTTAGATAAGAAAGCGGACGCCATTGAGAAGCGTGAGGCAGGATTTACAGCAAAAGAAGAGCAGCTAAGACAGCGCGAAGCGAAAGTAGAAGAGCTGGGCAGCCAGAGAGTACAGGAACTAGAAAGAATCTCAGGACTTACCTCCGAACAAGCAAAAGAGTATTTGTTAAAAACTGTTGAAGACGATGTAAAACATGACACCGCTAAGATGATTAAGGAATTAGAGGCGCAGGCGAAGGAGGAGGCAGACAAAAAGGCGAAGGAATATGTCGTAACTGCAATCCAGAGGTGCGCGGCAGATCATGTTGCGGAGACTACAATTTCGGTCGTACAGCTTCCAAGCGACGAGATGAAGGGAAGGATCATTGGACGTGAAGGGCGCAATATCCGTACACTGGAGACGATGACAGGCGTTGAGCTGATCATTGACGATACACCAGAGGCGGTTGTGCTGTCAGGCTTTGATCCGATCCGAAGAGAAGTTGCAAGGATTGCGCTGGAGAAATTGATTGTTGACGGACGTATTCATCCGGCAAGAATTGAGGAGATGGTTGAAAAAGCGCAGAAAGAAGTAGATGCCATGATTCGAGAAGAAGGAGAGGCGGCGGCTCTGGAGGTGGGAGTTCACGGAATCCACCCAGAACTGATACGGCTGCTGGGCCGTATGAAGTTTAGAACCAGTTATGGACAGAATGCGTTGAAGCATTCGATTGAAGTTTCACAACTGGCAGGGCTTTTGGCAGGCGAGATTGGGCTTGATGCCAGAATTGCCAAGCGTGCCGGACTTTTGCACGATGTCGGCAAATCTATCGATCATGATGTGGAAGGCTCACATATTCAGATTGGTGTAGATCTTTGTAGAAAATACAAAGAATCTGCAACAGTCATTAATGCCGTAGAAGCACATCATGGCGACGTAGAACCGGAAAGTTTGATTGCCTGTGTTGTACAGGCGGCCGATACGATTTCAGCCGCAAGACCAGGCGCCAGAAGAGAGACATTAGAGACATACACAAACAGGTTAAAACAATTAGAAGATATCACCAACCAGTTCAAGGGGGTTGATAAGTCTTTTGCGATTCAAGCAGGTAGAGAGATTCGAGTTATGGTAGTTCCAGAGCAGGTATCTGATGCAGACATGGTATTAATGGCGAGGGATATTGCGAAACAGATTGAGTATGAGTTAGAATATCCCGGACAGATTAAGGTTAATGTAATCCGTGAATCACGGGTCACAAGCTATGCTAAGTAAGTTTTGCAGAAAAGATTGATAAGAAAACTAAGGGAAGTCTTGAATTGAAAGAGTTTAGGACTTTCCTTATTTTTAATTTGAGAACGCAGTATTATATAAGAGGATGGAAAGATATGAGTGATGAGATTAAGCGGACTGGAAGAGATTTGATTTATAGAGGAGCAATCTTAAGTGTATATAAGGATCATATGGAGTTCCCGGATGGAAGTACGGCGGAATGGGATTTTATTAAGCATGACGGTGCGGCGGCAGTTGTGCCTGTAATGGAGGACGGACGGATTCTGATGGTCCGTCAGTTTAGAAACGCACTTGATCGGGAGACTCTGGAGATTCCAGCAGGAAAGCTGGATGATCCAAACGAATCGGGCTTTACATGCTCTAAGAGGGAGCTGGAAGAAGAGACCGGCTATCGCTCTGAGAATCTGGAATGGCTGCTTACCCTTCGTACCACGGTTGCCTTCTGTAATGAAAAGATTGAGATTTATGTGGCAAAAGACCTGATTCCATCCAAGCAGCATTTAGACGAGGGAGAATATGTGGATGTGAAGGCATATACGATGGAAGAATTAAAGGAGATGATTTTCACGGGGAAAATTGAAGATTCCAAGACGATTGCAGCTCTTCTGGCCTATGAATCTAAGTATCTGAGGGCAGATGCCATTTAAAACAGATTTGGGTTTGTCAAAAGAAAAAGAAATAAAAATAAAAGAATATAATACGATACCCGGCATATAATGAAGTATCTTGACAGAGGGGGGAACATTTGTGAGGATACAGGAAAACAAGAAGTTTCTGATTGTGTTTTGTATGCTGGGTTTTTTGATCGGAATCATATATGCCAATATGATGTCTAAGGATTATATTTCGAGTATGGGGATTTTCAATGAATTTTTCCTGACCCAGTACAGTCAGGCGGAAATTGACGTGGTGGAATACATGTGGTATGTCCTTCGGGTGAGGACTGTGCCCCTTGGGTTGATTGGCGCGTTGGGCTGTACCAGACTACGCAAAGGGGTTGTGGGAGGCTTTCTGGCATGGACAGGCTTTTGCGCAGGAATGATTATGACGTCAGCAGTATTAAAAATGGGGGTTAAGGGCCTGATTCTCTGTCTGATTGCGCTGATTCCCCATTTCGTATTCTATGCAGCAGGTTATATTGTGCTTTTGTGGTATCTTTTTACCTACCCAGAGGTAAAATGGAACCTGTCTAAGACAGTCAGTATGCTTCTATTCGTTGCAGTAGGGGTCCTGCTGGAGTGCTATGTAAATCCGATTATCATGGAGCTGTTTCTAAAGACTCTCTAGTGTACCAGCACACTAGTGTGTTGGTACACAGGTCATATTCTATGCAAATATACTGCTATATTCATACCAGGTCCTATATATGCGGAAATGGCAATACATAGAATGTAGGAACTGGTATAACTGCGGGCTTACGCTCATAAGTCTGTCAGGATTGACGATATAATACCAGAAACCTTCCGCAAAAAATTCCATCTCATCCCGCACACAATCCGTCCCGTATGCCTGGATAAAAGCTGCACTTTCTTCGTTGTAAATCTGTGCAAATAGATTCGAATTGGACACAAAGCCGAGATAAAGATCGAACCAGTGGCCCACCTCATGGATGGGAGACTCATATACAGCGTCTGCCCTGTCTTCGATCAATATCCGGCGTTCTTCATAATTGGTCGTGGCCATCACCATATCAAACTGTCCGGGATAGTATGTCTGGGCAATGTTCATATTGGTCACATAGATAGACCAGCCATCTCTTACAAATGCGTCCTGGATATATGGGGGAATGGCAGATAACTGCTGATTCACAGCGTCTACATAACTATCCTCCACATATCCGTCCTTCTGGCATTGCATATAAGATAAAGAAGCTTCGCTGGTATCTTTTCCGGAAAAGGATACCGTTAACTGCCAAGGTTCTAGTTTTGCGGCTATAATCTTCGTTTCCAGGGACTCCTGATACTGTCTGATTCCCAGAATTACGAAGCTACACAAGATAAAGAGGAGCAGAACCAGCAGGTATAACAGCCCATTCTTTTTTTTCTTATGTGAACTCATATATGTCGAAATCCTCCTGTCTTTCTTCGTAAGTATGAACACTATTTTAATGGATTGCGGCCATAATGTCTATGAATTTAGCGCATTTTTCACAGATATTTCACTCCTTGGTTTCGGCCAAGGCATTTTTTTATGCGTCTTTACGCAGATAGTATTGCAGGTAGGCCAGGCAGAAGAGGAAGATACAGACCTGACTTGCCAACAGTCCCCACAGATACCCTTTAATTCCCCAGAGCGGGATGAGAAGGAATACACTGATAATTCGTATTCCCAGGCTTGAAGAATTGATACAGAAGGACAGTTGTGTTTTCCCAATCCCATTAATCATGCTGATTAGAGTATTGTTTGTGTAGAGAAAGGGGCACATCCAGGCAAGGGTGATAATATAATCTCCAGCCATAGGACTGTGGAATAGGATGGAGCCAATCCATTGCCCGAAACTCAGCAGGCCCACACAGCAGACGCTTCCAAGAAAGATACAAGAATAAGTGACCTTTCGAACCAGAGCAGCCAGTTCTTGCCGGTGGTTTAGCGCCTGAATTTCAGCCACCGTAGGGAGGAGCATGGTGGATACAGAGTTTGTGATGGCAGAGGGAAACAGAATACAGGGCAGCGCCATACCCGTAAGTACCCCGTAAGTGCTTAGTGATTCCGCAAGCGACATACCATAGCTTTGCAGCCGAACCGGAATGGAAACGGCTTCAATACTCTGCAGGAGATTTAAGAGTATCCGGCTTGCAGTAAGCGGCAGGGAAAGAGTTAGTAGTTCACGGCTGTGTTTCAGACCTCCCCTGAAGTGGAAGCGGGAGAGGGCAGCTAATATACTTTTCCCAAGGAGAGCGCGCAGGCAAAAGATGGAAGAAAAGATTTCCCCTGCAATGATGCCTGCTACTGCTATGGAAACACCGAAACGGATGCCGTGACGAAGCCCGTAAAGATAGAGCAAATAGACGCTTAAGATTCTTGCCGTCTGCTCAACAAACTGGGAGATGGCAGGAATTTTGGTCTGTTTCAGGCCGAAATAATATCCGCAGATACAGCTATGTATCGATGCAAATGGAAATGCATAGGAGAGGATGACCAGCAGGTCTGCGCACCGAGGCTCATGGAGAAATACCTCGGAAATGGAGACGGCAAATTCCTGCAGAACAAGGGTGACGACTATGGATACTGTGACTGTAAGGAAAAGGCTTGTATAGAGAAGCTCTCTGGCTTCCTTGTGTTTTCCCTGGGTCATACGAGCGGCGATACAGCGGGAAAGGGCAAGCTCAATACCGGCACAGGTAAGGGAAAAGCACAGTGCGTAGATTGGAAATACAAGCTGATACAGGCCCACGCCTTCCTCTTTGAAGGTGTGGCTTAAGAAAATACGATAAAAAAATCCCATAAACCGAGTGGCGAACCCAGTCATGGTTAAGATAAAGGTCCCTTTGATAATCGTATGTTTTCGTGACATAATAACTCCTGACGCCGGATGATACCGGCATTGCTGCTGTTTATTAAAACATATTCCTGATTAGGACTTGACAGAACAAAAAAGCGGTGTTATTCTACAGATGGAAAATATCCTAGCAATTTGCTAGGAATTAAAAAGAAGGTGAGCAAGTGAAACTTTCTACGAAAGGAAGATACGGACTTCGGGCGATGATTGATCTTGCCCGGTACAGTGAGGAAGAGCCGGTTTCCATCAGCAGTATAGCGGCAAGGCAGGATATCTCTGAGCGCTATCTGGAGCAATTGGTGGGACTGCTTAAGAAGGCTGGGTTGGTACGCAGCATCCGCGGCGCCACAGGCGGGTATGTATTGGCCAGGAATGTCAAAGAGATATCTGTGGGGGACGTGCTTCGGGCGCTGGAGGGCAGCCTCGAGCCGGTCAAATGTGCTGCGTTTTATTCCGAGGAGGGCTGCATGGCCGCCGGCGGATGTGTGACGAAGTATGTCTGGCAGAAGATTAACGAGAGCATTAATGCAACCGTAGATCGTATGATGCTGGACGAGTTGGTTCGGGAGAGCCGGACGGTGAATCCAGAGGGAGAGCTTGAGAATCCCAAGTGCAATTTATAATAGATGCAGATGCAAAGCAAAGAGAATAAGTTGGAAAACGGAGGAGAAGATAGGATATGAAAAGACTAATATACCTTGATAATGCGGCGACAACCAAGACTGCACCAGAGGTGGTGGAAGCAATGCTTCCTTATTTTACAGAGAGATTTGGGAATCCCTCCAGTGTCTACAGTTTTGCGGCGGGCAACAAGGAGGTCGTCAGTGAACAGAGGGATGCGATTGCCGAGGTGCTGGGGGCAAAAAGTAATGAGATTTATTTTACCGCGGGAGGCTCAGAGTCAGATAACTGGGCTCTTAAGGCGGCTGCCGAGGCCTATGGAGAGAAAGGCAACCACATCATCACCACGAAGATTGAACACCATGCCATCCTCCATACAGCGGAATATTTGGAGAAACGCGGATTTGAGGTGACATACCTGGAGGTGGACGAAGACGGGAAGGTAAAGCCAGAGGATGTAAAGCGCGCCATTCGTCCTACCACCATTCTGATTTCAGTTATGTTTGCCAATAATGAGATTGGAACCATTCAGCCTATCAGAGAGATTGGAGAGATTGCTCATGAGCATGGGATTCTCTTCCATACAGACGCAGTTCAGGCCTTTGGGCAGGTGCCGATCCATGTGGAGGAGTATCATATCGATATGTTAAGCGCCAGCGGCCATAAGCTGAATGGGCCAAAGGGGATTGGTTTCCTATATATTCGCAAGGGAGTAAAGATTCGTTCCTTTGTTCACGGCGGCGCCCAGGAGAGGAAGCGTCGTGCGGGGACAGAGAATGTTCCGGGAATTGTAGGGCTTGGAACGGCTGTAAAACGTGCTGCCGCTACCATGAAAGAGCGTGCCCAAAAGGAAATTAGCCTGCGGGACGAGTTGATTGAGCGGGTGTTGGAAGAGATTCCTTACTGTCGTCTGAATGGTCACAGGACGGACAGGCTTCCGAATAATGCGAATTTTAGTTTCCGGTTTGTGGAGGGAGAGTCCCTGCTGATTATGCTGGATGGAAAGGGAATCTGCGGTTCCAGCGGTTCTGCCTGTACCTCTGGTTCTCTGGATCCGTCCCATGTGCTGCTTGCTATTGGGCTTCCTCATGAGATTGCCCATGGTTCCTTAAGGCTGACCTTAAGTGAGGAGACTACAAAAGAAGATATCGATTATGTGGTGGAGGCTCTAAAGGAGATTATTGGAAAATTGAGAGCTATGTCGCCTTTATATGAGGATTTTGTGAAGAAGGGTTAGTAAAAAGTGTAAAAAGGATAAGCAGCAGAAAGAGAAGTTAGCTTGAAATTAGGAGGAAGATACAATGTATACAGAGAAAGTAATGGATCATTTTCAGAATCCAAGGAATGTAGGAGAGATAGAGAACGCCAGCGGCGTCGGCACAGTCGGCAATGCGAAATGTGGAGACATTATGCGGATTTATCTGGACATTGACGACGAACAGATGATAAAGGATGTGAAGTTTAAAACCTTTGGATGCGGTGCGGCTGTGGCGACCAGCAGCATGGCTACCGAGTTGGTAAAGGGGAAGTCGGTCTATGACGCTTTGCAGGTGACGAACAAGGCAGTTATGGAGGCGTTGGACGGACTTCCGCCGGTTAAGGTACACTGCTCCTTGCTTGCAGAGGAGGCAATCCATGCCGCCCTGTGGGACTATGCAGAAAAGCATGGAATTAAGATTGAAGGGCTTGAAAAGCCTAAGTCAGATATTCATGAAGGTGAGGAAGAAGAGGAAGAAGAATATTAATCATTCATAATATCTGTAAAATGGAGAAAAGATGGAAAAGAAAAAAGTAGTAGTTGGGATGTCCGGAGGAGTGGATTCCTCCGTGGCAGCCTGGCTGTTAAAGGAACAGGGGTATGACGTAATTGGAGTTACCATGCAGATTTGGCAGGAGGAGGAAGAGCTTGTTCAGGAGGAAAAAGGCGGCTGCTGCGGTTTAAGCGCCGTGGAGGATGCCAGAAGGGTGGCGGCGGCTCTCAAAATCCCCTATTATGTCATGAATTTTAAGCAAGAGTTCAAGAAAAATGTAATAGACTATTTTATGAAGGAATATCTTCATGGAAGAACGCCGAACCCTTGCATTGCCTGTAACCGTTATGTAAAATGGGAATCGCTTCTTAGGAGAAGCCTTGAAATTGGCGCTGATTATATTGCAACTGGACATTATGCCCGAATTGAAGCTCTGCCAAGGGGAAGATATGCATTGCGTACGTCCCAGACTAAAGCCAAGGACCAGACCTATGCGCTTTACAATCTGACGCAGGACCAGCTTGCCCATACTCTGATGCCTGTGGGAGAGTATACCAAAGAAGAGATCCGCAGGATTGCAGGAGAAATCGGTCTTCGGGTGGCGGACAAGCCGGACAGTCAGGATATCTGTTTCGTGCCGGATGGAGATTATGCTTCTTATATTGAAAATAATGTAAAAGAGGAGGTCCGGGACAAGCTTGCACCTGGCGATTTTGTGTTGTCTGACGGTACGGTGGTAGGACGGCATAAGGGAATTGTACACTACACGGTGGGACAGCGCAAAGGCTTAGGGCTTTCCTTGGGACATCCGGTGTTTGTGCTGAAGATTTGCCCAAAAACCAATGAGGTGGTGGTTGGGACCAATGAAGAAGCACAGGCTTATGAGGTAAGGGCGAATCAGGTGAACTTTATGTCAGAAGCGGATCTGCCGGAGAAAAAGAGGGTCTGGGCGAAGATACGCTATAATCATAAGGGAGCCTGGTGTACCGTGGAAAAGACAGGGGCGGATGAGATTCTGTGCGTGTTTGAAGAACCACAGCGGGCAGTGACTCCCGGTCAGGCATTGGTATTGTACGATGGCGAATATGTGCTGGGAGGCGGCACCATTCTTTCATAGACAAACAGTTTTTAATAGAATCAAAAGGAGGGGGAAGAGATGTTATCAGATTGCCACATGCATACAGAGTTTTCTTTAGATTCTGAGGCGGATCCGAACGCCATGGTTGAGAGTGCAATTGCGAAGGGACTGCATGGAGTGTGCATCACGGATCATGAAGACAAGGATTATATCAGCGAAGGAAAGCAATGGACCTTTGACGTGGAACGGTATTTTACCCGTATAGGTGAGCTGAAAGAAAAGTATCAGGACAGGATATCTGTGGGCATTGGTGTTGAGATAGGATTGCAGCCGCATCTGGGAGAGTATTACAGGAGTTATGTCAGGCAGAAGCCTTTCGACTTTGTGATTGGCTCCGTGCATCTTATCAAAACAAGAGATCCATATTATAAAGAATTTTTTCAAGGGCGCAGCGACCGAGAGGCCTATGAGGAGACCTTTGCCGAGACCTATGAGAATATCAGGAATATAGAGGATTTTGATGTGCTTGGACATCTGGACTATGTTACACGTTACGGAATACATCAGGCAAAAGAGTATTCCTATGCCGGATTTGCTGATATCATTGATGAGATTCTTCGGTATTTGATTGAGCATGGAAAAGGGCTTGAGCTTAATACTGGGGGGCTAAAATACGGCCTTCCGTATGCTCATCCCCATATGGACGTGTTAAGGCGTTATCGGGAGCTTGGCGGGGAGATACTTACGATAGGATCAGACGCACATAAGACGGAGCATGTAGCTTATGACTTTCAAAAAGTTCCGGAAATATTAGAAAGCTGTGGTTTTCATTATTATACAGAATTTGTAAGTCGTAAACCGGTATTTCGGAAGTTTTAAGGGAAAATACAACAAATACTATATTACAAAAATATGCAACTTGTACAAAGTTGCATATTTTTTTGAATATCTATATTCAAAA
>BLMJ01000262.1 GCA_011960625.1 Lachnospiraceae bacterium | reverse complement strand
TAATTCCTTACTGGCTGTAAGGGATATTAACCATAAATATATTGTAGTAGGAGGAGAAAGATGAATAACGAGACATTAGTAAAAGAGAGGTCATGTATTGACTGTGCTGTGAAGAATTGTGATAAGATGGATAAGGTTTATCCTGAGTTTTGTCTGACCACGAATATGAATCAGGAGGTATACCAGGAGGCAATGGCGTGTTATGAGGAGGAAGAAAACCATAAGACGATGGTTGCCGCAGCGGAAGTGGAGTTTGAGCATTACTGCCAGTATACGCGGGTTGAGGAGATTATGGAATTTGCGAAGAAGATTGGAGCAAAGAAGATTGGTATTGCAACCTGTGTCGGACTTTTGAAGGAGAGTCGTACGCTGGCGTCTATTATGAGATCTCACGGATTCGAGGTGTTTGGGATTGCGTGTAAGGCAGGGGCAACGCCGAAGAGTTCTGTTGGCATTCCCAATGAATGTAATGGAATCGGGCTTAATATGTGCAATCCGATTCTGCAGGCAAAAATGCTGAACCATGCGAATACAGACTTGAATGTGGTGGTTGGGCTGTGCGTGGGACATGACAGTCTATTTTACAAGTACTCGAAAGCATTGACCACGACGGCTGTAACAAAGGATCGGGTGCTTGGACATAATCCGGCGGCAGCCTTGTATACGGCAGATTCTTATTATAAGAAATTGACGAAGTAGGGATTTTTCGTCTTTCCCAGACAACCAATCTTGATATCTGGGAAAGACGTACGATTATAGCTTGATTCCTGACAGTGCGTCGGCAAATGCAGTATTGACAGACTCTTCTTTCTGTTTTTTTAGGTATTTCTGCACATCTTTCTTGGAGACTCCGGCGCCCTCCTTCTCCCTTCGTGTCTTAAAGGCAGAGAGCTTTTCCTTATATCCGCAGGCACAGACAAAAGTCTCGTCGTCCCCCTTCTTAATCAGCTCCATCTTTTTATGGCAATTAGGGCAGCGTGCGTTGCTCAGCCTGGCGACAGTCTCACGGTAGCCGCATTCCCGATCTTGACACACCAGCAGCCGCGTATTCTTGCCGTTCACCGAGAGCATCCGCTTGCCGCAGCGAGGGCATTTGGTATTGGTCAGATTGTCGTGTCGGAAGGAGCCTTCGGCAGAGCGAATCTCACCAATCAATGTGTTCGTATACTCCTTAATTTCCTTAAGGAATATTGTCTCTTTGCGTTTCCCTTTGGCGATGTCAGCAAGCTGCATTTCCCACTGAGCTGTAAGCTCCGGTTTTTTCAAATCTTCGGGGACCAGAGTAAGAAGCTGTTTTCCTTTGGAGGAAATGAGAAGCTCATTTCCCTTCTTTTCTATTAGGAAAGAGTGAAATAATTTCTCAATGATGTCTGCTCGGGTGGCGACTGTCCCCAGTCCTCCGGTCTCGCCTAAGGTCTTTCTTGCTTTGGCGTCTTTGGATTCCATATATCGCACCGGATTCTCCATGGCTGTCAGCAAAGTTGCCTCAGTAAATCTTGCCGGCGGTTTCGTCTTGCCGGTCTTGAGGGAAATATTGGAAATTGGAAACCTATCCCCCATTTTCAAGGCTGGAAGAGTCTGCTGCGTTGTTTGGAAGTCAAATTCGTCTTCATCCTCACTGTCGTTAAAATCCTCTGTCTCATAAACTGCTTTCCAGCCTGGGGAGAGAACTCGTTTTCCTTTTGCTATAAAACCTTGACCAGAAGCGGTCGCCTTAAGCGTAGTCTGTTCATATTCAAATGCCGGATAAAGAACGCTGATAAAGCGGCGTACGACTAAATCATAAATCTTGCGCTCCTCGCTGCTTAGATGCTCAAGCAAGGCTGGCTCTTCAGTGGGGATGATTGCATGGTGGTCGCTGACCTTCTTATCGTCTACAAATGATTTGTTAGCCTTGATTGGGGCCTTTAAAAGCGGCGGTATGAATTTTTTGTAAGGTCCTGTGATGCAGGCTTTCAAACGCTCCTTTATCGTGGGGACAATATCTGCCCCGATATAACGGGAATCGGTACGCGGGTAGGTGAGTACCTTGTGGTTTTCATATAAACGCTGCATAATGTTTAGAGTTTCCTTGGCAGAAAATCCAAAGCGGCGGTTTGCGTCCCGCTGCAATTCTGTCAGATCATAAAGCCCGGGTGCGAAGGTTTTTTTCGCAGCTCTCTGAACCTCTGTGACGGTAAGCGTCTGTCCCTTGAGGCTTGTGTGTAAATCTGTAACAAATGCTTTCTGGAAGGAGCGTGTGCTGTTATTTTTACTATGCTGCCAGGACCAGCTTACATTTCCGGCAGTGCAAGTAAGTCCATAATATTCTTCTGGGTGAAAGGAACGGATCTCTTCCTCACGTCTTGCAATGATTGCTAATGTAGGGGTTTGGACACGTCCGCAGGAGAGCTGGGCGTTGTATTTGCAGGTCAGGGCGCGTGTGGCGTTAATCCCGACCAACCAGTCTGCCTCGGCACGACTTCGCGCAGCGTGGTATAGGTCTAGATATTCCCGTCCATCCTTTAATCGGGAGAAGCCTTCTCGGATAGCCTTGTCGGTGACAGAGGAAATCCAGAGTCGCTTGACGGGCTTATGACAATTGGCTTTTTCCAATATCCAGCGTGCAACCAGTTCTCCTTCTCTTCCGGCATCAGTGGCAATGATGATTTCACTGATATCTTTGCGGAATAGCTGGGACTTGACGTTGTGGTATTGTTTTGCCGTCTGTTTGATGACGACGAGTTCCCACTTTTTTGGAAGCATGGGAAGGTAGGACATATTCCATTCTTTGAATTTTTTATCGTATTCTTCGGGATCTGCCAGAGTGACCAGATGGCCTAATGCCCATGTTACGACGTATTGATTTCCCTCGATTGCTCCGGACAGATTCTTGCGGCAGTTCAGCACGCGGGCAATGTCACGGGCGACAGAGGGTTTTTCGGCTAATATTAGTGACTTCATTCTTCTAAAATTCCTTCTATTAAAAATTGGATTTGTACTTAAAAGCAAATGATATC
>BLMJ01000261.1 GCA_011960625.1 Lachnospiraceae bacterium | reverse complement strand
GGTGAAAGAAGGGTTCTGTTATGGAATCTGCTCGGGGCTGTTTATGGCTGTCCTGTATTTGGCGGTGCATAAAGTGTTGTATTATGGGCTTCAGCATGTATTTCTGTATCTGCATGCTAACGCGAACCTGCCCCTTCTGCCCCTTCTAGGTATGGTCGTATTGAATCTTGTAATCTGTATCACGGCTATGCTGTGGGCGGGGAAAGAGGTTCTGGACGGGAATATTATAGATGAAATAGCTCAGGGATGATTGATATCCCGCACATAATGGAATGGATAGGATGCAATGGGCTGGCTGTGTCAGTTAATGTGAGTGTTGCGGTTTATATCTATCTCGACCAAGCTTCACACAAGAGCGAAAACCTTGCCCGTAGGCAGCGGCGTTTGGGATATTTGATAACAATTTGTTTCTTAGGTTTTAAAAAGTTAAGAAAATTAGCACTCAACGCTTGACACTGCTAACAATATATGTTATATAATATATATAGCAAATAAAACAATTAATAATTTTCATACCTTATGGGACATACTAAACCATAAGACAATTTTAAGGAGGAATGATTTATGTTATTAGCAAACAGAGGTTTCAACAATTTATTCGACGATATGTTCAGCGACCCGTTTTTCAACCGTTCCTATGACCACACATCCGCGCAAATCATGAAGACGGATATACACGAAAAAGACGGGAATTATCTGGTAGAGATGGAGCTTCCGGGTTATGCCAAAGAAGATATCAAGGCAGACTTAAAGGACGGATATCTGACCATCTCCGCTCATAAGAACATGACGAAGGAGGAGAAAGACGCCAAGGGCAACTGCGTACACAAAGAAAGATATACCGGCACCTGCAATAGAAGCTTTTACGTGGGAGACGCATTGACACAGGATGATATCAAGGCCGCATTTAAGGAAGGCGTACTTCATCTTTCATTCCCGAAGGAGGTTCGTAAGCAGGAAGAACAGCCAAGGCTGATTACCATCGAATAATAGTATTAAAATAGAGAGGATGCTTTTTACCAAGCATTCTCTCTATTTTTATGAAGTCTCCGCCTTCCACTCACTGACCGGCCAAAGCCCTGACAATAGCGCCTCCTGCTGCCGGCCGCCAGACTGAAACGATTTTCTTTCCTGGTTTATATTGCTGAGAGGATTTCTACTTTTCCACAGAAGGTCTGTTCGTACTTCCCGGAGCCTGCCCTCCCTTAGATACCAGTCTTACTTCAATTCCCTCCAACCGTTTAGAAAGCCCTGATGTGCCGGCCATCTCACCGTTTTTCGCCCAATCAAGCCAGCCGTAGGTCTGAGCATGCACCCGGTAATAGATATCATATTGCTGCTCTGCTTCTCCCGTGAGACAAATCTTGATTCCTTCCAGCCTCTTTGCCTTTCCTTGGGTTCCGCTCATTCCTCCGTTCTCCACCCAATTCTGCCATCCATAGCTCTGCACATGGGTCTGATACTTAATCCCTCCCGGAATATTCCAGCGCAGGCGCAGCTCAATACCCTCCAAACGCTTGGCTTGTCCCTGGGTTCCGCTCATTCCTCCGTCGAAAGCCCAGCTTTGCCATCCATAGGTCTGTACGTGAGTCCGATAATTGACATTTCCCGGATAGACGCTTACGAAAGGCTTTTCTACTGGCACTCCTAGGTCGGCGCCTCTGGGAACGATGACGATGTTAATACCTTCCAGACGTTTGGCCAGTCCCTCGGTACCTGCCTCTGACCCATTCTTTGCCCATTCAAGCCAACCATAGGTTTGGGCATGAACCCGGTAATATACGTCATACCTTTCCTTCTCTGCTCCCGTTAGCTCGATACAGATAGCTTCCAGCCTCTTTGACTGCCCTTGGGTTCCGCTTACATTTCCGTCTGACGTCCATTCCTGCCAACCGTAACTCTGCACGTGGGTTCGATAACGGATCCCTAAGTTTGCATTTCCGGACACCTGAATTTGTATCCCTTCCAGCCTCTTTGACTGCCCTGAAGTACCGGACATTTTACCGTTGCTGACCGGCTGCTGCCAACCGTAGGTCTGCACATGCGTCTGGTAAGAAACTGTAATTCCCTCCGCCAGATTGTTTACCTGCGGATTATTGATACTGTCATCCTTTGTCCCAGCCTTCTCTCTATACCAGTCACGAATAAAATTCCCAGCCGTTGTCAGCTCATCGGCATTCCAGCCAAAGGTCTTCCCACAGCTATTCTTGATGAGAGAAGAGCTGCGCCAGTCGTTGCATAAACTCCATGCACAGTAGCTCACCTGGTACTGGTCGCATCGATTCAACCATTCCTGTGCCCGGCTGATATCTACATTGCCATCGCCGCTTGCCTCTGAAAGTCCGAACTCTGATACAAAAACCGGAAGTCCTCTGTTGACCGCTGTGCCAATCTTTTCTAA
>BLMJ01000260.1 GCA_011960625.1 Lachnospiraceae bacterium | reverse complement strand
GGAACCCGTAACCCCTAGTACAGTCTGGAATTGATTGCCCTCCTTGAAGCCTTTGACCAGCTCTGCGATGGCCTGCGGCTGGTCGCCTGTGGGCTTATAGGGGGCTTGTAATTTGAACTCTGGCATATGAAAACCTCCAATTTGTGACCGAAAAAAGTTTGCCTATTCGCCTGAAATTCGTGTAATTTGATTTTCGATTCGTGTAAAATGGGCTTGCAAAGCTGGCGAATAAGCGTTAAAATAGCAATTACACGAATGCAGGTCACAAAACCGTATTTTTGAAACGAAACAACACTGAATAACACCAACCAGTACAGATAGTATTATCCAGTCATTTGGTTTTTCATTATAACATATAAGTCAAAAAAAGTACAGACCAAAACCGAACTTTTGTTCTGTACTTTTTTATGTCTTTTTATACGATTCAGTTATGCCAGTATCTTAGTTTCATGCAAGAAATTCACTGATTTGTTCTATATAATTATCTTGTGAAAAATCTGTACCGCTTTCACTTTCTTCTTTCGGGATTACTTCATCAATAAACGGCTGGAGATCGTCTAAGCAGTCCTCAATGATTTCGGCAGTGTCTCCATAAACATCTATGGTGATAATTTCTTTCGCATGTCCCATGAGCTGTGATACCGCTTTAGGATTAAAATTGTTCTTTAATAAGATAGTGCAGAAGGTGCTTCGCAGATCATGCCATCTTATATCAGGCAGTCCATTGTCCTCCAACAGCTTCTTATAATGCCTCCAGTGAAAATCCTTGCTTCTCGGACGTCCATAAGTGGAACAGCAGATATAATCCAAATCCTGAAACGTGCCTGACCTCCTTCTACGGTTCTTCTCATACACTTTTCTTTCTTCCAGAATGGCTTCAAACACATAATCCGGTATGGGGATGGTTCGGTAGCTGGACGGCGTTTTCAATCCAATTTCCTGTTTTGTAAACATCTTAGCCGGGAAGTCCTCGGCAGTCGTGTTTGGCTTCTTGCCTAACTGCCGCTGTACCTTTAATGTCCGATTGATATAATCTATATCCGAATATTTTACCCCATTGATTTCACACCGCCTCAATCCCAACAGCACTGCAAAAAGTACCTGCATATGGATTGGCGTTTCCCTGCTCGCTTCAATGAGCGTTAAAACCTGCTCCATATTCAGCGTCTTTTGTGTATCAATGTTCCGGGTGTGATAGGCTTTCTTTTCTACCTGCTTTGGCAGAGCCACATCAATCGTTGGGTTTATGGAAATGATTTTCTTATTCACAGCATACTGCATGGACGTATTCATCACTGTTTTTACCAGCCTTGCAATAGAAGCCGAAGCAGCCGCTTCTTCATAATAAAGGCTCTGGATATGGCTCCGTTTGATTTCCGTCATTCTAATGTTGCCCATCGCTGGAATCACATGGTTATTCACAATATTGGAATAGGTTTCATAGGAACCGCTTGTAATACGTGGACGCATTTCTTTTTCAAGCCAGAACAGCATAAAGTCTTTCACTTTTACACTGGTATATACCACATATGTGCCAGAATATAATTCGCCCAGCGTCTTGTCCCTGTCCGTGTTCGCCGCTTTCTTTGTAGCAAATCCGGATTTCTGTTGCGGTATTTTTGTCCCGTCCGCATAAATCAGAACCACACGATAGCCAAACTTATTCTTAATCGGCGTGACGTTATAAACCTTCCAGTCCACAAACTGCTGTAATTTTAAATCAAATTCCATATTATCCTGTTCCTTCCCTGCCTTCAGGAGCAAAAGCGTCATTCATAAAGGCAATAATCTTTTCTTTCTCATCCATGACGTCGCAATAATATTCAAAGGTTGTATTGACAGAACTATGTCCCAATAGCCCTGATATTTTCGCAAGCGGAACACCCTGCTCCACCAAAATGGTGGCAAACATATGGCGAAGTCCATGCACGGTTACGGCAGGAAGCCCATTCCGCACACACAGCTTTGTCAAAGCATTATTCATGGCAGACAGGCTATGTACCTTTCCATTTGCCTGACAACTGATATAATCGTTATCAATAAAAGCCTCCTGCATCTTTTCTTTATACATATCTATCTGACATTTTCTTTTCTCCAACTCCGTAATAATGACCTCCGGCACACGCAGTACCCGGAAACTGTTGGGCGTTTTGGGATCACGTTCGATTAAAATATTTTCTTCAATCCTGCTCCCTTCTTTTATAATAGGGTTTGCAACAATCTGTCTGCTGATTTTCACACTACGATGTTCTAAATCAAAGTCGGAAAATTTCAGGCCATAGATTTCTCCTTTCCGCAATCCGCAAAACAGTCCCAACAGAATTTCCAGATACCAGTTATCCTTTGAAGCCGCCTGAAGGAGTACTTTTATTTTCTCCCTGCTGAGAATCACGATATTGGGTTTCTTTCGCTTATACGGCTTTGTTTCCGGCACGGGATTCACATTGATATAGCCCTCTATGACTGCCTCTTTCATGGCAAGATTCAAAATTTCCCGCCCCTTGTTTCCTGCCGAAACACAAGCCTTTGATGTCCTCTCCAGAAGTCCGTCCAGGTATTCCACGCTGACAAACCTCATCTTTATATCATAATCAATGTTCGGGATAATCAAGTCATATAAGGCGTATGCCCCAACCATTCTTGTTGTCGTTTAAATTCTTTTTGAAAACACTTCTTCAAACCAGTAGATAAGATAATCTTTAAAGAGAACATCTTTATTGGATTTGCTGGAAAGCTGCTGTTTCCGCAACAGCGCATTAAATTCTTCCTCGCATTTCCGATAACTGGCCTCCGCTTCTGCCTGACTGGAAAATCCGCCTTTCTTTCCATATTTAACAATGCCATTATCTTGCAGTGCCTTTGTACGGTGATACCATGAATTTCGTTCAAAAAAAGCAACACTCTTTTCCTGTGTTTTCTTTCCCATTCCTATCACCTCCGCACATTTAGCTCGCTCCATTTAACCATTGATCGAATCCCTCTTTGGGAACACGGTACAGCTTTCCTATTTTTATTACCCTGAACGGTTTCTGACTCTCATAGGCTTCATCCAGAAATGCGTATGCCTTACTTCTGCCAATACCCAATAACTTTTGAATGTCATCAGCGTCATAAACCTGTTTTTGCAAATTCATGGTATCTATATCAGTCACCTCCCGAAATACAAAAGGGACTGCTTGGCTATTATCATAGCTTTACAATCCCTTCCCGTCTAATGTGCGATTTTTCAAATCGCATCCTTGACTTTTCAATTATCCTTGTTCTCACCGCAATACCTTTTCCTTATTAAATAATCGTACCCTTGCCTGCTGTTGCAAAACATACAGGTATCTTTTAAATTTTGATTCTTATCTGCCCTCTGGATAAAATGCTCTTTGGAATCATAAAAGGGTTTTGCACATATTGGGCATAAGCACATTAAAATCGGTTTATCCCGTTTTCTCATTCCTGTGCTGGAGCATAACGCTTTATCAACCTTCATCATTTGCCGCCTGTCCAATGTCCCGATATAATCTCCCAGTCTCTTTTTGTCCAGTGTTCGGACTTGCTCTAACAACACAACAGAATCTTTTTCCAGACCTTGCATATCTGCCGGAACCGGGACATGCGTGGGCATTTTTGACTTTGGCCTGCTTGTAATTGCTGCCACAATTACGGTTGGGCTGTATTGATTCCCTCTGTTATTCTGAATCACTAATACCGGACGGTATCCGCCCTGCTCACTTCCGAAAACGGGATTTAAGTCTGCATGGTAAATATCTCCACGTCTGATTTTTCTTTCTTCCATATTAAAAATATCCTCCATAATCTTTACTTCCTAAATGCAGTCTGATTTTTCTTTCATGGCGGAAAATATAAATTTACAGAATACATCTTGCCTGCCGAAAAAACCTGCATTTCAGGTATGTATCAGCCGAACACAAAAGCATGGCTTTTTGATTATTCTTTAAGAATATTTTCATGTTTTGTGTCCGGCTACCACTTTTAGCCTGATAAGCCTATTTGTCCTCGACACCCCGGCTTATAAATTACCGCTTTTACGGCAAACATAGGGAAGTCACCAAACGACTGGCTGCTGGCCAGTTCCACGGGAATAGAACCCCTCCGGGGATCGCCCGGAGCCGCCCTCATTGGTTGCGGCGTTTTTATACCTGATGGGTATTTACG
>BLMJ01000259.1 GCA_011960625.1 Lachnospiraceae bacterium | reverse complement strand
GGATAATGCAAGTATGCTTACCACGGATTCGGATAAAAAGACCTACAAGCTCTACGAACTGCAGGACCGTATCGGCTCCACAATCCGCCTCTTTGACGGGGTTAAGGATGCAAAGGTTACGATTGCGCTTGGGGAAGAAAGCAAATATGCGCTGAATGACGAGGGAGAGAAGTCCAGCGCTTCTGTTGTGGCGATTATGCAGGATGGAGGTTCTCCGACAGAAGAACAGGTAGTGGCGATTCAGCGTTTGGTGGCGAAAAGTATTCCAGGCATGGAGCTTGAGGATGTTGCAGTCATCGATGGAAATGGAAATGATGTTTCTGTCGATGGAAACGGAAATTCTTCTAACAGTTCGACGACAGAAGAGCTTGCGCGCATGGTGGAAAATTCTGTTTCCAATAGCGTTATGAAGGTTCTGGGACCGATTTATGGTCAGGAGAATGTGCGCGTTACTGCACATGCACGTCTGAATATGGAACGGTTGATTCGTCAGCAGACAACGTACACTACTCCGGATAAGATTGACGAGGAAGACAAGACGGGAATCATTAGCCATGAGGAACTCTATCAGGAAGAGGCAGGGACAGGCGACGGCGCCGGAGGAGTCGCGGGAGCGGAGACGAATGCGGACACTCCGGAATATAATACGAATGGAGACGCCGACGGATCCACTGCATACAGCGAGAGTGCAGTCCGTGATTATCTGGTTAATGAATTGAAAGAAGAAGGACAGATTGATCCGGGTGAGCTAGAGGATCTTACGGTTTCTGTTGCAATTAATGGCAATGGATATGGAAGTTTAAGAGAGAACCAGCTTCGTTCTTTAATAGGAAATGCGGCGGGTATTGAGGCGGACGCGCAGGACGAAAAGATTGCGATTGTGAGCGCTCCGTTTGATGGAATTGGCGAGGATGAAGAATCTGAGGAGGTTTCATCAGGAGGAATCCTTGAGAGTATTCCGTTGTGGGCGATTATCGCGGGCGCTGCATTAATCTTGCTGTTAATCATAATGATTATTGTTCTGGTAATTAGAAGACGGAAGCAGGATGATGAAGAAGTTGAAGAACTCGTAGAAGTAGAGGAAGAGACGGAAGAAGTTCCGGCTGTGCTTGACATGAATGAAGAACTTCTGCAGCTTCAGAATGACAGGAGTATGGAACTTAAGAAGAATGTGCGGGAATTTGCAGAACAGAATGCAGAGATTTCTGCCCAGTTATTGAAGAACTGGCTGAATGGGGGCGTTGCAGATGGAGGAGAGTAAGGAAAACAAAGAAAATAAAGACAGCAAGGAAATCAGAGAGAGTAAGCTGACGCCGGAACAAAAGGCTGCGGCTGTCGTTGTTTCCCTTGGGGCTGATAAGGCGTCAAAGATTTATAAGCATCTGAGTGAGAGTGATATTGAGAGGCTTACGATTGAAGTGGCGAAGTTAGGGCATATCAGTCCGGATGAGATGGAGCTTGTTCTGGATGAGTTCTATAAGACTTGTCTGACGCAGAAGGTTGTGACCGACGGCGGTATGGAATATGCCAGGGCAGTACTTGAGAAGGCTTTTGGAGAGAGTACCGCGCAATCATTGCTGGATAAGTTGTCAAAATCACTGAAAATACGACCCTTTGAATTTATACGGAAGAGCAATGTGAAGAATCTGATTTCATTTTTGCAGCATGAAAGACCTCAGACAATCGCGCTGGTTCTGTCCTATGCGGATTCGGACCAGGCGTCTATGGTAATCAGTGAGCTTCCGAAAGAGAAGCGTATCAAGGTAGTAGAGGCGATTGCCCGAATGGAGAGTGCGTCTCCGGAGGCTATAAAGGTTGTGGAGGATTCGCTTAAGAAGAGATTTGACAGCATTCTTACAACTGACGTTACAACGATTGGCGGTATTGATTACATAGCGGACGTTATGAATCACATGGACAGATCCAACGAGAAGTACATCTTCGACGAATTGGGCAAGACCGACGAAGAACTTGCGGAGACCATCCGAAAGAAGATGTTTGTATTCGAGGACGTCTATGGGAATGGATTACACGATTTATGAGAATTGGTATAAGTATATGAGCAATGTTCTGAACCAGATTCAGGGGATATCTGATTATCCGTCTTATACGGGGCAGACATCATCCACAAGCCAGAGCTTTGCAGACATATATAATACGATGTTAGGGTTGAACAAAAGACAGGACACCAGCATAACGGAGAATGCCGTAACCATCCAGACAGGGAGTACGAGCATGGATGCAATTTTTGAGGAGGCGGCCGAGACCTATGATGTGCCCTTGAATTTGCTGAAGGCTATGGGTAAGGCTGAGTCGGGCTTCGATGCGAATGCGGTTTCTCCGGCAGGCGCGCAGGGAGTTATGCAGTTGATGCCTGCGACAGCCAGATCGTTAGGAGTAGACGATCCGTTTGATACACGCAGCAACATCATGGGCGGCGCGAAGTATATCTCTCAACAGCTTAAGAAGTATAATGGTAACATAGATTTGGCCCTGGCTGCATACAATGCGGGTAGCGGGAATGTAGCGAAGTATGGCGGGGTTCCGCCTTTCAAAGAAACGAGGAACTATATCCAGAGGATTAAAGGATATATGAACAGCGACCTGACCACTGGAAAGACTGTAGAGGGAAAGACGGCGGGCGTGGATTTAGAGACATATACCGTGGGACAGGAAAGGAAGACGTCAAAGAACGCTTCGCAGAATAGTACATACATCCTTTCCTATTATATAATCTTGCTGCGGCTCTT
>BLMJ01000258.1 GCA_011960625.1 Lachnospiraceae bacterium | reverse complement strand
GAGGCAGTTCGCTTTGGCATTCATAAGTCCGTCCAGCTTCTCACCGTAGAAGGGCATCTTAATCTCTTCCGCATAGGAATTACTTACTGTGGTAACTCTGTCAGCATAGACAATACCGCCCTTCAGATAGTTGGCATCCTTATACGCCTCAAGCTTGTCCGGCACGAAATAGTACTGCGGCAGACCTGTAATGTCACGTACCCGCTTTGTATCCCAGGTTCCCTGGAACTTCAAGTTATGTATGGTCATAATTGTCTTAATACCGCGGTAATACTCAGTTCCGAAACGGAAATTGTCAAGATATATCGGAATCAGCCCTGTCTGCCAGTCGTGACAGTGGATAATATCCGGCCGGAAATCAATTACCGGCAGCGCGCTGAGCACCGCCTTGGAGAAAAACGCAAATTTCTCAATATCTGCATACATATCTCCATAAGGGGCAAAACCATTGAAATAATACTCATTATCTATAAAGTAGAATGTAATTCCCTCATGCTCGTATGTCAGTACGCCTACATACTGCTTTCTCCAATTCAAATCCATGTAGAAATGCGTATGGTAGGCAAGTTTTTCTTTCCACTCTTCTTTCATGCACATATATTTCGGCAGCATGACGCGGACATCGTATTTCTCCTTATCAAAATATTTTGGCAGAGAACCAACAACATCTGCAAGCCCTCCTGTCTTGATAAATGGTACTGATTCTGATGCTGCAAATAGTATTTTTTTCATACTCTTTTCCTCCAAACCTCACATATATATTCTATTATACCCTAATTTTGTCCAGAAGAAAAGTATTTATCTGTTTTTATATTCTAATCTTATCGTGTCTGCAATCAACGCTATAAATTCTGAGTTGGTCGGCTTTCCTTTCCCATTGCTGACCGTGTACCCAAATAAGTCGTCTAGTGTATCTAGTTTTCCTCTGCTCCATGCTACTTCTATGGCATGACGGATTGCACGCTCCACCCGACTTGCCGTTGTCTGATGTTTTTTCGCCACTGTGGGATACAATACTTTCGTGATGGCGTTGAGTACGTCCATATCCTCCACCGCCATGATGATTGCATCTCTGAGATAGTGATAACCTTTGATATGGGCAGGGATTCCGATTTCGTGTATCATATCTGTCACCCGTCCCTCCAGATTCGACTCAAAACGATTCTCCGCCGCTGTGCTTGTTCCTGCCGAAATCTGGGGTTTTATCTCATGTCGGATAACCTGGTTTGCATGTTTGATTCGGTTAATCACCATCTCATTGTTAAATGGTTTCAGGATGTAATAGCTTGCACCTTTCTTGAAGGCATCTTCTGTAATTCTTTCCTGTCCTACTGCGGTAATCACAATAAAATCAGGATGTTTCTTAAGTCCTGTGTCATTGCTGACCATTTCCATCACGCTAAGGCCGTCCATCTTGGGCATGATGAGGTCAAGGAGGACAACGTCTGGCTGTTTTTCTTTGATAAGATGGTACATGTCCTCCCCATTGTTAGCCTTTCCAACCAGCTTTAATTCCTCGTCATTGCTTATGATTTCGCCAAGCAAGTCCAGAATTCTTTCATTGTCGTCGGCTATAGCCACGTTTATCTCTCTCATTTTACGCAATGCCTCCTTTCCTAACATCAAAAACTGTCGAGTTTGATTATAAAGTCTGGCACACGGAAAAACAAGAAATAGCGTTCGTAAAAATTTTACATTTATCGACAAGGATTTTCGACAATCCCTTTTCTATTCGACATTTTTCATCATGTCTTCTATAAATATGCCATATCCCTTGGTAGCGTCATGGACGAACACATGGGTTACGGCGCCGATGAGCTTTCCGTTCTGAATAATGGGGCTTCCGCTCATGCCCTGCACGATTCCTCCCGTCACGGAAAGCAGTCTGTCATCCGTCACTTCAATCACAATTCCTTTGTTAACTTCACTGGTATTTTTGTCAATTTTTGTCACACGAATTTTATATTCCTTCACGGTTCCTTCTACGGCGCAGCGGATAGTAGCCGGTCCTTCTACAATCTCCTCCTTTGCGGCCGTCTCTATGGGCGTCTGGTCCGAAAAAAGAGAATCTATTCTGTCGATCGTACCAAAGATTCCGCAGTCTGTATTCCGGGTAATTTTTCCTAACACGTTATAGTTGTTATAGACGATAATCCCCTCCATCCCTCCGGGAGTGCCGTCCTGTCCTTTCTGGATATCCCGAATGCTGGTCTCATAAACTCTGCCGTTGTGGATTTCAAGCAACGCATTGGTATCTACGTCATGAATCCCATGTCCCAATGCTCCGAACCGGCTGTTTGTATTCAAAAATGTTACCGTCCCAAGCCCTTGAGCATTGTCCCTCACCCAGATACCAAGCTTACATTCCTTGGCATTTAACCGTACCGGCTTCATTCGAATATTCATATACTGCTCTTCTCTTCGAACCCTTAGAATGATATCCTCGTCTCCCAGCTCTTTTACCGTCTCCACAAGCTCTGACTTGTCATGGATGGCCTGCTCATTAAGCGCAACGATATAGTCTCCCGCTTTCACAAGATTCGCCGCCGGTTCATAATCCATACCGTCCTCCGCAGTAATGGAATCCGTCCCAAGCACCATCACGCCCTCCGTCTCTAAATAAATTCCAATCGGCATCCCGCCGGGAATAACCATATTTTCTGAGGATGTAGCGGCATTAACCTCTGCCTTCAGCCTGCTCTGCTGATATTCGATCAGATAATATCCGCCTCCTACAGCGATTAGAAACGTAACAATCATGATTAGGATTCTTCGATACCAGTATTTTCTCATCTTTATAAACCTCGACTTTCACATTCAGATTTCTTCCTTATTATGTGACAGTTCCCGAAAATTTACTCAGATTTTGGATGATATATTTCTGACCCAATCGCCCCAATGACGATGATGACCGCACCTAACATCTGCAGCCAGGTCAAATGTTCATGAAAAACCACAAATCCAACCAGCGTTCCCACAACAACCTCCAGCGCAGACAGAATACTGGTGGTAGTGGCTTCTACATATTGCGTTGATTTCACACAGGCCACATTCGCCACCATTGTACACAAAATTCCAATTCCAAACAAATTCCAAATCAAAGGGATTAGAGGCGTACTGCCCATATGTGAAGAAATAGCGCAAAAATCAATGCCAAATAAGAGTACCAATGCGGCTCCTAAGAATCCATAGACCAACAGCGTATCTCTCTCATAGTCTTTTGCAAAGTACTTAGGAAGCAGAATCTGCAGCGCCACTCCCACTCCGTTAATGATTCCGGCAAGAATACCGATTCCATTAAGCCTTACCTCCCCGCTTCCGACAAAATCAGCCACCAGCACTGCCCCAATCAGACAGATA
>BLMJ01000257.1 GCA_011960625.1 Lachnospiraceae bacterium | reverse complement strand
CTGACCAGGTTGCAAGCGGCGCGGATCAGGTTTCTTCCGGTGCGCAGGCATTGTCACAGGGAGCTACAGAGCAGGCAAGCTCAGTAGAAGAACTGGCGGCTACAATTAATGATATTTCCAGAGAAGTTAATAATACGGCTGAGAATGCAAGAGAGGCAAGCGAGAAAGTAATGGAAGCTCAGACAAAGCTTTCGACCTCTAATGAGCAGATGCAGGATATGATTGCAGCTATGGGTGAGATTAGCCAGAAATCTGGAGATATTGGTAAGATTATCAAGACGATTGAGGATATTGCATTCCAGACCAACATCCTTGCGTTGAATGCAGCGGTTGAGGCAGCGAGAGCCGGCGAAGCAGGTAAGGGATTTGCCGTAGTTGCGGATGAAGTGCGTAACCTTGCTTCTAAGAGTGCGGAAGCGGCAAGTAATACGACGGCATTAATTGAGGGTACAATTCTTGCAGTTGAGAATGGTACGAATATCGTAGACCGTACAGCAGCGGCAATTTCTGAGACGGTTGATAGTACAAAGAGCGCAGTTACATATGTTGATAAGATTTCTACTGCGGCAGTCAGTCAGGCAGAGGCAGTCACACAGGTAACAATGGGTATGGATCAGATTTCCAGCGTAGTGCAGACGAACTCTGCTACAGCTCAGCAGAGTGCGGCGGCAAGTGAAGAGCTGTCCAGCCAGTCACAGTTATTGAAGTCTTTGGTGGCACATTTCAAGTTGAGAAGTGCAAGACCAGGTGAGACTAATTAAGATTAGGAAGATGTCCTTGGATTCAAGGGCATCTTTTTTATAGCGGGAAAAAGGAGATAGGGAATATTCTTTCTTCTATGCATTGTGTATGCCAACGGAATGTGATATAGTGAGAAAAAGGAGAGCGAAGTTGAGCGCAGATAAAGAGTGAGGGACAAAGGATGGAAGACAGACAGCGTTCAAGAAAGCATAGAGCAGGGAATGTACCGCAGAATAGGCCGCAGCCTATGCCGCAAAGCAGACCACAAGATGCCGCCAGAAAGAGAAGACCGGATAATAATCGTCATATGACGCTTAGAGAGCGGAGGCGAAGGAGAAGACGCAGGCTTTTGATTCGTCGGGCGGCGGTTCTGGGGATACTTTTGGCGATAGTGATCCTCGTTGTCACTTTGATTGCAGTATCATGCCGGCATGGAAAGAAGGAACCTGAAAAGCCAAAGGATGGGAGTGTAAAGCTTTTAGACGAATATTATGCAGAGTTTGTGAAAGGTACAGGGGAAAAGTCGAAGGAGACGGGATTTTCTTCATGGTTTATTCAAAACTACGGGGAAGATGCCTGGAAGA
>BLMJ01000256.1 GCA_011960625.1 Lachnospiraceae bacterium | reverse complement strand
AGAGGGGCTATAAAAGAATTGCTGTCTATGGAATGAGTTATGTAGGGGAAACACTTTTGAGGGAATTAAAGGATACGGAAATCAAAGTGGCTTACGGAATTGATCATAATGCGGATGGAATATATACGGATATAGAGATTATAACTACAGAGGAGCTCGTGGACAATGTGGACGTTATTGTAGTTACTGCTATTACTTATTTTGAAGAGATTGAAGAAAGATTAAGAAAGAAAATAAGTTGTCCAATTATTTCCTTTGAAGATATTTTATATGAGGTATGAATATAAGAGGGAAAGAAAAAGATGAATGTAGTTAGGATATCAGATGGTTTGGGAAATCAAATGTTTCAGTATGCGTTTGCAAGAAAGCTCCAAATTTTAAGCAAAAGAGAAGTATATTTGGATACACGTTTTATTAATCATGAAGATATTTCTACATGTAATAAGAAAAATAATTTTTATAAAAAGTGTGACTATAGAGAATACGGATTGAAGCATTTTAAAATCGTTTTACCAGAAGCTCAGGAATATATGTTGAAAAAATGGAGATTTATAGATAAGCAAGGTGAGAAAGAAAAACTGATTTGTAAGCTTGCTCAAAATCATCTATGGTTTTTGTGGTATAACGAAGAAAAAGAAAACAAAGACTTATATAATTTACTAGATTGTATCTGTCCGACATATTTCCAGGGGTATTTTTTTGATATAAGGTATTTTAATGATATTAGAAACATTTTGCGTAAGGAATTTTGCGTAAAAAAACCCATCGGTTTAAAACCTGAATTATATAGAAGCTTGAGGACGGAAAATACGGTAGGAATACATATAAGGAAAGGTGATTTTTCGAAATTATCGCGCGATATAAGCCAGACAGAATATTATCCAAAAGCATTAAAGAAAATTGAGGAAAAGATTGAGCATCCTTTTTATTTAGTGTTTTCGGATGATGTTGGATGGGTGAAGGAAAATATGGAGATTAAAGGAAGAAAAATCTATGTAAGCGAGTTGGGATATTCTGACTATGAGGAATTAACAATCATGAAATACTGTAAACATAATATCATAGCAAATAGCACATTTAGCTATTGGGCGGCATACCTAAATTATAATCCTCATAAAATTGTAATCTGTCCTAAACGTTGGAAAAGCAGTATTATACCGAAGGGGTGGGTGCTCATTTAATGAGAGATATTACGACAATAGAGGAACTTCTGATAAAAATAGAGTGTTCGAAAAACAGGATTATTTATGGAGCAGGATGGTCGGGAAAGGTTATTTCAAAGTTTTTGAGGCGAAGAGGCGTACCAATAACAGCGTTTGCAGTAACGGTTCAAGATCAAAGATATGAGCTGGAAGGAACGCTTGAACAGGGGCAGTTGGAGAATACATTACTTATTTTGGCAGCAATTCCTCCCAACCGTTACACAATGGAAAAAGAATTAGAGAATCGGGGAGTCATTGACTATGTAGAGTTTGCAGACCAATTACTATATGAAATGCTTCGGGAAAACCAGAAAATGGAAGCAAAGTCTTACAAAAGTCAAATAAAGTTTTGCCAAACAGTAGGGTTTCTATCACCGGGATATTTTGATACGGATTATGCGGAACAGAGGTTAATTATTAATAAAATCGAAGATATTCATTATGCTGCACTTCCAAAAGAAACGGTGGACCTTGAGGAGATAAGTATTAGAAAAGAAGCCAATCTGGAAACCTATAGGATGTTGTCAGAAGCATGTTATTATCCAAGCAGCTATGTTCCGAATGTGGATTTTATACATACTTTTAATACTGTCTGTATTACGGACAAGCCTTGGTGTGTATTATTTGAGACGGTAATACCGAGAGTATGGGATGAAAACGAAGGAGAAAGGCAGTTTTATCTGAAAGAGGAATTTGATAAAAAGCATGATGTAAAGGAAATTCATTTTATCTTTATAGGTAAGGCTTTTTTTATCAAGGGAGGAAGGGAAGTTATCCAAGCGCTTTCCAAGTTTGAAAATAGGTACGATTTTAGGCTTACTTTAATTAGTTCTTTACAGTATGGAGACTATTTTACAAAAACATCCTATGAAGAAATGGAGAGGTGCAAGGAAATTATTAGAAGTAAGAAGTGGATTGACCATTATGAAGCGCTTCCTAACATAGAGGTTATTGAAAAATGTAGAGAAGCTACGATTGGTATGTTCCCCTCTTTAGCCGATACGTATGGATACGCCGTCTTAGAGATGCAGGCGGCAGGGTGTACTGTGATAACTACAAATATTAGGGCGTTCCCTGAAATTAATAACGAGGAATGTGGTTAGATCTGTAATATTCCGGTAGATTCATTAGGATGCTGTGCTGAACAGGAGGAGAAGGTATGGTCTAAAATTTTGCAGGAAGAATTAGAAAGATGCCTTCAAGATATATTTGCGCATCCCGAAGCTATCCGAAAAAAGGGGAGAAAAGCATTAGAACGTATACAAAACATGCACGATCCAAACAGATATCAGAGGGAACTGCGGAAAAATTTGGAGGAGAAGGATGGTCAAAATTTCAATCGTAATACCAGTCTATAACTGCGAAGAATATGTGAGGCAATCTATAAAGAGTATCCTTTGCCAGACACTAAGAGAATTAGAAGTAATCTGTGTGAACGACGGGTCTACGGACAGCTCATCTCAGATAATCAGACAGCTTCAGACCGAGGATTCAAGGATCATTATTTTACAGCAAGAGAATCAGGGAGCTGGTGCGGCTCGTAACCTTGGGATGAAAAAAGCCAGAGGAAAATACATCGCCTTTTTAGACGCGGACGACTATTATCTAGATGTAGATGCTTTACATATAATGTATGAGACATGCGAAACTTTGCAGACAGCAGTTTGTGGTAGTAAGAGGAAAACATTTAGGAACGGTAAGATTTTTGATACGGAAGTTTTTGAGCATACGGATTATACGGCTAAAGGGAATCAGATATATTGGTATAAAGATATACAGTGTGATTATAATTACCAGAGTTTTTTATTCTCAAAGAGTTTGTTATTGGACCACAATATTAGTTTTCCAAATTACCGAAGATTTCAGGATCCGCCGTTTTTTGTGAGAGCAATGTATGAGGCAGAGCAATTTTATATTGCAGAAACATATTTGTATTGTTATAGAAGTGTATTCCCTCCAAAAACATTTACGTCAGAAAAAGCCATTGATTTGGTAAAAGGGCTAAGAGATAATATGCATTTTGCTATACAGCGTAAGTTAGATAAATTATTTAACACAACCTTAGAAAGGCTAGAATATGATTTTGGAAATATAATCTATCAAAATATATTATTTGGTGATACGCGTCTATTAGAAGGTCTATTGGAAATAAATAAGATGGCGAAGGAATATAGGGGAAATGAGAAGTCAATCAGACCATTAAGATTAATATATGAGGCTGTTAGAAAGAATATAGATGGCTATGAGAATGAACTAATTAATAGAATACATAGGGCTGAAAAAATATATTTATATGGTGCAGGTATGCTTACAAATTATTTTATTCAATGGTTGGGGAAAAATGGTCTTAATGATAAAGTGAGAGGAATTATTGTTTCTGACAGGACTGGAAATCTTGAGAAAATAGAAGAAATTCCAGTGATAGTTTTAGAAAAATACAGACCTGTTGAACATAGTTTGATTCTCGTTACTGCGGGAGTTAATTTTCATAGGGATATAGAGAAGAGGATGCTTCAAAATAATATCAAAAACTATGAATTGATTGATGTATCGTTTCTCATTCATCATCAAACAGCCTTATAGAGCCGCAGACGTTTGCAGATATATTTAAAATGGGTAGGGGAATTATGGTGGTATGCGTAGATAATGTCATTGAGGAATTACAAAAAAGTGATTGTATTATTATATATGGAGCAGGAATATTAGCAAGAGCAGCGGCAATTTGTTTAACAGGGACGCCATATTTTTTAGATATAGAATGTTTTATGGTATCAGCAGCAGGGGGGAATCCATTGGAATTATTGGGAAAACCTGTTATTACTATTGACGAAGGGACAGTAAAATTCAAAAATCCACGAATATTAATTGCTGCTTTGGAGAAATATCAAGATGAAATTTTGGACAACTTGTCTAGGCATGGATTTCATGAGTCTGTGTCATTAGGATTTGAGAGTAAATTATGGAGTAGAATCAGAGAAAAATATATACAGGCCCTTTTTGAACGACAGGGGAAACCGTACCGAACACTTAATCAAGAAATTTTCAAAGACATCCATATATACTGTGTAAAATGCCATCAAGACAGAGAAATTAAGAGCAAGGATAAGAGTTACCCTTGGGAAACACCAATTCAAGTAGGGGCGGCTCTGACAGACGAGAGAATCAGCTTTGTAAAGGATAATACAGGAGAACATATATCTAATAAGAACAGAGAATACTGCGAATTGACAGCTCTTTACTGGATATGGAAAAACGACACTTCTAAATATGCCGGATTGTGCCATTATAGAAGACATTTTGATATAAATCAGGAAATATTGAACCGTATATGTACTTCTGATATAGATGTTGTTTTGACAGTACCAGTATTAAATTTTCCGAGTGTTAAGGCAATGTATGCACATGATCATATAGAGTCTGATTGGGATACTATGATGGAAGCCGTCCGTATACTGCAGCCAGAATATTATAAAACAGCCGTCCGTGTGCAAGAGGGAGTTTATTATTATGCATATAACATGTTTATTGCGCGAAAAGAAATCCTCGACAGTTATTGTACGTGGTTGTTTCCCATATTGGAGTACTGTGAAATAAAATGCGGCAAAAAAAGTGATAAGTATCAAAATCGGTATATTGGTTTTCTGGCAGAAAGACTTCTTTCGATTTATTTTATACATAACGAAAATAAATGGAAAATAGTACATGAAAAAATGGAATTTTTGTCATAAAAAATGAAGGTACAGCGAAACTGGTTGAAGTCATAGGGAGAACAGCTATATGGAGAAAAGGACAGAAAGTATATACATAGTCGGCGCACATTCGAGAGCTCAAACTCTTGCCATATATCTTCAATATTTATATCCGGAAATTACCATTGAGGCATACCTTTATGACAATGAGGAAGCGAATCCTGAGAAGATAGGAGGTATATGTGTACTTCCGCTGGACAGAGTAAGCCTTAATACGGAATATGGTGTTTATATTGGAACGAGAGGAATCTATCATCAGAAAATTATAAAACATTTAAGAGAACTGGGATTTAAGAGAATATATCCGGTAACCGTAGAGTTTGATATATATCTGCGTAATGAATATTTAAAGAAATATTTTACAGTTACCGGACGTGAATTTTTAAAAATAGACAGGCTATGTGAGTTAGAGAGCATAAAAACGGTAGCGGTATATGTGGTTAGGTCTGCCGCGGATAAGCCCTTGCATCAACATTACACTCTAAAACCCTATGAAAAAGAAATCCAGGCAGGAGCAGCCCTCACAGCAAAACGTCTGACAGAAGACGGAATAACGGATTGCGAAGGCGATAACATTTCCGGCCAAAATAAACAATTCTGCGAACTCACCGCACTCTACTGGCTTTGGAAACATGCAAAAGAAGAGATTATCGGCTTAGCCCACTATCGCCGGCATTTCCTCCTGCCAACGGACTGGATCATACGAATGTTGAAGAATCAGGTAGATGTGATTCTGCCCATCCCATTATATGTCGGGCCGAGTTTGGAGGAAAACTATAAAAGCCGCCACGACCCTGCAGACTGGGATTATATGATGGAATATTTAAGAACACAAGATGAACAGGAATATCAGGAGGCGAGAGCGTTTTTTCAGGGAAACCTATATTCTCCCTGCAACATGTTTATTATGGGAAGGGAAGTACTGAACGACTTGTGTACATGGCTGTTTCCCATTCTATTTGCTGTGTCAGCCCATGGAGGTCAGAAAAAAGACAATTATCTGAACCGTTATCCGGGCTTCCTTTCAGAACGATTGATTACATTCTTTTTTGAAAAAAATCGCGGCAAATATAAGGTGGTATATTCGGATAAGAATTTTTTGAATTAAGAAAATGAGGAGATGAGGTTAGAGATATGCAGCTTGAACTAATGGCGTCCATGATGTGTGCGGATTACGGAAATCTGGAAAAAGAAGTAAAGAATCTGGAAGAAGGGGGGATAGATTCCTTCCATATTGATATCATGGACGGACGTTATGTCCCGAATTATGCCATGTCCTTAAACGACATGCGCTACATAGCCAATACTACAGAAAAACCATTAGACGTACACCTGATGATTGAGCACCCTAACAACCGTATCCAACTATTCCTAAAGCATCTTCGTAAGGAGGATACTGTTTACATCCATCCGGAAGCAGAATATCATCCCTCCGCCACCCTGCAGAGTATCATTAATGCCGGAATGATTCCCGGAATCGCAATCAATCCGGGAACCTCTGTGGAGACGGTAATGGAAATGCTGCGCATCGTGAAAAAAGTCCTGGTCATGTCCGTAAACCCCGGAAATGCAGGACAGATGTATCTGCCTTATGTAGGAAAAAAGATTACAAAGTTGTTAGCGCTCAAGGAGGATATGGATTTTGAAATCTATTGGGACGGCGCCTGCAGTGCAGAAAAAATATTGGAATTTGCCCCCAAAGGCGTAAAAGGCTTTGTCTTAGGAACGACACTTTTGTTCGGAAGAGGAAAGCCCTACAGAGAAACGCTGCAGGCGATTCGTGAATTGGAATTTTAGACGGCATATGCAATAACCTAAGAAAGCGGAGAATAGATATGGCAAAAAAAGCATTAATCACAGGAATAACCGGTCAAGATGGTTCCTTTCTTGCCGAATTTCTATTAGAAAAAAACTACGAGGTCCACGGTATCATCCGCCGTTCTTCCATAGACTACAGGCAGCGGATAGACCATCTGGAAGGAGGTGAACAGTTCCACCTTCACTACGGCGACCTGAGTGATTCTATGAGCCTAATATCTGTAATCGGCGCTGTATGCCCGGACGAAATCTACAATCTGGCAGCCCAGAGCCATGTTAAGGTAAGTTTTGAGGCGCCGGAATATACCGCTGATGTGGCGGCCGTCGGTGTTCTGCGTATACTGGAAGCAGTTCGCCTGTGCGGTCTTTCGGATACCTGCCGCATCTATCAGGCGTCAACCTCCGAACTATACGGTAAGGTGGAGGAAGCCCCTCAGAGCGAGACGACGCCGTTTCATCCCTACAGTCCATACGCGGCGGCAAAGCAGTACGGTTACTGGATAGTCAGGGAATATAGGGAAGCATATCAAATGTTCTGCTGTAACGGTATCCTATTCAATCATGAATCCGAGCGGCGCGGAGAAGATTTTGTCACCCGAAAAATATCATTGGCAGCGGCCCGTATTTCCCAGGGAATACAGGACAAGCTGTATCTGGGCAATCTGTCCAGCCTGCGGGACTGGGGATATGCGAAGGATTATGTAGAATGTATGTGGCTGATGCTGCAGCAGGAAACGCCAAAGGATTATGTGATTGCCACGGGGATTCAACATTCTGTCCGTGAATTTGCACAGTTAGCATTTCAGTACACAGGGATAGGGCTGGAATGGCAGGGTGAGGGCATGGATGAGAAAGGAATAGACAGGCGTACGGGAAAGATAGTGATTGAAGTATCGCCTGAATATTACCGTCCAACAGATGTGGTGAATCTATGGGGAAACCCGGCAAAAGCAAAGACGGAATTAGGATGGAATCCATTAAAAACCTCATTTGAAGAGTTAGTCCGTATTATGGTTGAGTATGATACGAAAAGAGTAAAGGCGCCTATGGGCCAGTAAAAGGAGGAACGTATGGAGAAAAGTTCAAAGATATATGTAGCGGGTCACAGTGGGATGGTAGGTTCTGCAATCATACGTGAATTGCAGCGCCAAGGCTACAAGAATCTGCTGGTTAGAACCCATGGGGAACTGGACCTTCGACGCCAAGACGCCGTAGAGAGCTTCTTTAAAGCAGAAAAACCAGAATACATATTCCTTGCCGCCGCCAAAGTGGGAGGAATCGCTGCCAACCAGAAGGCCTTGGCAGATTTCATGTATGACAACATGCTTATAGAAATGAATATTATCCATTCCGCATGGAAAACCGGATGCAGGAAATTGGAGTTTCTTGGATCCTCCTGCATCTACCCCCGCAGGGCGTCCCAACCAATGAAAGAGGACTGCCTTCTCACAGGAGAGCTAGAGAAGACGAATGAAGCCTACGCCTTAGCAAAAATAGCCGGGCTAAAATACTGCGAGTTTCTGAATCGTCAATACGGAACTGATTATATCAGCGTGATGCCGACGAATCTGTATGGTCCCAATGACAATTATCATCCAACCAACAGCCATGTCCTGCCAGCTCTTATTCGAAGATTCCATGAGGCAAAACTTTCGAAAGCTTCATATGTCACCTGCTGGGGAGACGGTTCGGCACTTCGGGAATTTCTGTATGTGGATGACTTAGCAGAGCTGTGCGTGCATTTGATGAACCATTACAGCGGAGATGAGACGGTAAACGCAGGGACAGGAAAGGAATTATCCATACGGGAATTGACTCGGATAGCCGCCAAGGTAATTGGCTACACCGGTGAAATTCGGTGGGATACCCAAAAGCCAAACGGCACGCCGCGCAAACTATTAGATGTATCGAAAGCGAAAGCCCTTGGATGGACTTATAAGACAGAATTAGAAGAAGGAATTGACCTTGCATACAAGGATTTTTTAAAAATGCAGGGATCTATTTAATATAGATATACAGGAGCAAAGAAACCTATGAATATAATATTATTATCCGGCGGATCCGGCAAGCGTCTCTGGCCCTTGTCTAATGACGTCCGTTCCAAGCAGTTTATTCCCATATTTGAGACAGAAGCAGGGAATTATGAATCTATGGTACAGCGCGTATACCGGCAGATCCGGAAAGCAGATCCGGACGCAGAGGTCACAATTGCAACAGCTAGGAGTCAGGTGTCCGCAATCTGTCATCAGCTTGGCGGGGAAGTTAGTATTTCTGTGGAACCCTGCCGACGGGATACCTTTCCGGCAATCTCTCTTACGGCGGCGTATCTTAAGGATGTAAGAGGTATTTCAGAGGAAGAAGCCGTACTCATATGTCCGGTAGACCCCTATGTGGAGATGGATTATTTTGAAGCGCTGAAAAAAATGGAGAAGCAGGTATACAAGAATGAAGCAAATCTTGTATTACTTGGCATAGAGCCAGCCTATCCAAGTGAAAAATACGGCTACATTATTCCTGAAAATGCAAAGGACATAAGTCTGGTTTCCAGATTTCAGGAAAAGCCAGATAAGAAAAGGGCGGAAAAATATATCAGGGAAGGAGCGCTGTGGAATGGCGGAGTATTTGCCTGCAGGCTAGGTTATTTACTCAAGAGGGCGCATCAATTCATGGAATTTACAGATTATCAAGAGCTATTTGATAAATATAGCATGCTGGAAAGAATCAGCTTTGACTATAGGGTTGTGGAGCAAGAGAGCCGAATCCAGGTTATGCGTTTCTCAGGCCGGTGGAAAGACCTTGGAACGTGGAATACATTGACCGAAGCAATGGACAAAAGCTGTATCGGAGACGCACGCATGAATGAAGAATGTGAGAATGTCCATATCATCAACGAACTGGACATTCCCATTCTTGCAATGGGGCTTCAGGGGGTTGTGATATCGGCCAGCCCGCAGGGAGTCCTTGTCTCGGACAAAGAACAGTCCAGTTACATCAAGCCGTTTGTGGATGGGATAGATAGGCAGACAATGTTTGCGGAGAAATCATGGGGGAGTTACCGGGTACTGAATGTGGGTGAAAACAGCTTGACAATCAAAGTTACATTGAATCCGGGACATCGGATGAATTATCATAGCCATAAGAACCGCAATGAGGTATGGGTGGCCATTTCGGGAAAAGGGCGTACAGTTGTGGATGGAATGGAGCAAGTGATATGTCCCGGAGATGTGGTCACGATGGAGGCTGGATGCCGCCATACGGTGATTGCGGATAGGAACCTGCAGTTACAATTGGTGGAAATACAGTTGGGTAAGGAGATTAGTGTCCATGATAAGCAGAAATATTCAATGGAATATTGACTTAAATGAGGCAGAACCCTTTCTGCTGAAACCGGCGGGAAAAGACTATCTATGGGGAGGACACCGGTTAAAGGAGGAATTTGCGAAAGAGTTAGCGCTGGAACCGCTGGCTGAGACTTGGGAATGTTCCACACACCCGGAGGGAAAAAGTCTGATTGTAAGCGGAGCACATCAAGGAAGGACGCTGGCAGACGTATTGTGGGAACATCCGGAATATCTGGGAACACATTCCAAAGCACAAAAAGAACTGCCAATTTTGGTCAAGTTGATTGACGCAAAGAAAGATTTATCTATACAGGTACATCCAGACGACAATTACGCAGGTCTTTATGAAAACGGGCAACTGGGAAAAACAGAAATGTGGTATGTCTTAGATGCGGCAAAGGATACACATTTGGTCTATGGATTGTACCATGATACAAAAAAGGAGGCGCTAAAGCAAAGTATTTCAGACGGAACAATCGAAAAATACCTCCAAAAGGTAAAAATTCAAAAAGATGATGTGTACTATATAGAAGCAGGAACAATTCACGCAATCGGTGCAGGGGCATTGATTGCCGAGATTCAGGAAAACTCGGATTTGACCTATCGTCTGTATGATTATGATAGAATGGATAAGCGAGGACAAAAACGAAAACTTCAAGTAGAGAAAGGGCTGGAAGCCGCAAATTTAAGCGGCAGCAGAGTCCCTTGCCAACCCATGCGTGTATTGAGCTATCGTCCTGGTTACGCGTCGGAGCTATTATGCAGATGCAGATATTTCCAAGTGTGCCGAATTATCATAAATACGGAGCGGCATAGAAAGATGGCAGCATATCATTCCGATTGTCTATCGTTTCGTATACTCTTGTGTATTAAGGGATGCGGTACAGTTTTTATGGACACAGGGAAGTCAATAAGTTTTTTTAAAGGAGACTGCATCTTTTTTCCTGCAAATTCTGTAGGGGTGAAATTACATGGGAAAGCGCAGTTCCTTGACGTCAGAGTTTAGCATACTGCCACGCTGTTAAGCAATTCAACAAAATTATTATTTGCCGCCAAGAAAACCTAAGGCGCGGCAATAATCCTAAGTTTCTCAGATTCCAGTGACATAGAAGCCTGCCTCTGGCGGAGAATGGGCTCCCCGTCCGTATGGAGCGGAAGAGAAAGGCTGCTTGCAAATGTTACGGTTTTACAAGAATAGATATATACCCCGCGAAAACGCGTATGCCATCCCTTATACGCCGTAGGGAGCAAGGTAAGTATCTTAAGTCGGGACAGTCCGGAAATCACAATGACATCCAGAAGTCCGTCCTGGCAGTCAGCATTGGGGCAGAATCTAAAGCCGCCGCCCTCGTATGGAAGGTTCATTGCCGTCGCAAAATACGCTTTCTTAAAATGAAGCTTACGAGAATCCTCCAAAGTTACGGTAATCTCTCCTGGCGTGAGAGTGAGAAGTTGACGCAGGGCAATTCCCACATAGGTCAGTTTTCCAAGATGCAGTAAATTCAAAAAAGTTTTCATGGGGGAAACCATAGCTTCGTGACAGATGCCGGCATCAAACCCCATACCAGAACTCACGGCGAAACGCCGAGTCTTCCCATCATAATTAAGAATACCGATATCAATAGACAGATAGCGGGACGGCGAAAGGAGATTGTCAAGGGCCAGAAGAGGATCTGTGGGAAGCTCTAGACTGCGGGCAAAATCATTGCTTGAACCGGTTGGGATGTATCCAAGGGTGACAAGAGACAGACTCCGGATGCCGCCTAGCACTTCGTTGATTGTTCCGTCCCCGCCAAGTACGATAATCGTATGGTGTTTTTGGTCCGCGGTAAGCTTTCGGACAATCTTTGCAGCATGCTGCCGATACTTTGTAAAATATACCTGATACCGGACTTTACGTTCCGTTAATACCGGCTCCACTCGATACCACATCCTGCGTCCCAGACCAGAACGGGAATTGGGGTTGACGATGAAGGTGTATTCATCCAAAGAAGCTGCCGCAGCTAATGAAGCAGGCTGGCTGGTTTTGTCTGCAAATGTCGTCATAATGGCCTCCTTATAGAATTTATCTATAAATTGAAAAGTTATATTATAATTAATGATTGGATTTATAAGAGCGGTAGAGTTATAATACAGTCACAAGATATTATTGTAATGGTTTCACTACCATATTCCCTTCTAAAAAATCCTTTGAGTCCGCTTGCTCGAAGGATTTTTCATTTGCCTCCGCTGATATCCTCCACGGAAAAGCCTTGCTTCTTCAACAGTTTTTCTGCCGCCTCGTAGGTTTCCGGATGTACGCTTGTCCCGTCCAAAGGATTGTCTCCTCCCTGAATCCGCATGAAGCCTGCGCACTGTTCAAACGCCTTTGGCCCTAGTTTTGCGACCTTAAGAAGGTGCTTGCGATTGGCGAATTTTCCGTTTTCCTCTCGGTATGCCACAATATTCTTCGCTATGGCGCCAGAGATACCGGAAATGTATGCGAGAAGAGGCGCCGAAGCCGTATTCAGGTCCACTCCTACTCGGTTTACACAATCTTCCACCACACCTGACAATGCTTCGCTCAACTTCTTCTGGTTCATATCGTGCTGGTACTGCCCCACGCCGATAGATTTAGGATCTATCTTCACCAGCTCAGCCAGAGGGTCCTGCAGACGTCTTGCTATGGAAGTAGCGCTCCGCTGTCCTACGTCAAAATTCGGAAATTCCTCCGATGCCAGTTTACTTGCAGAATATACGGAAGCTCCCGCCTCGTTGACGATAATATACTGCACCTTCTGGGGCAGCTCTTTTAGAAGCTCCACGATAAACATCTCCGATTCACGGGAGGCAGTGCCATTCCCTACGGAAATCAATGTGATATTATGCTTAGCAATGATCTTCTTAAGCAAATCTTTGGATGCCTTAATCTTCTGCGGCGTGGTCGGCGCCGTCGGATAAATAACCGTGGTACCGATTACCTTACCGGTGGGGTCAACAACCGCCAGCTTACACCCCGTACGAAATGCCGGGTCCCATCCAAGAACCGTCTGTCCCACAATCGGCGGCTGCATAAGAAGCTGTTCCAGATTCTTTTTAAATACCTCGATTGCCCCGTCTTCCGCTTTCTCTGTCAAATCACTGCGAATTTCCCTTTCTATTGCCGGTGCAATCAAACGCTTGTAGCTGTCTTCTACTACCTCCTTCAAAAGCGGGGTCGTATAAGGATTATCTCCATGAATAGTCTTCTTCTCCAGATAACGGAGGATGTCTTCCTCAGGGGCCTCAATCTTGACGGACAGAAACTTCTCCTTTTCTCCTCGATTCAGCGCCAGGATTCGATGCCCTGCAAGACGGTTCACAGGCTCTTCAAAATCATAGTACATCTCATATACGGACTCTGCCTTCTCATCCTTTGCAGAAGAAATGACCCTGCCTTTCTGTGTTGTAACCTTCCGAATCCAGATGCGGTAATCCGCCTCATCCGAAATGCTCTCTGCCACGATATCCTTCGCTCCCGCAATGGCTTCCAAAACAGTGTTGACTTCCTTCTCTGGATCTATGTATTCTGCCGCCAATTCTTCTACCGGCTGTTTCGTCTTCTGCAGTGTAATGATTGCTGCAAGAGGCTCTAATCCTTTCTCTTTCGCAATGGTCGCCCGAGTCCTTCTCTTCGGACGATAAGGGCGGTACAGGTCCTCAACTACTACCAGCGTCTCTGCCGCAAGAATCTGCTTCTTTAATTCCTCCGTCATTTTCCCCTGCTCTTCTATACTGGATAATACCTGTTCCTTCTTATCCTCCAGATTGCGGAGATAAGTCAGCCGCTCATGCAGTTTCCTTAGCTGCTCGTCATCCAAAGTTCCGGTTGCC
>BLMJ01000255.1 GCA_011960625.1 Lachnospiraceae bacterium | reverse complement strand
GTTGGGATTCTATGAAGTACGGGAGACGGCAGAAGGGGCGGCCCTCGTCACGAAGGAGTACAAAAGACTGCTTTTAGAAGGGCAGATGGAGAATATCATCACTACATGCTGTCCCAGTGTCAATGACCTGATTGAGAAATATTATCCTCCTTTAGTTTCTATGATGGCGCCGGTTGTATCTCCTATGGTGGCCCACGGCCGTCTGATCAAGGACATTTACGGGGAAGAGGTTAAGGTTGTCTTTTTAGGGCCGTGTATTGCGAAAAAGGAAGAGGCAATCGGGGACGAGAGGGTGAGAGGTGCAATCGATGCAATTCTAACGTTCGAGGAGATTACTAAGTGGTGGAAGGCGGAAGGAATCGACATTCACCAGTGCAGCGATCAGCCGTTGGGCAACCCAAGCCCCAAGGTGAATCAGCTATATCCTGTGAGTGGCGGCGTGATTCAGTCTGTGCTGGCAGGAATAGAGGAGGACTCCTATTATAAGGTACATATTGACGGCCTTAAGAATTGTATGGAATTGTTTGAAGAATTGAAGAAAGGCCAGCTTCACGGCTGCTTTTTTGAGGTTAATGTATGCGAAGGCGGATGTATCAAAGGGCCTGCCTCGGACAAGTGGCAGCAGTCGTTGATTCGTGCCAAGATGGACATCGAAAGCCAAGTGAAGCATCGGCAAGAGGCGGAAGAGATTGATGGAGGCAAGCTTAACCTGCACAAGGTATTTCTTGACCGCCATGTGGTGGATAAGCAGCCGGATGAAAGAGAGATGGAGAAGGTTCTCCATGCTATGGGCAAATATACCAAAGCAGATGAACTGAATTGTGGAGCCTGTGGGTATGCTACTTGTCGTGCGAAGGCCGAAGCCGTTTTCCAGAAAAAGGCCGAGATTGGTATGTGCCTGCCCTATGCCCTTGCTCAGGCGGAGTCTATGTCGAATATCGTCATGGATGTGACTCCAAGTATGATTATGATTATCGGCAAGGACATGCGGATTCGCGAATGTAACAAGAAAGCCATGGAGATGCTTGGCGTATCCAGAGAAGAGGCGCTGGAGCGCTATATTTTTGAGTTCATCGACGACAAGGATATCTCTGACGTGCTGACCACTAAGAAGCAGATTATCCATAAGAAAATGAATCTGGAAACCGTGAAGCTTAAAGTGGTGGAGACGATTATCTATATCGACAGTCTGGAATCTGTCCTTGTGACCTACCAGGATATCACAAAAGAAGAAAAGGCGAAGGAGCAGCATTACAATCTCAAGATTGAGACTGTGGAGATGGCGCAGAAGGTTATCGACAAGCAGATGATGGTTGCGCAGGAGATTGCAGGGTTATTGGGGGAAACTACGGCGGAGACGAAGGTGACTCTGTCCAAACTTCGGGATTCGATTCTGTTTGAAGAGGAAGAATAGTATGAGTGTGAGTGTAGATATATCCTGGAAAAGCCTGAACAAGCATGGTGAAGAGTTGTGCGGGGATAAGGTTGAGATATTAAAGACGAAGGATTCTCAGATCGTGATTCTGGCAGATGGTATGGGGAGCGGGGTCAAGGCGAATATTTTGGCAACCCTTACATCAAAGATTCTGGGAACCATGTTCCTTGAGGGGGCGGCTATTGAAGCCTGCGTAGAGACGATTGCTAAGACGCTGCCGGTTTGTAAGGTTCGGGAGGTGGCGTATGCTACATTTAGCATCCTCCAGATATTTCACAACGGAGAGGCATATTTGGTGGAATTTGACAATCCTCTGTGTATATTCGTAAGAGACGGAAAGCTTGTAGATTATCCCTATCAAGAGCGAGTGATCGAGGGCAAATCCATCCGGGAATACCGTTTTCAAGTAAACCTCAAGGACTGCTTTGTGCTGATGAGCGACGGAGTGATTTGGGCAGGCGAGGGGGAACTGATGAATCTTGGGTGGACCTGGGAGGATATGGCGGATTACACGTTGAAATGTACGAAGCAGACACTTTCTGCATCGCGTCTTGCCGCCATGTTGAGCCAGCTATGCGATGATCTGTACGGCAATAAGCCAGGGGACGACACAACGGTTGCCGTGGCAAGGGTAATTGAGCGTCGGATTATCAATATATTTACGGGGCCCCCGACACATAAGGAGGATGATGAGCGGGTTGTTCGTGATTTTATGAAGCAGGAGGGGAAGAAGATAGTCTGCGGCGGCACCAGCGCTAATATCACGTCCAGAGTGCTGAAGAGAGAGATTGTAACCTCGGTAAATTATGCAGATCCGACGGTTCCTCCTACCGCGGCCATAGAGGGGCTTGACTTGGTGACAGAAGGCGTCCTCACTATCGGAAAGTCGCTGGGGCTTCTTAGACGATATGAGCAGGATGAGTTCGACGAAGCATTTTTCGATGAATTGGACGCGGACAATGGCGCGGCGAAGCTTGCGAAGCTAATCATAGAAGAGTGTACGGAAATGAATCTGTTTGTGGGTAAGGCAATGAATGTAGCCCACAAGAATTCGAACCTGCCTTTTGATTTGAGCGTGCGTATGAATCTGGTGGAGCAATTGAAGGAATGTGCCGGAAATCTCGGAAAAACGGTCAATGTAAAGTATTATTAATAGAAAAGCAGAAAATATAATTGACGTTTTATAGGATTATCACATATAATATATTCACTGTTTTAGTTTTAGACGGCTGAGCATATATAATTACGACAAGCAAAGAGAGGAACTACATAATGAAACAGATTTTTGGAAAAAGCCAGAGTGGAAATCTGCAGGAAGCGGTCCGCAGTATCAGCAGGCCGCAGCTTCTCATGTTGTTTTCCAACAATGAGCAGTTTGAAAAACATGTAAAGGAGCTGGAAGAACTTTATCCGGGAGTCCCGAGCATCGGATGTATTGGAATGTGTTATGATTCGAGCGTGGTGGAGAAAGGAGTCGGCGTCGTTGCATTTACAGAGGGGGTTACTGTGTCAGCGAATGTGTTAGAGAAAGTGTCCGTGATGCCTGTCAGATATATTGACCGTCTGGTACAGGATGCGAACACCGTCAAGGCAACACAGAATGACACGGTCTGCATCGACTTCTGTACAGGCAACGATGCCTGTGTGCTGACTACCATCTATTCTGTGCTTAAGCGCAGGAACATTTCTCTGGTAGGCGGTACTGGAGACGGCGGGAAAGTATCAGCGAACGGAAAGGTCTATGAGGATGCCGTAGCCTATGCTTTGGTAAGGAATCAGGGCGGCAGGGTGAAAGCATATAAAGAGAATATCTATCATCAAATGGAGAACTATCGGTTTATCGCCTCCCGAACGGACAAGGCGAATTATGTGCTTGGCGCTTTAAACGGCAGACCGGCGAAACAGGTTTATCAGGAGATCCTCAATGTGACGGAACAGGAGATTACGACGCGCACTTTCCAGAATCCTTTCGGAAAATTGAACGGTGATGATACCTGTATTATATCTATCAAAGAGGTGAAGGGAGATTCGTTGGTTTGTTTTCGTCAGGTAAACGACTCGGACGTTTTGGTAATGCTTGAGCTTGGGGACTATCGGGCAACCGTGAAGAACACCATTCAGACAATTCAGCGAGATTTCACGAAGGTATCGGCAGTATTTTCTGTAAACTGCCTTTTCCGATATCTGCTTTTTACTCAGAATCATTATATGCAGGAATATCTCAAGGATATGGAGAAGCTTGGGAACCATGCCGGCCTTGTGGGATATGGGGAACATTATAACAATCGGTTTGTGAACCAATCTATGACTTGCGTGGTGTTTGAGTAAAAGGAGGAGAGGACAATGCTGTTTTGGAAAAAGAATAAGCGTGAGACAGAAATAGCGTCGGAGAATGAGGATAATCTGTATCCTGTGGTGCATGTCATGAACACGTTAAAAGAATATGAGAAAGAAATGGTCCAAAAGGAAGTGGATTCTCTGTGGGAGCTCAATGAGATTCGCGGCTCTTTTGATTCGGTTTTAAAAGAGACGGAGAGTTTTCAGGAGAGGCTTGTAGATTTTGAGCAGAATTTCATGAACATCGAACAGGTTTCCAGCGGGTTTGCACAGGTAAAAGATACGGTTGCCCAGTCTGTTTCCCATGCGCAGGATGAGGTGACTGAGCTTAAGAGCAGTTCTATGCAGGTGGCGGACTATTTCAGTGAGATGGAGCATACCTTC
>BLMJ01000254.1 GCA_011960625.1 Lachnospiraceae bacterium | reverse complement strand
CCATTCCGGAACGGTCTAGCTCCGGCCTTGTGGTGAACAAAGGCTCCATCGCCTGCTTTACATCCTCAATTCCCTTGCCCTCGTCCTCGATTTCCAGGTAGAGAGTCCTTCCCTCCGTCCGGCATCGGATATAAATGTTATGTACTTCATTTTCATAGCCATGGATAATGGCGTTGGTCACAGCTTCCGATACTGCCGTCTTAACATCGGAAACCTCCTCCACAGTGGGATTTAAGGATGTCATAAATGCGGCAACCGTTACACGGGCAAAGGACTCGTTGGATGAACGGCTGTCAAAAATTAACTGCATCTCATTGGTATGTTCCATCTATTCTTCCTCCTCATATATCTGCATGATTTTCGTTATTCCTGACATGGTCAAAATCTTTCTCATTCTTTCATTCGTATGCACAGCGCACACCTCTCCTCCCAGTAGATAAATACGTTTGTAGCGTCCCATGATAACGCCGATTCCTGAGCTGTCCATGAAATTTGTTTCCTTGAAATCAAAGACTACATAGCGGATGTGGTTATGCTCGATCAGATGATCCGATTCCTTACGGATTTCCTCGGCGTTGTGATGGTCTAACTCATTGGGTAAAAATACTGTCAGGCAGTTTTCCTGGACCTGATATTTCATATTCGTCCTCCTTCTTTCCTTTTTCGTATTTTGATTGCCAGATGTATTGGCTTTTATATTACTTAAGCTGATTGCCAAAGCTGATAAAAATGGTACGAAAAAAAGGATACGCTGCTTTTGCATATCCTTTTTCCTTCGTGTACTATAATTATATTTATCTTGCTGCTCGTATTTTGCCGGCATAATCGCCATGAACTCAGCGCTGTCTTCGCTATCCGCTTATTCCCCGTCTTCGTTAACGTCTGCACTATCTTCTTCTCCGCCGTCGCCGCTGCCGTCTGTGTCTTCTCCTCCATCGTCCGTTCCTCCGTTGCCGGACTGTGCGTTCAGAGCTTCTTTGGCGGTTTGGGCCGCTTCGGTGTCGGGGTAACTTTCAGTGAGCTTTTGGTATTTGAGGTTTGCCTGATTCTGATCGCCGCTCTTTTCATAGGATTGGGCCAGCAGCAGCAGGGCGGCGCCTTCCTCGTAGCCTTCGTCCATCTTCATAATCTGCTCCAGATTCGTGATAGCGGCTGTGTAGTTGGCAACCTGAAAGTTTTCCTGTGACGTGCTGTATAGATTGGCACATACTCTGGGGAACAGTTCGCCGGTAATCTCGTCGTAGCTTTCCCTGCCTACTGTTCCTAAGGACTCCGGATTTACTTTTAAAAGTTCTTCCACCATTGCTGAGTCTCCCATGTCGTCTGCCCGATAATGGGCCGCCATGTTCAGTACGATTTCGTAACTCTCCTGGGTCGATTCTGCCGTCGCCTGTACATTTTCTGTCTCTTCACTGGTAGAACGATATTCCTCCAGTTCTTTTTTCAACGCGCTGATCTGCGCCGTCTGGGTGGCAATCTGGTCGCTGAACTCTACCGTCTGACGGTTTGAACGCTCCTGGCGGGATGCATTGATGGCCGGCATGATAAGGAACCACATGACTGCAACGCCTACCACCAGCCCCAGCGCAATGTTCAGGACGGTGTGAAGCCCTGCATTGTCCTTGATACTGTTGGATACCGGCTGGATAATCGTCTCATTTCCAAGATTATAGGTGACGGTATGCTTGTCCTTCTTCTCCTTCTCCTTAATCTTGACATTCCTCGCACGACGAATCTGATTCAACTCATGCATACAGCGCAGAGAAAATTCATCTGTGGTGTCTAGCTTATACGCTGTCCGAATGGACTGCCTTGCAAATGTGTACTGCTCCGTATGCATATAAATCAATGCCAAAAGCTGATGCGCCTTTACATAGGAGGGATGTACCGTCACCGCCTTCTTTAGCTGGATAATCGCTAGATCCTCCCCATTCTGCCTACAGTAGTCCAACGACTGGTTGTACCTCTTTGCAGCCTGGTTGATCGCCTCTAGCTCTCCCGCCGTCTCACGCATCTTCTGTATGTAATAATTTGCAATATTATCATGAGACTGGAAATTCTTGCTCAGAATCCATTCTACTAACGCCTCCACCACATCTCCCCTACCATAATAGACCAGACCAAGCAGATTCCTGGATGCAATGTTCCCCCTGTTATATTGTAAACTCTTCCTCAAAGACGTGATTGCACCGGACAAGTCCCGTATCTTTGCTTTCTTCAATCCGTCATTATACCAGTACATGGACTGGTAGGAAAGCTTTGTTGTATAATCCATATGCGATCCTCAATCCTTCTTCTACTTTGCCTGCTCCATCACTTCCCGAAGGATATCTGTCATATCCGTCAGATCCTCCTGATAGATTGCCTTCTCTATATCTTCCACTTCCAGACTCGGCTGGAACTTCTTCAATTCTTCCTCAAAATCAAGCATAGTATATATACCTCCTTTACGACCGTCTTCTATTTTAAAGTAAGATCTGCGTCACTTACACAAATCACAAAGTGCAGTCTTTATCATCCCCACCAGATACAGCGAGCCAAGGCAATAGACGTCCCCGTCCCCTTCCCGCTGTGCTTCTGCCGCGCGAATCGCCTCTAAGAGCCCGGCCTCACAGACAACTTTCTTCTCGGTATACCTGCGAAACACCTGCGCAAGCTCCCTTGCCGGAACCCTTCTTGCGTCATCCACCTCCGTGACAACATACGCCTTTACATCCAGCCTGCTGCATAGACATTCGATCATCTGTTCATATTTCTTGTCTCTGACTGCCGAGAACAGAATCACAGAGCCAGAGCTTTCACCTAAAGCCTTCATACTCTCCACGAAGGCTTCAATCGCCCCTTTATTATGTGCCCCGTCAACCACCAGGTGCGGGGCGACCCTTTCCATCCTTCCCTCCCATCTAAGGGAAGCTATGGCCTCCTGCCAGCGTTCCTCATGAAGCTTTTGCTCCCCGCTAAGGAGATGCTCCGCCGCACAGAGGGCAATCTGAGCATTCATTGCCTGATAGCAGCCGCACATCGGCACGTGTATGATAACATCTTTATCATACGCATTCACCCGTGAAAATGCAATATATTTTCTGGTAACTTCTTGAATTTCGTACGCATGATTCGATATTTCTCTACAGGGAGCATCGTTTTCAAAGGCAATTCTACGAATAACCTCAGAAGCTGCCGCAGCGCTCCCATCAAAGAACACAGGTACTCCTCGTTTTATAATCCCCGCCTTCTCAGCGGCAATCTTCTCTATCGTATCCCCCAGAAGCTCTGTATGGTCAAGGCTTATGGACGTAATAATCGTAAGCTTGGGCCGCTCTATGGAGTTGGTTGCATCAAGCCTCCCCCCAAGCCCCGTCTCCAATATTATATACTCCACATCTGTTCCCGCAAACGCCTTCATCCCCATACCAAATAAGAACTCAAAATAAGAAGGATGTCCCCATCCCTCCTCCTCCATCTGCACAGAAACTTCCAGCACTTCATTAAAAACCTCAACAAACCAGGCATCGTCAATCGGAACATTATCCACCCGTATTCTCTCATTTACAGACACAAGATGCGGAGAGGTAAAGAAGCCGACCCTCTTCCCCTCCGCCATCAAAATCGCCTGCAAATACGCACAAACAGACCCTTTTCCATTGGTTCCCGCCACGTGGATGAGCTTCCTGTCCATGCCCGGCTTCCCAAGCCTTTTCAAAAATTCCTTTGTATGCTTAAGGCTATGCTTCTTCGTAAACTTCGGAATCTTCTCTATATATCTAACTGCCTCCTGATATGTCATTCTTACTCTTCCTCTTCCAATTGCTCTACCCAAGACTTCTCCTTATCCGTCCCTGTTCCTTCCTGTACGGTTAGTTCTCCGTTCTGGTAGAGATAGGCATCCGACTTCCTAAACACCGTATTACTCGACCCCATCTGGATAACCACAATCTCATCCTCCTCCGAAAACTCCGTCTCCGGCAAATCAATCCGAGTATTATTCAGAAATGCACTCTTCTGTTTCACCCCATTGACAAACACCTTGCTGGACTTGGTAAAATTCTCCCCGTAGAGACTGTACCCATCCCCCAGATGCGGTATCACATTCTTAAGCGTTACGTCCCGCACGCCCATCACCATATGCCCCTCGGTAATCGGCGGTTTGCCGTCATACACATACTGCTCCCCATACAGAATATCATACTGTAAAATTTCCAGATCTGCCAGATAATTCTTCGTCTTCCTTCTCTCCTGATGATAATTGAACACCGTACCGGAATGGATATCCAACCGTCCCAGCACATCGGCCATAATCTGATAAGACGGAATATTCCTGTCCTCCTTAGGAAGTCCGATATTATCCCAGATCACGTAATTTGTATTGTAAAGATATCGCCCTTTTAAGTCCTCTGCCTTTAATCCCATCGTCGGCAGGTGGTCGCCATAGAACACAATAACCGTAGGTTCGCCGCGCTCTTCCACCGCCCTTACCAAATTTCCCGCAAACTGATCCATCTCATAGACCTGATTGACATAATACTCCCATTTATTCTTTGTTCCTTCGTCCGCAATCCCTTCCACCAGAATTTTAGGGTTCTCGATTTTCTTCTCTTCCGGATAGTCTCCATGCCCCTGAACGCTGATCCCGAACACAAAATCCTGGCCTTCCGTGGTATCCATTGCCTCTAGAATATGCTCGATAAGAATATCATCCTTCGCCCATCCGTTTTCCGTTGTCTGAAGGATATTCATGAACTCCTTGCTGGTATAGCTGTCGAAGCCCACATTGTTAAACACCTTGGCCCGGCTGTAGAAATTTCCTCCGTTGTTATGAAGCGCATGGGTTCCATACCCCAAAGCCGAAAGAGCTGACGCCGCGCTCTCGCTTACCTGATTCTTAAGCACCGTCTTATACGGATACTCTCCAGGCCCGAAATACCGAAGATTCATGCCTGTCAGCACCTCGAACTCCGTGTTCGCCGTCCCCGCTCCAATGGAGGGCACCTTAAAATAACCGGAAGAATAATTCTCATACATGGCGTGAAGGTTGGGGCTTGCATCCTCCGAGGTGGTAAAAAATTCTGCCTCCGCCACATCAAAATAAGACTCTAACTGAATAAAAATAATATTCGGAAGCTCCTCTTTTGCCCGCCCTGTCTCACTCTTTGTAATCTCCCTGTTATTGCTGATCTCCTCAATGGTCTTCTCATTGTAGTCGTTTGGCTCCGTAATCCCTGTATTAAACACACTCGCCATAAAGCAATAGGGCAGTCCATAGTCCTCATAGGCAAATGCAATATTTCCAAAGTAAGTAGACACTACACGCTTCTCTACCGCCATATCGGAAACGATTCCGTACAGCCCGAAACAGAGCACAACCCCTGCCGCTCCCCACAGGCGGCGGATCTTACCGTTATACTGTCCTCCCCGCCTCCACATGGAAATCACCCAGATCACCACCGCGCCGATTCCGACGGCAAGCCCCACCAGCTCTACACCATTAAAATAGTTATTGATCAATGTGATTCCGTCTTTGGCCACCTTAAAATCCTGGGCATTGAAGGGCGTTACACGCTTCATCAGCATATATCCGTTGGCCACCCCTAGGGCAAGCCACAATACACTGATAATGATGCGCACAAACATCCTCCGTTTGACCAGATAGACCACGGAAAATGTGATAAATATCATAAAAGCATTATAGAGGAACACCAGGGGCGTCCCCGCCATATACCCCCACGCTTCCACGGCCGAATGTCTGGAAATGGCCTCGATCACAAAATTAATCACACACGCCAAAACTGCGTGCAGCAAAAGCGAAATCCGGTTCATGAACTGGTACACCGGCCTCATCTTCCTGGCAAATGCGCTGTTACGTCTCTCCTCAAGAATCCTCTCCCGCCGCTCTTTCCTGGCTTTCCAGTATGCCTTCACATCTTCTTTTTTTATATTTTTCAGTTTGTGAAATGAGCCTTTTATGTCTGGCTTCTTAACTTGAAACTTCTTCATAATCTCCCCTTAGAAACTGCTTAACCACATTTACGAAAACCCTCCCATGGGCCGCCCTATATTCTGACGGCCCATGAGCTATATACTTATCCTCCAAAATCTATGCCTTTTTCTCCTTAAGGCTCAAAAGACGCTCGCTTACCTGCTCTTTCATCTGCCTGTACTTCTCAAGCTTCGCTCGTTCCTCGGAAACTTTCGCCTCAGGAGCCTTGCTTACAAACTTCTCATTGTTCAGCATGCCCTCCGCCCTGGCGATTTCCTTTCCAAGCCTCGTCTCTTCTTTCGTCAAACGCTCGATTTCCTGCGCAAAATCAATCAGCTCCTCCAACGGGACATATACCGTAGCATCCGGGACAACAATAGATACCGCATCCTCTGCGATTCCCGTCTTATCCTTCTTTATAATAAATTCATTTGCCGACGCCATCATGACCGCCGCATTGTTCAGGAATAAAAGCCCTGAGCACAACTGCTGGTCTTCACAGACAACATAAACCGTCGCCTTACGGGAATTGGGGACATTCATTTCTGCACGCACATTACGCACGCCGCGGATAATCTCCTTGAAATGCTCCACAATATTCTCCGCCATGGGGAAATGATACTTTTCCTCATATACAGGCCAATCCGACATCATCAGTGATTCTTCCTCCGGCACCAGTTTACTGTAGATCTCCTCCGTAACGAAGGGCATATATGGATGCAAAAGCTTCAAGGACTTCTTTAATACCTCCTTAAGCGTCCACAGTGCGTCATTGGCGCTCTTTGCGTCTTCCTCGGCGTGATAGATTCTATACTTCGCCAGCTCGATATACCAGTCACAGAACTCATCCCACAGGAAATCATAGATCTTCGACAGGGCAATACCCAACTCAAACTTATCCATGTTCTCGGTTACTTCCCGAATCAGGTCGTTACACTTAGACAAAATCCAGCAGTCTCCCGGACGAAGTTTGAAGTCCACAGGTTCAGAAAGGGCCTTATCCCCAAGATTCATCAGGATAAATCTGGAAGCATTCCAAACCTTATTGGCAAAATTACGGCTCGCCTCCACCCGCTCTCTGTAGAAACGCATATCGTTCCCGGGCGCGTTTCCTGTCATTACCGTCATACGGAGGGCATCCGCGCCGTACTGGTCGATAACCTCCAACGGGTCGATACCATTTCCCAGAGACTTGCTCATCTTACGCCCCTGGGAGTCACGAATCAGTCCGTGGATGAACACCGTATGGAAAGGAGATTTGCCCGTATGAGCATACCCTGAAAATACCATCCGCACTACCCAGAAGAAAATAATATCATACCCCGTAACCAGCACGTCTGTGGGGTAGAAATAATCCAGATCCTCCGTGTGTTTTGGCCAGCCAAGGGTAGAAAATGGCCACAATGCGGAAGAGAACCAGGTATCCAGCGTATCCTCATCCTGAGTGAAATGCTTACAGCCGCATTTGGGGCATACAGAAGGCGTCCCTCTTGACACCACAATCTCACCGCACTCATCACAATAATATGCCGGAATCCTGTGTCCCCACCAAATCTGGCGGGAAATACACCAGTCACGGATATTCTCAAGCCACCGCAGATATACCTTATCAAACCGCTCCGGAACAAATTTAAGCTCTCCGTTCTTAATCGCCTCGATTGCGGGCTTGGCCAGCTCCTCCATTTTTACGAACCACTGCTGCTTGATCAACGGCTCTACCGTCATCTTACATCTTTCGTGGGTTCCTACATTGTGGGAGTGGGGAACGATTTTCACAAGATACCCCTGATCCTCCAGATCCTTAACGATTGCCTTTCTCGCCTCGTAACGCTCCATTCCCGCATATTTGCCACCCTGCTCGTTGATGGTGGCGTCATCGTTCATAATATTGATCTCTGGAAGGTTATGACGCTTGCCTACCTCGAAATCATTAGGGTCATGGGCCGGCGTAATCTTAACCGCGCCGGTTCCAAATTCTTTATCTACATAATAATCTGCCACAATCGGAATCTCTCTATTCACCAGCGGCAAAATTGCTTTTTTACCGATAAGCCCCTGATACCGCTCGTCGTCCGGATGCACCGCGATGGCAGTATCCCCAAGCATGGTTTCCGGACGGGTGGTCGCGATCTCAAGAAACGCCTCTGTCCCTGCAATCGGATACTTGATGTGCCAGAAGCTTCCCTCCTGCTCTTCATGCTCTACCTCCGCGTCAGAAAGAGCCGTCTGACAAACCGGACACCAGTTGATGATCCTGGAGCCTTTGTAAATATATCCCTTTTCATACAGACTTATGAATACCTCTTCCACGGCTTTCGAGCAGCCCTCGTCCATGGTAAACCGTTCCCTTTCCCAATCGCAGGAAACGCCTAATTTTTTAAGCTGTCCCTCGATGGTTCCCGCATACTCTTCCTTCCACTGCCAGGTCCGCTCAAGGAACTTCTCCCGTCCCAATTCCTTTTTGTCTATGCCCTCTTCCTTTAACTGGTTCGTCACCTTAACTTCCGTGGAAATGGCGGCGTGGTCTGTTCCCGGCACCCACAAAGCGTTAAATCCCTGCATCCTTTTATACCGGATGATGATATCCTGCATCGTGTTGTCCAGGGCATGCCCCATATGCAGTTTACCCGTAATATTCGGCGGAGGCATCACTGTGGTAAACGGCTTCTTGCTTCGGTCTACTTCCGCATGAAAATAATTGTTGTCGCACCATTTCTGGTATAGTTTAGGTTCAATCTCTTTCGGATTGTAGGTTGTCTCCAAATTCTGACTCATGTACATTTCCTCTCTTTCCTGTCGATTCGTGAATCACCTAAGGGCGTATGTACCTTGAGTAACTTTTCAAGGTATTAAAAAACCGCCCTTTACTGTGTAAAGGGCGATTGAGTAAATCAAACCGCGGTACCACCTTTATTCTGCATAGAAGAAATACTTCTATACCTCTCATCTTATTCTTTAACGGGAACGACTCCGGGATAACCTATGCTTTCTGCTGCAGACTTCGGAATATCTTGGTATCCGTAAGAAACTGCAAGCTCCAAAGGGTCAGATATCCGGCTCCAAAGCTACCTTCTGCATCTCAATCCTTAAATACCTTTCAGCCTGTAAAACCATGACGGCTCTTGATTATCTGCCGCTGTCTCACCGGGTACTCTCTCTGTCAGGACGAACTTATGCATACTCCTCTTCTTCAACGCCTTTGTGCTATAAACTTTTGTTCTTTAAACTTTAAAGAGGATTATAGACACCGGAAACATGTTTGTCAAGGAGTTTAAGGAATTTTCAGAAAGTCTTAAGGTGTTATAATTCATCCAGCACTCCGCCAATCATCCTCCAGTAAGCCGCCTTCTCGCTATCCTTTGGCACATACTTTCCCTCGCTGTATATCTTAGCCAACTGGCGCGCCGCATACCCTTCGTCTGTCTCGCTTGCCTTCTCATACCATTCGATGCCCTTCTGTGCATCCTCCTTGACTCCGACTCCGTTCAAGTATAACTCCGCCACTTTCGCCTGTGCATAGGCATCGCCCTTCTCCGCCTGTCTTAGATGATTCTTAAATTCCGCCTTTTCCCGTTTGACCCGTTGTTTCTCAAGGATCTCATTCAGAAGCTCCGTCGCCTCCTTATGGCTCTTCGCCGCCGCTTTCTCAAGCCATTTTACACACTCGGCTTCATTCTTCTTCGTACCCTCTCCCGTATGGTATGCCAATGCAAGCTGATACTGGGCATGCACATGCTCCTTCTCGGCGGCTTTTAGGAAGTACTGAACCGCTTCTTTGGGATATGTATAGAAGCCGTCTCCTGTCTGGCAGTACAATCCCATCTCATAATTTCCGGAGGCCGTACTGGGCTGCCGGATTCCGGCGTCAAACCGCTCTTTTGCCCGCTTAACCTTCCGGCGTATCTCTTCCGCTTTCTGCTGCGCCGTCTCATCGCCGTCTGCCGCCATCTCATCCAGAAGCCTCAAACCGGCTTCTACATCCTGCTTTCCTGCGCCCCCATAAATATATGCCTCGGCAAGGGCATACTGCCCTTCTGCCTCGCCCGTGGCCGCTGCCTTCTTTGCCCAGCTCATGCTAAGTTTGAGGTTCTGTTTTACCAACTCTCCTTTTTCGTAGAATGTCATCAGCTTGAGCATTGCAGGTACATATCCTAAATTGGCAGATTCACGGAACCAGCGCAGCGCCTGTTTCTGATCCTTCGCCGGGTGCTCGCCTGTGTAGTCAAGCTCCGCGGCCTGGAACATTGCTTGTGCATCTCCTGACTCTATCTTATTCAGAAGCTCCTCATATACGGCTGCTTCCTGCGCGGCCTCTTCCTCTGCCCTTTTCTGCTCCTCTTCCGGATGCTGCTCTTCTCTATCTTTTGCCTGTTTCTCTTCTATCTCGTCGATCCAATCCTTCTCAAGCGGCATCGTCTGGGAGGTCCCCATGTCGTCTCCCCAGTCTAAGTCCTCGGACTGGATAAAATCAGCCAGCCAGCGCATCTTGCGGGCTTCTTCGTTTTCCTCTGGCTCATCCAAATCTTCGAGCTGTACAATCTCAATTGCCATCCCTGAGGTTTCCGGCTCCTGCAATTTTTCGAAGGTTCCCTCTTCCTCTGATATGTCCGGTTCTTTTGATTTTTCAATGTCGTCTGCCATTCCCGCCGCTATGGATATCCCCGCGGTCCTGTCTGCTATTGCAGGCTGTCCCGTCTCACTTATGCTTTCCGCCTTTCCCATGACTTCAGACGCCTTCATTGTCTCAGGCTTTCTCTCTATGTCGTCCGAAAAAAGTACTCTTTTCGAATCCTCTTTCTCGTCAGATAAATTTCCTATTCCATCCGGCCGTCCTGCCATATCCCCTTCTTTTTCACCATCTAAAGCCTTAAGCTCAGCCGCCGGCTTCTCCTGTTCCTGGTCTTTTTCCTCTGCTTCATACTTCTCTTTCTGCTCAATAATCAGCTTCAGTACATCTGCCACATCCAGAAACACAGAGATATCAATCTCTCTCTTACTGCCGTCCTCAAACGTCAGCACGCAGCAGCTATTATTCTCAGCCTTAACAGAAACGCTCTTAAGAAACATCAGGCCAATCGGCCCTTCTTCCTTACATTTATCACTGTACAAATACCGGTCCGTCAATAAGAACCCTGTCTTTCCGGACTTAAATGCAGAGGTATCCAGAATCGCCACAACCTCCTTCGGCTGCACACCCCTTGCATACCGCTCGATTGCCCGATCTATCTGCCTCTCTTTTAAATCCTTAGCAAGCTGAAATCCAAATGAATTCTTCCCCTTATAATTCTCTACGGCATACTCAACCCATTTTCTC
>BLMJ01000253.1 GCA_011960625.1 Lachnospiraceae bacterium | reverse complement strand
ATAAGCGTGTGGCCACGGATACCATGGATGAGATTGAGATTGAGAAATCGAATATGCTGATGATTGGACCCACCGGATCAGGTAAGACTTATCTTGTAAAGACGCTGGCAAGGCTTCTGGACGTGCCGCTTGCTATCACGGACGCTACTTCCCTGACGGAAGCAGGGTATATTGGGGACGATATTGAGAGCGTTGTATCTAAACTTCTGGCGGCTGCGGGCAATGATGTAGAGAAGGCTGAGCAGGGAATCATTTTTATTGATGAGATTGACAAGATTGCCAAGAAGAAGAATACCAATCAGAGAGATGTGAGCGGAGAGTCTGTTCAGCAGGGAATGTTAAAGCTTCTTGAGGGAAGCGAGGTGGAGGTTCCTGTAGGGGCCAACAGTAAGAATGCCATGGTTCCCCTTACTACTGTGAATACGAAGAATATTCTGTTTATCTGCGGCGGAGCGTTTCCTGATTTGGATAAGATTATTAAAGAGAGGCTGACGAAGCAGTCTTCCATTGGATTCGGGGCTGAGCTTAAGGATAGGTATGACCGAGATCAGACGATTCTTCAGAAGGTGGCCACAGAGGATTTGCGCAATTTCGGAATGATTCCAGAGTTTTTGGGTCGTCTTCCCATTGTATTTACTCTGCGGGGCTTGAGTGAGGAGATGATGGTAAAAATCCTTACTGAGCCTAAGAATGCCATTTTGAAGCAGTATCAAAAGCTGCTCGCCTTAGATGAGGTGAAGCTGGAATTTGATGAAGGCGCCCTTGCGGCGATTGCGAAGAAAGCGGTGGAGAAGGATACAGGAGCAAGAGCGCTTAGGGCGATTATTGAGGAATTTATGCTTGATATTATGTTTGAGATTCCAAAGGATGATAATATCGGGCAGGTGACGATTACGCGGGAGTACATAGAGGGAACGGGCGGACCCTTGATTATGCTGAGAGGGCAGGAGATGCCGTGTATCACTGCCGCGAACGAATATTAAATTTTCGCTGTGATAGAATGTAAGGAACACCTCATATACTAAGAGAAAAGGTATATGAGGTGTTTTTTATGGATAGAGAAACTTGCCGGAAGATGATTATGTCAGAGGATTTTATTGATTTTATTGCGCCGATTTACAGGGAAATAACGCCGCAGGAGGCAGAACGGGCAAGGGCATGCGTCCAGTCCATGGATTTTGGGTTTCAGGCGGTCTATGTGGATAAGACGCTGACCCAGCCTGTGTCGTTGGAATATTATCGCTACAATTCCATTCCAAACTGTTACCAGCTCATGGATTTAGAGGCAATGGACGAAGCCGGAATCAGTGTAGTACAGAGTTACCCGACGCTGAACCTCCAGGGAAATGGAATCATGGTGGGCATACTGGATACCGGAATTGATTACCGGAATCCCCTCTTTCGAAATATCGACGGCTCTACAAGAATTGCCGGAATCTGGGACCAGACCATACAGGACGGCATGCTTCCCTACGGGTTGGATTACGGAAGTGAATACACAGAAGAAATGATTAATGAAGCTCTGCGCTCGGAAAATCCGTTGGAGATTGTGCCAAGTATGGACACAGAAGGACATGGTACATTCATCGCTAGCGTGGCGGCTGGAAGTGCGGATCTGGAGCACCGCTTTATCGGAGCCGCCCCGGAAGCCACTCTTGCAGTGGTGAAACTAAAGCCGGCGAAGGCCTATCTCAAGGATTTTTACGTTATCCGCCAGGATGCCACCTGCTTTCAGGAAAATGATATCATGCTTGCCATGAAGTACATTAATGCCCTTGCGCGAAAACGGAATATGCCTCTGGTCATATGCGTTGCCCTTGGTACGAATCTGGGAGGACATAACGGAACTTCGCTTCTGTCTAACATGCTTGACGCTTATTCCTCGGTGTTGAACAGAAGTGTTGTAATCAGCGCGGGAAACGGGGCGGTACACAGACACCATTTTTCCCGTGAGCTTGGCGGCACGGATGAAAC
>BLMJ01000252.1 GCA_011960625.1 Lachnospiraceae bacterium | reverse complement strand
ATCAACACGCAGCGGGAGAAGACGAATTATGAGGGGATAATAGGTAAGACGATTCCAAGAGCAGCGGCGAAAGCGCCCACCGCGGCGCAGGCTCCGCCTCCGCCTGGGACCGGTTTTGCCGAAGACAAAGCTTCTATAAAATCTGTGGCTTTTCCCTCCAACATCATCCTTTTTATTCCCTCCTCCCCTTCTTCCTTAAAAATCAGCCTTGGATTTTGAGTTATACAAACAGTGGATACTTCTCACAAATCTGATTGACCGAACTTCGAATCGTTTCCGCCTTCTCTTCAAAATCCGTCACTGCCATCTTAATCAGTCCTGCTATCGTCCTCATATCTTCTTCCTTTAAGCCTCTTGTCGTGACAGCCGGAGTACCTATACGAATCCCACTCGTCACAAACGGGCTTGCCGGGTCATTGGGCACCGCATTTTTGTTGACTGTAATATACACCTCATCCAACCGATTCTGCATTTCCTTTCCAGAAACACCCATATTCTGCAAATCAACCAGCATCAGATGGTTGTCCGTACCTCCGCTGACCAAATCGAACCCTTCTTCTACCATCGCCTTGGCAAGGGCCTTCGCATTCTTCACCACCTGCTGCTGATAGGACTTAAATTCCGGCTTTAACGCCTCCCCGAAACAGACGGCCTTCGCAGCGATAATATGCATCAACGGACCTCCCTGCGTTCCCGGGAATATAGCCTTATCGATCGCCTTGGCATGTTCTTCCTTGCATAGAATAATACCGCCTCTTGGCCCTCTTAAGGTCTTATGGGTCGTGCTGGATACCACATCTGCATAGGGAACCGGACTCTGATGCAGCCCCGCCGCAACCAATCCTGCAATATGGGCCATGTCCACAAACAAGTATGCGCCTACCTCCTTCGCAATATCCGCAAAGATGTCAAATCGAATCTCTCTTGGGTAGGCAGATGCGCCCGCAACGATCATCTTCGGCTTACATTCCTGTGCCAGCTTTCTGATCTCGTCATAGTCCAGAAATCCGTCGTCATTTACATTGTAGGGGATGAAATGATACAGCAGGCCAGACATATTTACCGGAGAACCATGGGTCAGATGACCGCCATGCGCCAGATTCAAGCCCATTACTGTATCCCCAGGCTCAAGCAAAGCCTGATAGACTGCATTGTTTGCATTAGCCCCAGAATGAGGCTGAACACATGCATGCTCGCAGCCAAACAGCTTCTTCACACGCTCGATTGCCAAATCTTCCAGAATGTCTATATGTTCACAGCCACCGTAGTAGCGTCTTCCCGGATAGCCTTCCGCATACTTATTCGTCGGCACCGTTCCCATTGCCATCATGACCGCTGGGCTTACAATATTTTCAGAAGCAATCAGCTCAAGGTTCCGCCTCTGACGGTTCAGTTCCAGATAAAGCGCATCCCCGATCTCTTCATCACAGCTTCTAATGTAGTCCATTACATCTTGAATCATGTTCATAGCATTTCCCTCCGTTTTTCTTTTGAGCTCTCCTTATTGGTACATGTAACACGTTCATATTACCATTTACAGGAAGATTCGTAAAGAACATTTTTATGATGTAAAGTGTTGCCAATCTGGAAATAATTATGTATAATTTTTATTATTAAAATACGTAGACTGGCGACCAAATACAGGTTAAGGAGAAATAAAAATGGACAGAAAAGCAATGTATAAGCTCACTTACGGTCTCTTTATCTTAACGGCAAGAGAGGGCGAGAAAGATAACGGCTGTATCGTAAACACAGTAACACAGGTAACAACCGAGCCGAACAGAATTACAGTGGCGGTAAATAAGAAAAATTATACTCACGATATGATTAAACGGACCGGAGTCTTTAATGTCTCCATCCTCACAGAACATTCTAAGTTTGATACTTTTAAGCACTGGGGATTTCAAAGCGGCGCCAAGGTCAATAAGCTGGAAGAGATCTCATATCAACGGGCAGAGAACGGGATTGTATATATGACAGATACGTGTAATGCTTATATCTCTGCAAAGGTGATATCAGCCACAGACCTGGGAACTCATACGCTGTTTCTGGCAGATGTAACGGATGCGCATGCACTGTCTGACGACGAGTCCGTTACTTACAGCTATTACCAGAAGAATATCAAGACAGCGCCAAAGACAGAAGGAGTAAAGAAAGGTTTTGTCTGTACGGTTTGCGGATATATCTACGAAGGAGATACACTGCCAGAGGATTTCATCTGTCCTCTGTGCAAGCATCCAGCCAGTGATTTTAAACCGATTGCAAACAGTTAAGAAAGAGAGACTGCCCGGAGGGGCTTTTATGTATGTTGATACATAGCCCTTCTCTCGGCAGTCTCTTTTCACTAGTGTGCTGACAAAGCTCTCCTAATATCGATTATGTACATCCTCCGCAAAGCACATCAAGTCCTTCACCTCAATCACCTTTCCATCATCAAGAACCGCCCTGCCGCTCATCCGACCGAACACCTGATGCTGGTCCGTTTCAATAAGTACCGCCGCCGTCTTCGCCGCCCGATCAAGCACAGGCTGAAAATCCATTTCGAATCTTCCGTCACTGGATGTAAATTTCCACGGCTTCATATACTCCCCTTCTGGAATATGGAACGTTACATCATCGAGCTTGTGAACTTTTCCATCATAGTGCAGTACATTCTCAGACGCTGCCTTCGTATCCCCAAACCCGTATCCTATATTGAAGCCAAAGGGTTTCCCATCCACCCTGCAGTTGCCGGAGCCCCAATACCAGCGATTATCATAAGTCCAGACTCCGCGTCCCCAATCTAAAGTCCCGAAGTCTGTGGCTGGGTTAAAGGTATAGGTCTTACCGTCATATCTTATACTCCCGCTTGCAGACATACAGTTAATCTTCTGATTATAATAGAAGGCCGTCTTCTTCTCCTTCCAGGGCGTTGCAATCACCATAGTATCCATTTGCGGCTGCTTTAGAGTTATATTACAGTCCAGCTCTTTTCCCTGATAAAAATTCCGGAATTTGCACAGTATCCTTCGCCTGCCTTCTTCCTTGCGAAATTCAATATGCAATCGCTTATCATGGTAAATAGTATCTCCCTCTTCCGAGGTGGACGGCATATGGAGCCTCCCCATGGGAAATGGATTCAGAATCGTCTCTGTATGCTCCCATCCCTCCTTAAAATTCAGCAGGGACACGGACTGTAAGCCGATATATCCATCATCCGACACGGTAAATGCACCTGCAAAATCCTCGTTTAATACCAGATAATAGTCCCACTCCTTAATCCGGAAAGCCGGCGCTTTTATCATGGAACGATCGTAGCGCTGTACCAGCTGCCTGGACCATCCTGGTTCCCTCAGGGAACCGTCCTCTTTCAGCAATGGCTGCCTGTCTGTAACTTCATGGTTCCTCATAGCAATTTCTCCTCTCTTTTACGCGCTCCCCAAATGCTTGGAAGCCTTGTTTTCCTGTCATAACATACCGGTGTCTTGCCGCCATCCAAAAGTGCCATAATCTTCATGCAATTCTGTATGTTTTCTTATATGTATCGGCAAGAGAATAAATTTTCTCCTGCCCCGTTCCATTTCCCGTATGTCTAATTTTACATCAAATACATACCAAATGAAACGAAAAATTTTATCTTTTTACAAAAATGGACATCATGTCACAGAGGCATGTGTGCTTACAGCTGCCCTTTGCAGGATTCCGGAGAGATTTTATCCCTAAACAATCATAAAGTATCCCACTTTATAGGATTTCGGATTTGGAACCGCTATTGTGAGTAGTGGTGGCTATTTTTTTCCCTTGTAAATCTGATAAATCAAATTAACAAGGGCAACAATGAGTATTCCAATCTGGATTAAATCAGCATATGTATATAAAATTAACGCTTATCTATAATTTTATCAATCAAGCCAAAATCCATTGCTTCTCTTGCCGTCATATAATTATCACGTTCCGTTGCAATAACCACCTCATCAATACTTTTACCTGTATTTTCTGATAAAATGGTATTTAATCGTTTTTTGCTTTTTTGTATGTGGTCAGATGTAATTTTTATATCGGCTGCCTGCCCTTGAATCCCATTTCCATGAATAGCAGGTTGATGTATCATAATTTCTGCATTAGGCAAAGCAAGGCGCTTTCCTCTTGTACCTCCCGCCAGTATAAAAGCTCCAAAACTGGCAGCAAGACCTATACATATTGTTGAAACATCACATTTAACATATTGCATTGTGTCATAAATAGCAAAACCCGCCGTAACAGAGCCGCCCGGACTATTGATATATAACTGAATATCTTTTTCCGGGTCTTGTGATTCTAAAAATAACATTTGTGCAATAATCAAACTTGCTGAAACATCACTTACTTCTTCTCCTAAAAAAACAATTCTGTCGGATAATAGTCTTGAAAAAATATCATAACTATGTTCTCCTCGGCTTGTCTGTTCAATAACATAAGGAATTGTACTCATGCTGCTGATTTACCTCCTGCTAAATAGCACACAAATGAGTATCCATCAAACGAACTCATCATGCATATCTTCGATTGTTTAGGATAGAACACACCATTTTTTCGAAAAATATTAGGCGTACATTCATATAATTGTTTAAAAGCTAATGTGAAAGCTTGCTGTGAATCATAATGTGCTTCAAAAGCAATTTCAACAATGGGCCGCTCTGTTTCCACAAGTTTCTGAGCTGCCAAAGTCAATCTACGTCCTTGAATGTATTTATATACCGTACATTTTGTTTCTTCAGTAAAAACTCTGGCTATATAAAATTTTGAATAATTTAATGAATTTGCTATTTTATCAAGCGACAACTCCTCATTAATATGTGTTTCTATATAGTCTACTGTCTTTTCTACAACTGTATTATTGTTCATATATGATTCTCCTTTCCCCATTTAATATAGCATAGCTTTCTAAAATTATCTTAATAGAAATTGCCCTAATTAGAAACCAAAAAAGGACTATCTATTTCCCGATAGCCCCCGTTCATCTCAAACTATATATTTTCTTAGTGATTTTCATCAATCCCTTACACAACCACCTTCATACAGATATAATCCACTCCCTCCACCTTCTCCATGCTCACCACAATATCCCCGCGATACCGACCGATCAGCATCTTCGCATTATACAATCCAAGTCCATGGCGGTCAGCATCCTTCTTTGTAGAATACCCTTTCTCGAAAAACTTATGGATACTTCTCAGTTTCATATGCTGCACCCGATTCTTAATCAGGAAAACCATCCTGTCATCCTCTGAATCCAGCTCCATGAACACCCGGTTCAGTTCCTCTGTACAGGCTTCATACGCATTATCCACCAGAGTACCCACTATCTCTATCAAATGATGCTCCGAAATCCCAGAAATAATCTCCAGGCTTTTTACCTCCACCTCGGTCTTTATATAAGATGGGGCGCGCACAATCTTACTGTAAAGGAAGCCTGCCAGCACCTTATCGCTAATCCTAAGAAGCGGCAGATACTTCCTGCTGCCGTCATCCCGAATTACCTCTGTGATATACGCCGACTGCCGAGCCACCAGTTCTTCGTAATCACTCACCGTCAGATGCATATTCAAGATAGCATTAACATGGTTATCGAACTCGTGCTGTTTGGCTCGTATCTCCTTCACCAGCTCCTCCAAGGGCCGGATATAGTGCTGATACAATTTCAGTTCTGATTCCTTTTGCTGAATCAAAAGATAGTTTCTCCGCCAGTCGATGATTCCCCATATCTCCACCACGGTTAGAAGCACAAACATCGTAAAAATTCGGTAGTCAAACGTGCCGCTGACCAAAAAATCCACAATCAGATAGACAGACACCAGCATTGCAAGCACGCAAAAGATTCGATATAAAAATTTTTTCGCCCAGTTAGCCACTTACAAGCCTCCCTATCTCTGCCTTATACGTCACTCCAATCTCCACCACATCCTTACAGCCGCGGAGCTTCACGATTCGGTTTACCGTATCGTAATACTCCACCTCCCGCCGATTCACGGCAAACACCCTGTGGCACTGAAGGAACATCCCTTGGGGTACTCTAGACAAAATATCTTTTAGCGTCACATAGGGTACTTTCCAGTTTTCGTCTTTCAGATGGAGACAGACTCCCCTGTGTACCGCCTCTATGTATCGGATGTCTTCACATCTAACCTGATAGTTGACGCCGTCCCTCTTCACCATAATGAACGGCGGCCCTTCCTGCTTTTCCTGTCCAAGAACCTTCCTCACCACTTCCCTTACCTGTTCCGGGTGAAAAGGTTTCATAATGTACTGATAGCAGTGCAGCTCCCTGTATGCCTGCATCTCCATGGCTCCAACGGAAGTAACCATGACAACTGGGGTAAACGTATAACGAAACTGCTCCCTAAGCTCCCTGGCAAACAGAATCCCGCCGATATCCTCCCGATTCTCACCTCTTAGATTCACATCCAGCAAGAATAATCCGTACCGAGTGTCCTGCTTCAGAAGCTCTTTTGCCTCTTCATAAGAAGAGGCAGTATGGACACAGATATTCTCTGAATACTCCTTAAGAATCTTCTCAAGAGCTTCCATGGAAGCCCTGTCGTCCTCCAGAATCAATACATGTGTCATATAACTGCCTCCTTTTGCCGTCACCTTACAGAGAATACCTCCCTCACTATTCCGCAACTACTTCCTTGACGCTTTTCACCAGTCCCGCAATCCCCTGTATCTCTGACGGAATAATAATCTTTGTAGCCTTGCCGTCCGCTGCTTTTTCAAATGCCTCTAAACTTTTCATAGTAAGCACTGCCTCATCTGCCCCTGCTTCTTTCAGGAAACGGATACCGTCTGCATTGGCCTTTTGTACCTTCAAAATAGCCTCCGCTTCACCTTCCGCCTCACGAATCATGGCTTCCTTCTGTGCCTCAGCACGCAGGATTGCCGCCTGCTTCTCTGCCTCAGCATCCAGAATTGCAGACTCTTTGTTACCTTCTGCCACAAGAATGGTTGATTTCTTCTCACCTTCCGCCCTAAGAATTGCCTCACGGCGTTCGCGCTCTGCCTTCATCTGCTTCTCCATGGCATCCTGAATTGCTGCCGGCGGAATGATGTTCTTTAACTCTACTCGGTTTACCTTGATTCCCCAGGGGTCCGTTGCCACATCAAGGGACGCCCGCATCTTTGTATTAATCGTCTCTCTGGATGTCAATGTCTGGTCAAGCTCCAGATCACCGATAATGTTACGCAGCGTAGTCGCTGTCAGATTCTCGATTGCCATAATCGGATTCGCCACACCATAGCAGAACATCTTCGGATCTGTAATCTGGTAGAATACTACCGTATCAATCCGCATGGTAACATTGTCCTTCGTAATTACCGGCTGGGGTGCGAAATCTACCACCTGCTCTTTTAAATCAACCCGCCTTGCAACCCGATCGATAATCGGAACTTTGAAATGAAGCCCTGTACTCCAGGTAGCCTGATAAGCTCCAAGACGCTCCACGACCATCGCCCGAGCCTGAGGTACGATCTTAATACATGAAATCAGAAGCAACAACACGATTAGAACTACGATAACTACTACAACTAAACCAACAATCCCATTACTCATTCCTATTCCTCCTCATACTTTCTTACAATCAGTTTCACACCTGATATGTTGACTACCTTTGCCAGTGTCTCCGGCTCGAGAATCTCCTGTTCCTCTTCTGCTCTTACGGTCCATTCCTGTCCATTCACCACCGCCATTCCTGTCTGTCTGATGTTATCCACTCTCTCTGCAATGCGAATCGTCTTACCTATTATCCCCTCATAATTCGTCTTCTCCCGCTGCGTGTTGAT
>BLMJ01000251.1 GCA_011960625.1 Lachnospiraceae bacterium | reverse complement strand
TTATCAATGGGGCGTTCTTTTTCACTAAATGCAGAACTTTTGTATGAACATGTTGTACATGACAAAAATGCATCTAATAACATTTTGGAGATGGTTCAGTCGCAACAGGAAGTCATCAGTATTGTACAGAGAAAAGGAATTTTAAACGGAAACGATTTAAATTTGCTTTTAAATGCTTTTTTTGCAAGATATACAAACTGGATATGGGAGCTAGATATTATAAAAAGAAAATTTAGTATTCTGGATAAGTGGATGAAATTAGAGGAGAATGGAGTTAAACTTGCAGAATACTTGTCTAAGGCGGGAATAAAAACGTGCGGTATTTATGGTTGTGGTATCTTGGGAGAACATTTATATGATAATTTGAAAAAAAGTATAAATATAAAATATTTTGTTGATAGAAATGCAGGGCAAATAGATAAAAATATTCCGATATATACAATAGAGGATGCTTGGCCTGAAACAGATATTATTATTATTACATTACTAAATGACTCAAATGTAGTGGAAAAAAAGATAAAAGCAAAATCTAATAAAAAAACGTTGATTTTAACAGATTGGATAATGAAAGGCAGCGCAGAAAATAAATTATTTTTATTTGGGGCAGGACAAATCTCTCAAACATATACAGAATTTTTAGGACGACTATCAGTTGAGATATATGGTTATGTTGATAATGATGCTAATAGATGGGGAACGTATTTTTTCGATAGAAAGATTTACTCTCCAGATATATTGGAGAAAGAAGAAGCATTAGTGCTCATAGCCTGTGCAGATATAGAATCAATCACTGCTCAATTAGCACAAATGAGAGTTCAGAATAAGATTGTAACTATTGAACATATCATTCGAAAAACTATTGAACAAATAAAAGTTAGTGAAAAACATCATGAGTGGGATGAGAAGTTTGATTATAAAAGCAGGAATATCATAGTGGATAATTTAGATGGAAGCTGGGGAGGAGCTGAAGATTGGGCGCATAAACTTGCATTATTTTTATCACAACGCGGATATTCTATAAATTTAATTGAAAATATAGGGTCGCCAACAGAAAGTAGTCTTGAACAAATTACATCTAAGCTGAATAAGAAGAATGAGAGTATATATTTTGAATTAGTTGATATGTTGCTTAAACAGAAACCCTTTACATTAATTAATATATGGAGTTCAGAAGTGTTGTGGGCAGCATCATATATTAAACGATTATATCCAGGAGAAGTTCAGATTATATCCAGTGTTCTAAACGATCAGGAGATTTTTTACCACCATCAATGTGAGTGGGATGGTTTTATAGACTCGTACTTGTGTATAAGCGGTAGAATCAAGAATAATTTAACCAATTTATATGGAATAAATGAAAGTAAAGTTTATTACAAAGAACCATTTGTAGAGTATAGAGAATATAGCAGGCATAAATATAATATGCAATATGGAAAAAAGCTCCAGATTGGTTATCCATGCAGATTAACTTGCGAACAAAAAAGGGCAGATTTATTGCCAAAACTAATAGAGTTGTTGGAAAAAAGAAATATAGATTATGTACTTAATATTGCAGGTGAAGGACCTTGTGAGAGTCAAATAAAAGAATATATAGAAAATAAAAAACTCAACAATAAAGTAAAATTATATGGAAGACTTACAAGAGTAGAATTATTAAATTTTTTAAATAGGCAGGATATTTACTTAAATTATTCTGAATTTGAAGGGACAAGTCTTACGATGCTAGAGGCGATGGCAAGTGGATGCGTACCTGTAGTTACGAAAGTAAGCGGAGTAGAGGATTTTATTGAGAATATGGTGAATGGTATGATATCGGAAGTTGGCAATCTGGAATCTATCGCAGACAATATTGAGTTTCTCGATAAAAATCGAGAGAAAATAGGAGAATATGGAAGTAAAAGTAAAAGCGTCATTTCTTTTAAATGTAATCTTAATGATTATATAGATTATGTAGAAGATTTAATCGTAAACTTTAGCGCTTATTAGGTGATTAGA
>BLMJ01000250.1 GCA_011960625.1 Lachnospiraceae bacterium | reverse complement strand
CGATTATCATGACCCCAGAGCAGAAGCCCTTCTTTGCCGGAACATATTTCCCAAAAGAACGGTATTATGGCCGGCCGGGACTTATGGACGTCTTAAATGAAGTTCTTAAGCTGTGGAAGACCAGACGGCAGGAGCTTCTAAGGGATAGTGAAGAGATTACGGCGCTCATCAATAAAACTTGCGGATCCGAAGGGAAGGACTCTGGGGATAGATTCCCTGACAAAGAGATGTTAGGGAAAGCCTGCCGTATCTTTGCCAGGCAGTTTGATCCGGAATGGGGAGGCTTCGGAGGCGCGCCGAAGTTCCCCGCGCCTCATAATCTTCTGTTTTTGATGCGTTATGCAAAGGAAGAGCAGGAAACGGAGGCGCTTCATATGGCGGAAACCACCTTAAACGCCATGGCGGACGGTGGAATCCATGATCACATCGGAGGAGGCTTCTCACGCTATTCGACGGATGCCCAATGGCTTGTTCCCCATTTTGAAATAATGCTGTATGATAATGCTCTTTTGATTCTTGCGTATCTGGAAGCGTATCGGGTTACGGAAAAAGTAAAGTATAAGGATATGGTAAAGGACATTGCAGATTATATTTTAAGAGAGCTGACCGACAGAGAGGGAGGTTTTTACTGCGGTCAGGACGCAGACAGTGAAGGTGTGGAGGGAAAATATTATGTATTTACGCCTGAAGAAGTCATATCTGTGTTAGGTGAAGCCCAGGGGAAAGAGTTCTGCAGGAGGTATGGAATTACGGAAGAGGGGAATTTTGAGGGGAAGAGTATTCCCAACCGGATTCGGCGGGGGCAGACAGAAGAGAAGTGTAAGCTGAGTAACGATAGCTTGTATCAGTACCGTTTGAACCGTACAAGCCTTCATAAAGACGATAAGATTCTGCTTTCTTGGAATGCATGGACAATACTTGCGCTTGCCCGGGCAGGAGCCGCATTGAAGGAGAGGCGGTATCTGGAAGCGGCAAAAAAGGCGCGGGAATTTATAGAGACGCATATGAATGGGGAGGATGGGAGGCTCTATTTACGTTACCGCGACGGGGATGCGGCGCATCAAGGGCAATTGGAGGATTATGCGGTTTATACCCTTGCATTAATAGAGTTATACCGAGCCGATTTTCAGGTGGAATACCTTTCTTGCGCAATACGGCGGGCAGGGCAGATGCTTCAGTTTTTTGAAGATGAAAATGCGGGCGGATATTTCATTAATGCATGGGATGCGGCGCAGTTGATTGCACGTCCCAAAGAAATGTATGACGGGGCGATGCCTTCTGGTAATTCCGTTGCGGCAATGGCGCTTCAAAAGCTGGCCGCCTTGACTGGGGAGGTAAAGTGGCAGGGGGCGGCAGAAAGACAGCTGCGGTATTGTGCGCGGGAGGCATATGAGTATCCGGCAGGCTGCAGCTTTGCGCTTTTGGCAATGGCCGAGGCAATCTATCCCCATCGGGATTTGGTCTGCGCCGTGAGCGGAGACATATCAGAGGAATTAATGGAGAAGTTTG
>BLMJ01000249.1 GCA_011960625.1 Lachnospiraceae bacterium | reverse complement strand
AAATATTTTTTTTATTTACGGAATCCGGATTCCCTTTGGGACGTGGCTGCTGCCGGTCTTTGGGCTTTTTGGAGGCATTTTTGTGGGCTGCTGGTCCATGGCTCTGGCAGAGATTCTGAATGTATTTCCGGTTTTTTTGCGCAGGGTGAAATTGCTGCGGGGAATACAATATCTGATTCTTGGGGTTGCGATTGGAAAAGGCGTGGGGGCGTTGATTTTCTTTTTCAATCGTTTCTAAAAGACGGCGGCGTATTGAAATGGCTTTGTGCGTGTGCGAAATAAAGATACAAGGAGGAGAGGAAAATGGATAAGCAGAAACAACAGCAGGCGTATGAAAATTATGTCAAGAAGAAAACGCCGGTTCATAATCTGCCTATGAATATGGCGAAAGCGTTTGTTGCAGGTGGAGTTATCTGTACTGTGGGACAGGCAATCCTGAATTATTGCGGAAAACTTGGATTTGACAAGGATATAAGCGGCGGGTGGACGTCGATGGTCTTGGTGATTTTAAGCGTTGTCCTCACTGGATTTAATATTTATCCGCGTATTGCTAAGTGGGGCGGAGCGGGTATGTTAGTTCCGATTACAGGATTTGCTAATTCTGTTGCAGCTCCGGCGATTGAGTATAAGAAGGAAGGACAGGTCATGGGGATTGGGTGTAAGATTTTTACGATTGCAGGGCCCGTGATACTGTATGGGATATTTACGAGCTGGGTCTTAGGATTCGGGTACTGGCTTTTGAAAGTCAGCGGAATGATTTAAGAGAAAAGGCAGGTAGGGAGAATGGTAAAGGGATTGCAAAGTATTGCGTTTAAAGAGTCCCCGTATCTGGTCAGCAGCGCTTCGGTTGCGGGGAAGAAAGAGGGAGAGGGCCCTCTGGGGAAGATGTTTGATATGGTGGAGCAGGAGAATCTGTTTGGGGAAAATACATGGGAAGAGGCGGAAAGTACCATGCAGAAGGAGGCCTGTCTTCTGGCAATGGGGAAGGCCCATGTGGAGGCGTCAAAGGTAAGATACCTGTTTGGCGGGGATCTTCTGCGCCAGGGAGTGGCCACCTCCATGGGCGTAGAGGAGCTGGGGATTCCTATGTTCGGTCTGTTTGGCGCCTGCTCCACGTCGGGAGAAGCCCTTGCCCTTGCATCTATGAGTGTGGCGGCAGGATATGGGGATTATATGCTTGCGGTTACTTCCAGTCATTTTGGGAGTGCGGAGAAGGAGTTCCGTTTTCCACTCGGATATGCGAATCAAAGACCTTTGTCTGCCCAGTGGACGGTCACAGGAAGCGGCGCGTTTCTGGTAGGGACGAAACGGAGTCATGTCAGGATTACCGGTGTGACGGTGGGAAAGATTGTGGATTATGGGCTTAAGGATTCCCAGAACATGGGTGCGTGTATGGCTCCTGCAGCGTGTGATACGATTATACGGAATCTTGAAGATTTCGGGAGGAGCGCA
>BLMJ01000248.1 GCA_011960625.1 Lachnospiraceae bacterium | reverse complement strand
GCTGCCGCAAAAATCCACTCTGCATTAGATACACGGTAATCTTCGATAAATACCACCTTAATCTTTCCGTTGATGCTGCGGTCATTATTTACCACATCCGCAACGGAATTGATAAGCTTGATAATCTCCTTCGCCCGAATATATCCTGCTGAAGCCTTTGCACCAAAGATAAAGGTTCTTGGGAAGAAGTTTTTTCTCTGGATGCTCCTTAATCTGGTTATACAGATACATAACATGGAGAATATTCAGCAATTGCCGTTTATACTCATGAAGACGCTTTACTTGTACGTCAAAAATAGAACGCGGGTCCACCTCTATTCCATTATGCTTGAGAATATAAGCTGCCAAAAATTCCTTATTCTTATACTTAATCTCCATAAATTCTTTCCAGGCTTCCGGGTCATCTGCATATTTCTTAAGACCTGACATCAGAGAAAGATCTGTAATCCAATCCTTTGTGCCAAGTTTTGCCGTTACCCAATCCGCTAATCTTGGATTGCCATGCATCAGGAAACGCCTCTGTGTAATACCATTAGTCTTATTATTGAATTTTTCCGGCATCAACTGATAAAATTCTTTTAACTCCTGATTCTTAAGAATCTCCGTATGCAGTCTTGCAACACCATTAACTGAATAGCCTGCAACAATAGCAAGGTGCGCCATCTTCACCTGGCCATCCCTTAAAATCGCCATCTTCTTGACCTTATTCTCATCTCCTGGATAGGTCTTGCGTACATACTCAATGAATCTGCGGTCAATCTCCTGCACGATCTGGTATACACGGGGCAAAAGTCTTGAGAACAGGTCGATAGGCCACTTCTCCAGAGCTTCAGCCATAATGGTATGATTGGTGTATGCACAGGTCTTCTTTGTAACCTCCCACGCATCTTCCCATCCAAGCCCCTCTTCATCCAGCAGGATACGCATCAACTCCGCAACCGCAACCGTCGGATGGGTATCATTCATTTGAATGGTCATCTTCTCGTAAAGCTTCCTAATATCATCATGATGCTTCTTATACTTTGCAACAGCTGCCTGAAGACTTGCAGACACGAAGAAATATTGCTGTTTCAGTCTCAATTCCTTACCCGCATAATGGTTGTCGTTTGGATACAAAACTTCTACGATATTCTTTGCAAGGTTCTGCTGCTCCACTGCCTTATGGTAATCACCGCGGTCAAAGGACTCTAACTGGAAGTCAACAATTGGCTCTGCATCCCAGATACGTAAGGTGTTGACAACATTGTTATTGTAGCCGACGATTGGATAATCATATGGAACCGCCTTGACAGACTCATAATTCTGCTGCACAAAATGAATCTTTCCTTTATCGTCATATTCTACACGAATATTTCCTCCAAAGCGCACTTCCTTGGCATATTCCGGTCTTCTCAATTCAAACGGATTGCCGTTTACTAGCCAGTTATCCGGTGTCTCCACCTGATAGCCATTTTCAATCTTCTGTTTAAACATTCCATAACGATACCGGATTCCGCATCCATATGCCGCATAGCCAAGAGACGCCAGAGAATCCAAAAAACATGCCGCCAGACGTCCAAGACCGCCGTTTCCAAGCGCCGGATCTGGTTCCTCATCCTCAAGCAGGTTCAAGTTGACCCCCATCTCCTCTAAGGCTTCCTTGACTTCCGTGTATGCTGTCATATTAATCAGATTATTACCAAGTGCCCTGCCCATTAAAAACTCCATGGACATATAATAGACAATCTTCGGATCATCCTTCTCATACTGCTTCTGTGTCGCAATCCAGTTATCAATGATTGCCTCCTTCACAGCGTAAGAAACCGCCTGATACAACTCCTGCTGTGAAACTTCCTCAATCTCCTTACGGAACAGATGCTTCACATTCTGCTTCACTTCCTTCTTAAAGGTCTCTTTTTCAAATCTCGGATTATACATACTTACTACCTCTTCCTTTCACTTGGGAGCCTGCATGAACCGCCCCTCAAAGTATTGTTATTTCCTCTCCACCCCAAGAGTTACCATCTCACCGTTAATCTTCCATTCCTTCACATATCCTGCCGGTGCAGCTTTCGTAACCTTCTGCGCAAGAGTTTCCTCTCCAATGGTATCTCTATTGGCGGCAAATACCGCCTCTGCCTTGCCGGTTCCTTCATAGGTAATCTCAATCTTATCCATCACCTCAAAACCAGCTTCCTTACGCATGGTCTGAACTTTACTGATAATCTCACGCACAAAGCCTTCCTCAAGAAGTTCTTCTGACAGGTTTGTATCCAGTACAACTGTAATCCCATTATCATCCTCTGATACATACCCCTCTATCTGTGCACTCTCAATCAACAGGTCCTCCCGTGACAGCACAACCTCCTGACCGTCAATTTGAAGCTTCAAGGCATCCGTCTCATTCAATTCATCCATAGCAGCATTGCCATCTATCGAACCAAGCATCGTCCTGATTCCATTTAACATTTTACCATACTTTGGACCCACTGTCTTTAGTTGAGGCTTAAAAGAATATGTTGTAAAATCGCGGACATCTTGTGAAAATGTCATAGATTTTACATTCAATTCCTCTTCAACAATCTCCTGATAGAATTTTGGAAGTTCAAAATCCGCCTTTACATACATCTTTCCAATAGGCTGTCGGTTCTTAATATTTGCCGTGTTTCGGCATGCACGCCCCATAACAACCAGCTTTAACACCTTATCCATGTTCTCCTCAAGCTCTTGGTCGATAAAGGACTCCTTGGCTTCCGGGAAATCACACAGATGAATACTCTCAGGTGCGCTTGCATCCACACTCTTTACAAGATTCTGGTAGATATCTTCTGTCATAAACGGAATCATCGGAGCTGCCGCCTTGCTGACACCTACCAATGCTGTATAAAGGGTCATATATGCATTAATCTTATCCTGCTCCATTCCCTTAGCCCAAAAACGCTCACGGCTTCTCCTTACATACCAGTTACTCATGTCATCCACAAACTCCTGCAAGGCCCTTGCCGTCTCTGGTATCCTGTAATTCTGGAGATGACTGTCCACATCCTTAATCAGCGTATTAAGTTTAGACAAAAGCCATTTATCCATAACCGATAACTTATCATATTCTAACGCATATTTTGTAGCGTCAAATTCATCAATATTAGCATACAATACGAAAAATGCGTAGGTATTCCACAGGGTCCCCATGAACTTTCTCTGTCCCTCTACAACAGCCTTTCCATGGAAGCGGTTCGGCAGCCACGGCGCGCTATTCACGTAGAAATACCAACGGATCGCATCCGCACCATATTTCTCCAAGGCCTCAAAGGGATCCACAGCATTTCCCTTGCTCTTACTCATCTTCTGCCCCTTCTCGTCCTGGACATGTCCGAGAACAATTACATTCTTATAAGGCGCCTTATTAAAGATGAGCGTCGAGATTGCAAGCAGAGAATAGAACCATCCTCGGGTCTGATCCACAGCCTCGGATATAAAGTCTGCCGGAAACTGTTTCTCAAACAATTCCTTATTCTCGAAGGGGTAATGAAGCTGTGCAAAGGGCATCGCCCCAGAATCAAACCAACAGTCAATCACCTCCGGTACTCTGTGCATCTCCTTACCGCAGACAGGACACTTAATGGTCACCTCGTCAATATACGGGCGATGCAGCTCGATATCCTTTGGACAATTCTCTGACATCTCTTTTAACTCTGCAATACTTCCTACAGAATGTTGATGTCCGCACTCACACTCCCAGATATTAAGCGGTGTTCCCCAATAACGGTTACGGCTGATGCCCCAATCCTGAACATTCTCCAGCCAGTCCCCAAAACGCCCTTTTCCAATACTCTCTGGAATCCAGTTGATGGTATTGTTGTTTGCAATCAAGTTCTCCTTCACGTCCGTCATCTTGATAAACCAGGACTCACGGGCATAATAGATAAGCGGAGTATCACATCTCCAGCAGTGCGGATAGCTGTGCTCAAAATTCGGCGCCTCGAAAAGAAGCTCTCTAGCCGCTAAGTCCTTCAAGACCTCGGGATCGGCCTTCTTTACGAATAATCCGGCAAAGGGCGTCGATTCCGCCATATTTCCTTTTTCGTCTACCAATTGCACGAAAGGCATATCGTACTTACGGCATACCTTGGCATCATCTTCACCAAACGCTGGCGCAATATGGACAACTCCCGTACCGTCTGTCAGCGTAACATAGTCGTCGCAGGTCACATAGAACGCTTTTTTGTGCTGATTCGCAATCCCATCTGCCGCACACTGGTAAAGCGGTTCATACTCCTTGTACTCCAAATCTTTACCCTGATAAGTCTCAAGCACCTCATACGCCGCCTCTCCCTCTTTCGCCAAAGAGCCAAGTACCGTGTCCAGAAGCGCCTCTGCCATATAGTACGTATATCCGTCAATACATTTTACCTTCGCATAAGTCTCCCTTGGATTCACACAGAGTCCCAGGTTAGAAGGCAGCGTCCAGGGCGTCGTCGTCCATGCCAAAATATACGCGTCTTCTCCCTTAGCCTTAAACCTGACAATCGCCGAACGCTCTTTCACATCTTTGTAGCCCTGAGCCACCTCCTGAGCGGAAAGGGGAGTTCCGCACCGGGGACAGTAGGGAACAATCTTAAAGCCCTTGTAAAGCAGCCCCTTGTCCCAGATTTGCTTCAAAGCCCACCACTCTGACTCAATAAATTCATTGTGGTATGTGACATATGGATTCTCCATATCTGCCCAGAAACCGACGGTACTGGAAAAATCCTCCCACATTCCCTTATATTTCCATACGCTTTCTTTACATTTGTCGATAAACGGCTCTAAACCATACTCTTCAATCTGCTCTTTGCCGTCAAGCCCTAATGCTTTCTCCACCTCAAGCTCTACCGGCAGTCCATGGGTATCCCACCCTGCCTTTCTCGGCACCTCATATCCCTTCATAGTACGATATCTCGGAATCATATCCTTGATTACACGGGTCAGAACATGGCCGATATGAGGCTTTCCGTTGGCAGTCGGCGGCCCATCATAAAACATATAGAGTTCTTTGCCCTCTCGCTGCTCCATACTTTTCTCAAAAATATGGTTTTCTTTCCAGAACTTCTCAACCGCTTTCTCTCGGTCAACAAAGTTCAAATCTGTTGAAACCTTCTTATACATATAATCCTCCTCTGAGGATGAAGCAGACAAAAACTTTACCTCATCCCAAATTAAATGTAGTGCAACCAAATAAAAAAACTCCCGTCCTGAATAGGACGGGAGCGGATGCTCACGCTTATAAACCACCTAAACATACTATCATATGCCTTCCCTGTAACGTGGGAACCTCGGCAGCATCTACTTGACATAACCTCTTTCGACAACTGCAGCTCGGAAGTGATATTCAGACATGCCCTACTCGCACCAGGCTTCCACCATCCCCGGCTCGCTGTACCTTTCTGATATGCCTTACTGTCTTCGTCAACACTTTTCCTGTGTGGTTAATTATAGTCAAAACCTCTCATATCGTCAAGAGGTTTTTATCTTTTCTTTTTCTTTCTCTTACTGTCCAAAACTAACTTTCCCAGAACTGCCAGCAGTACAACAAGCACGACTCCTGCTGCCCCAAGGACGCATTTCTTTACAATCTCCTTGTTTTCAAGAAATCCATCCTTCTTCTCCTTGCTGCTTTTGCCTTCCTTTTCACCGGCCTTTGAGCGATTCTTCTCTTTTTCCTCTTGCTCTGCATTCAGCTTTTCAAAATAAGTCCGGCTCAACACTGCCCGGACGCTTCCCAAAGACTGGTCCTTATAGCTGTAGAAAAGCTCTCCTTCATCCAGCGTCTCTTCATCTAGGACAATCTTCATATCCAAGTCCTCGAATTTTACATCGTTTGGCGCTACAATAATCTGATCGTCCGGTATCTCCTCCACATCCTCCGACTTTTCATTGGCCGCCGGCTTAACCTTGCTGAAATTGTTAAATGCATACTCCAATAGATTTTTGGAATCCGGATAAACATTGACCCCATGTGTCTTAAGCACCACGCACACAAGCTGCATATTCCCGTTGTCCGCCATTGTAACCAGCGTTGACATTGCCTCTGACGTATACCCTGTCTTACCGCCAATGGCATACTCATAATAGTTGGCGTTTTCTTCTTTCAGCATCTTATGCTTCTGCTGGAAAACATGCTCCTCCGTCGTCTCTGATGCCGGTATAGTATACTGCA
>BLMJ01000247.1 GCA_011960625.1 Lachnospiraceae bacterium | reverse complement strand
AAGCCCCAAAGCCGATAATCAACCAGAATCCACATATAACTAAAGCGATTATAGACAAGTTTTTTTCCTGTCATCCTTTTTACATAAATCGATAATAGCAAGTACAATACCGATTATAAATGTGCACCCAAGAATTGAGAATATCAATGCTGTAACACTAAGACCAGATACCTTTCCCCCTGTGCTTTTGGGATGCGGCGTTTGCACTGGTACATTACCTCCAGATACCGGACATCCACAATTTGGACATCTGTCTGCGTGCCAAAAACATGTCATTGCTAAAGCCAGAAATGTGTATTACAATGAGGGTGTAAAAATGCTGTCAGTATTGAGGTAAGAAGTATAAAAGAAATTGAAAAATAGATTTATGGAAAGAGAGGATTGATAATATGATGTATCCATATGCAACGTTAAATGATGACACGGAGATTACACATTCAGAGATGCTTCCAGATGGAAGGGTAAAAGTATATATAGAAACCCCTGATTTAAAGGATGGATTTCATAATGCAACTTGCTATTTGCCAGAACACTCTTGGGAAGATGTGAATGGATATTCTGATGCTGAGATGGACTATTTTAAAGAATTTGTACGTAATAATGCGCATTTAATGATTGAGTTCTCTAAAGAAGGAGGTATCTTAAATGCCTCAAATTTTTAGAATTGGATCTTATATAATTTATTTTTGGTCAAATGAAAGTGATCCGCTTGAGCCAGTGCACGTACACATAGCGGAAGGGAAAGCAACAGTAAACGCAACAAAAATTTGGATAACAAGTTCTGGAAAGGCTTTACTTTGCAATAATAACTCTCGCATTCCTCAAAGAACATTAAATAATATGGTAAGATATATTGAGGCAAACAGTAGCATTATTATTGATAAGTGGTATTCTCAATTCAGGGAAATAAGTTATTATTGTTGATAGCACCCCTGTCCATAATCCGCCTTCACCTTCTCAAATGACTTAATAAAAGGTTTTGCGCCATCCGGCAAATGGAAATAAATTTTTTCTTTTTTGCCCTGCTCCGTATGATATTTGATTACTATATATTTCTCCTTCACCGCCCTGTTCGGTTTTCCGATGGGTACGGAAAACATGACGCTGCACCAATAGGTTAATATGGCTGCAAAGACAGGCAGATTCTCCTTGCTGTCCTTTCCGGTGGAAATCTGCTCCCACGTTTCGATTTCGATGCCGTCGATCCTGCTTAACACAAATTCAAAATGCATCTCATACGTTCCGTCAAAATTATCCTCCAGCACGTATAAGTGCCGGTCTGTCAGCACCAGCAGACAGATGCAGTCAGGGTAATGAAGATCAGGCGGCAGAAGCTTTGCCGAAAGCTGTGTAACGATTTTTTCTCCTCTGTACTCCTTTAACCTTCCCCTCATTCCTCTGTTCTCCCTTTCTCCAAGCGCCTGCCTAAAGGCACTCTCCTTCTTTATCTCAAAAGTTCCTTCAGCACTTCATTCTCCGCCGGGTCCGCCTGTGCCCTGCACTTTACAACATCTATCGTTCTTCCGTCCGAATCCCGGTAATACACGGTAAATTCCATTTGAAGATTCGTCTCATTGAGCTGATAGTCCTCGCAAAATTCCTCACAGTAAAGCACTTCAGACAATGTCTCTATCGCTGCCGCATCCGTAATCGTCTTTTCCCATTCCAAGGAATTTACCTGATAGAGGAGCCCTTTCGTCAGCAAGTATTTGTCCGCCACAATTTTAATGATATCATAATCCTTTATCTCTTTTTGCGATGCAATGCCATATTCATGCAGGAGCGCGCAAGTCCCTTCATAGCCGGGATAAATATCCGCCGTCACATCCCCTTGGTTTTTCGTAGAAGCAAAGGTAATACGCCCGATGGGCGTCTGCTGCCTGATATCCGAAAATGCCAGCCCTTTTACATCTTCGCTGTACGCCTCCCACAATTCCTGCCGCTCCTGTTCTGCCAAATCCAAAGTATAGCTTTCTATGCCGTTGGTCCAACGGATTTCATAATATTTCATGGACTTAAGACGAAGCGCCTGATAGGTTCCTTCCTTAAACCCTTCCCCTACAAAAACCTCTTCAAAACCATCCAGTGCATACCATGGAATATGGTATTTGCTATAGGTTTGTCTGCCGTCTGTCCCCTCATATTTTACCAGA
>BLMJ01000246.1 GCA_011960625.1 Lachnospiraceae bacterium | reverse complement strand
TCCTTGAAATAATAAGGTTTATTAAAAGAAATAAGGTAGTTGACTTGACACTACCCACAGAGTTTGGGAGGTTACAGAAATGATTGAGGCCGATTATTATATTAGTGTGAATGGAGACGAGCCCTTGATTCATCCAGATAACATTAAACAGGCCATAAGCAGGCTTCCGAATACGCCCATGGACAAACCATATTTTGGCAGCGTATATCGCGAATTGACGGATCCGGCTGAAACCCTGGATATGGCCAATGTAAAGCTTGTTCTTGGGGCAGACAATCAATGCCTGTATCAATCAAGATTTCCGATACCTAGTACCAAAGGCGCATTAAATTTTAAATACAAAAAGGCAGTTGGAATAGAGTGTTTTAATAAACCTGCATTGGACTTCTTTGTAAGGACTCCAATGGGAGCTATGGAAAAAGTTGAGGATATAGACCATTTGAGGTTTTTAGAAAATGGGATTCCTATCTATTATACTAAGATTGAGTCAGAGTCCTTATCCGTTGATACAAAGAATGATTTAGAAAAAGTGCGAAACATAGTTTCTGAAAGATATCAAAGAGGAGACTGTAAAAATGAATAGAAATATAAAAATTTTAGATTGCACATTAAGAGATGGCGCTCGGATTATTGACTGCAAAATTCCGGATAGGGATATTTTGGATATTTCGACTCGATTGTCTGAGTCAAATATTGATATTGTTGAAATGGGATTCTTACGTGATTGGAGAAAAGTCGTATTCAAAGGAAACAGCACATTTTTTACTAAGGTTGAACAGATAAGCGCGTTTATTCCTAAAAAACGAAATGAAACCATCTATGTTGCATTCATTGATTATGGAATGTTTGATTTTGACAGCCTTAAGGAATACGATGGCACTTCTATTGACGGAATAAGAGTAGGCTTTACGAAAAATAATTTTGAGACATCAAAAGAGGATCTTATTAGATGCTTAAAGCTCGTAAAGGAGAAGGGATATAAATTATTTATTCAAGGAGTAAATTCACTGGGGTATTCCGATGCAGAGCTGTTGGAAATTATCCGGTTAGTGAATGAGCTTCATCCTTATGGTTTTGGAATCGTTGATACATATGGAGCAATGTATGTTGATGATGTGAGAAGAATATATGGATTAATCGATCATAACTTATCAGACGACATTTCCATAGATTTTCATTCCCATAATAATTTTCAATTATCCTTTGCTTTTGCCCAGGAAGTCATTGAATTGTCAAAAGGTGTCCGCAGAATTATTATAGACGCCACTTTGAATGGTATGGGAAAGTGCGCCGGCAATCTTAATACAGAATTGATTGCAGATTATTTGGTTAGAAAAAGGGGCTACAACTATGACTTTGATTCATTGCTGGATATCATAGATGAATATATGTATACCATAAAAGAAAAGTGTACGTGGGGCTATTCTATTCCCTCGATGATGGCAGGGATATATAAATCACATCCCAATAATGTAATTTATCTTACAGAAAAGTTTAGATTAGCAACAAAAGATATTAAGCATATAATGTCCATGATTTCTCCGGAGCTTAGACAACGCTATGACTATGATAATATACAAGAATTATATAGAGCATACAATCACACAAAGGTAGATGATAAACTGGCAGTCGAAAGCTTGAAGACTTTGTTTGGAAATAGGAATATTTTGTTAGTTTTGCCAGGAAATTCAATTGTGAAATATAAAAAAGATATTGAAGAATACATCGAGAAAAACGACCCTTTCTTAATATCAGCAAATTTTATTACAGACTTTGTTGAAGCTGATAATCGGATGACTTTCTTTGGCAGTACAAAGAGATATAAAAAAGCAGCAGATAGAGAAGCTGAAAAGCATATTGTTGTGGTTTCAAATGTGGAGAATTATTGTGAGAATGATATGGTAGTCAATTATGAAAGTCTGATTGAGAGAGACAATGAAGATTTTGATAATACAATGATTATGCTTTTAAATTTATTGAGGAGATTAGGAATTACAAAGTTTGCAGTTGCAGGCTTTGACGGATATATAAAAGGAAAGAAAAACTATTTTAATGATATTCAGTTTGAGGAGAACCGTTTTGAAACAAAATATGAGAGAATAACTTTCAATATGCGCAAAATGCTGAAAAAATATGCGGCCACATTAGAAGATAAAAGTTCTATTTGTTTTTTGACGCCTAGTGTTTACGCAGATATCTTTGAAAAGTAGGAGGACAAAAATGATCAAATATTTCGTAATGGATGTAGATGGAACTCTTACAGACGGTAAGATATATATAGGCAATGACGGAGAGAAATTTAAGGCCTTCAATATAAAAGATGGTTATGGTATTACTCATATATTAAAAGCTGCAGGGATTGAGCCTGTTATTATTACCGGCAGAACAAGCACGATTGTTGAAAAGCGCTGCAGGGAGCTTGGTATTGAAAAAGTTTTTCAAGGTCAGATAGAGAAAATGGAAATTCTAAGGACAGTATTGGGGGATAACGGATTGGAGGCTTGTGCATATATCGGGGACGATATTCCTGATTTAATATGTATGAAACAAGTAAAGATGGCAGGCGGAAAGATAGGATGCCCTTTAGATGCTATTTCCCCAATTAAAAATATTTGTGATTATATAAGCCCCAATAAAGCCGGCGAAGGCGCTGTGAGAGATTTCATAGACTGGTTGGTAGAAGAATAAAAGCGGTCACAAAGTATATCTTATAAGATATGTCATTAGTTACTATGGGCAGAGCCAGATTTTTTGAGGTTCTGCCCTTGTTGTATTATGAAGATATGAAGGATGAGATGTAGTTTTGTTAAATCATAATACAAGGAAGATTAGAAAATATACGGTAAGTTTTTATATTCTGAATATGTGCCAAACGATAGTGCAGCAATTGCCAACGATTACTTGACAGTAAGCTGGATAGATCCGATTATTTTTAAGTTATGGATTCTTTTAAGAGTATGTGGTAAGATATAAACAAGGAGAAGATATGGAGATGAAAGTCGAAAATATACTTGCGAAAAATATTACTGCAGCCGGAGACGGGACAAATTATGACGCGGCTTGTAAACGGCTGCTTGCAAATAAGGTTATCCTTACCCACAGATTGCCCAGATGGGAGTTACGCAGAGAAGAAAGAATTTTGACTATAATCAGATGGTGGTTTGCGGGCATTGCGGTTCTTATGGAAGATATCAGGTGTATATGACTTACATGTGTTTGTCATTATTCTTTATCCCTTGTTTAAAATGGAACAGACAGTACTATGTACAGAGTACATGCTGCAATACGGTTTATTCTCTTGTACCGGAGATTGGGAAGCAGGTTGCAAGGGGAGAAAATATAGAAATCCTGCCTGAACACCTGATTCTGGTGCAGGCAGGATACAAAACCAGATACAAAAGATGCGGGAACTGTGGATTCGAGACGCAGGAAGAATTTGAGTTCTGCCCGAAATGTGGAAGGAGACTTAAAAGGTTAATTTAATAGGACTGTAGTTTATGGAGGTTAGAGATGATAAAACGAATTAAATTCTCGGTGCAGTTTTAATACTGGCAACAGATTGTATCGAGGTTCATAAGTTGAAATATATGTTGTCAGGAACTGCACCGAACCTATATATAAAATTATTTGGAAAGGAAGCAGTTAAAATGAATAAAACAGAATTAAGAAAAATTTGGAAAACAGAAGAAAAGGTGGCACATATTCATGGTTGGGATTTTTCATATATTCATGAAAGATATGAAGAAGAAATGGATTTACCATGGGATTATAAAAAGATAATTGAACAGTACATGAACAATGATATGGCTATATTGGATTATGATACGGGTGGAGGTGAATTTTTATTATCATTAAACCATCCGTATGATAAAACATCTGCAACAGAAGGCTATCAACCGAATGTGGAGTTGTGCAAAGAAACATTACTACCGCTTGGTATTGAGTTTAAGGCATGTGACGACCCAGCTAAGATACCCTTTCAAGATGAAAGTTTTGATTTGATTATAAATAGACATGGAGATTTTAATGCTAACGAAATATATCGTTTGTTGAAAAAGGGCGGAGTATTTATTACAGAGCAAGTTGGTGGAGATAATGATAGAGATTTGGTTGAAATGGTACTTCCAAACACAGAATCCCCTTTTCCTCACTTAAATCTAAAAGAACAGAAAAAAGTATTTGAAAGTGCTGGATTTAAGATTATTGAAGAAGCTGAGGCGTATCGTCCAATTAAGTTTTACGACGTTGGCGCATTCGTATGGTTTGCGCATATTATTGAATGGGAATTTCCACAATTTTCGGTTGATAAATGTTTTGAACCTTTATTAGAAATGCAAAAAAAGGTTGATACAGAAGGATGTATTGAAGGAACTATCCATCGCTATCTTATTGTTGCAAAGAAATAACTTAATGGGAAGGAGAGAAAAGGTAATAGAAAAACTAAAAAATGATCATATAGAGTTTAAGGAAATCGTCATGGTATTAAGATATTCAAAAACTCACAGAAGCAGACCGCCATCTGTGCTGGATAGAATACGACCAATTAAAAGGAAAGATGTTTGTTGAAATGCAGAATTGGGCGTTAGAACAGTTATTTATCAAGTACAATACTGTATTTTGTAAGAATTTGTAGGAATATGCAGGAATTCTGGTTTCACGGTATAAAATCCCTTCATTTACAGATAATAGTATCATTACGAATTAGTGATATGAAAATCTACAGATGGAGGAATCGATACTATGAAGGCAACTGGAATTGTACGTAGAATAGATGACTTAGGACGGGTGGTAATCCCCAAAGAAATCCGCCGAACTTTGCGTATCCGTGAGGGCGACCCCTTAGAAATCTTCACAGACAGGGAAGGCGAGATTATTTTAAAAAAGTATTCTCCAATTGGAGAATTGTCAACATTTGCAAAACAGTATGCAGAAAGCCTTGCACAGACCATCAGCTGTCTGGTGTGCGTCTGCGACATGGATCAGATTATTGCGGCGGCGGGAAATGGCAAGAAGGAGCTTCAGGACAAGTATATCAGCAGGCAGCTTGAGAAGAGCTTATGCGGGAGAGCTCAGCTTGCGGCTTCCGCGGGAGAGAAAATATATATTCCTATTATAGACGCCCAGGACGAGGATTACGAGCATGAGGTTATCAGCCCAATCATCTGTGAGGGAGATATTATTGGCGGTGTCATTCTGTTATCCCGTGACCCTAAGAAGAAGCTTGGGGAACTGGAGCAGAAGATGGCGGCTTGTGCAGCAGGATTTTTAGGGAGTCAGATGGAGCAGTAGTACAAAATCCGATTATAGGAGGCTGTCGCTTTAACGAATGAAAATTCGTGAAGCGGCAGCTTCATTTTTCTTGCTTTTATAGGGAGTGTAAAATAAAGTGGATCTTTGTCAAGTTAGTTGAAACAACATAATATCTACAAATTTATTTCGATAACCTGTTGAACTTCTGATTAAGAACAACCAGCCCGAGAATCAATATTAGCGGAAATAAAGTAGCAACAAACAGTCCTGTTTTAAGATTACCGCCAAACATATTGGAAATGCTGCCTACCATTGCGGGACTTACGGTAGCGCCTAAATCTCCGGCCAAAGCTAAAAATGCAAACATAGCCGTGCCGCCTCTTGGACACTTCTGCGACGAAATACTGATAGTTCCCGGCCACATAATTCCAACCGAAACACCGCAAAGCGCACAGCCTGCCAATCCGATAATCGGCATAGATGACAAGGATGCCGTTAGATAGCAGATCACGCATAATACACCGCATGCCAGCATTGTTTTCGTCAAGTCCAGCTTCTCGCTCATTTTTCCATATAGTATTCTGGATATTCCCATAAATACCGCAAACAGGCAAGGTCCTGCCAAATCACCAACGGTTTTGGAAACACCCATTGCTGATTCTGTAAAGGCGGACGCCCATTGAGCCATAGAAGCTTCGGATGCACCGGAACATATCATAAGCAATATCAGTAACCAAAACAACGGTAATCTTAGTAATTGACCGGTACGCATACTCTTTCCATCTTCAACTAACCGTTCAATAGGACAGGAGATAAAATTGAATGCATTATATAAAGGCGCCAATGCCCAGAGCAGTGTGAGTATCTTCCAGTTTGCTATGCCAAAAACTGAAAAAAAGAGCGTCGAACCCAAAATCACACCTACCGCACCCCAACAGTAAAAAGAGTGCAGCAAACTCATCATACCATCTTTGTTTTCAAAAGGACAGGCTTCAACAATCGGGCTTACTAATACTTCAATAAGACCGCTGCCCATAGCATAAAGCACTACTGCGAGCAGAATCCCGACAAAAGGAACAGGGAGCAATTCCGGCAGGATAGCCATTAAAACAAGCCCCACTGCGGACAACACCTGGGATGACACCACGCAGGTGCGGTATCCTATTTTGTCGACGAATTTTGTAGCTGCAAAGTCAATCAGTAATTGTGTTAAATAGAACACCAAGGGAATCAGTGCAATCTTTTCAAGTCCCACTCCATAAGCGTTCTTGAATGTCAAAAATAAGAGTGGTGTAAAGTTAGCAGATATAGCTTGGGTAACAAAACCGAGGTAACAAGCTATAAGCGTTTTTTTATATTTTTTTTGCTTTGTCATAACTCCTCCTTTTAGCTGAATGAAACGATATAATCGGATTGTATTATATCGTCATTATCAATCAAAATAAAGACACTAAAAGACCAAGTATAAACACTATTTACCCAAAATCCGATATTGTCCTGGTGTATATCCATAGGTCTGCCGAAATTGACGGCTGAAATAGTGAACAGAATTAAAACCGCAGGAATAGCTGATCTCCTGAAGTGTAAGTGTTGTATCCTTAATAAGTCTGTGTGCAATTTGAAGCCGGTGTTGAATAAGCGCATCCACAGGAGAACATCCCATATATGTGTTAAAACAACGCCCTGCTTCGCTGCGACTGATATTAGCAGCTCCGGCAATATCTTCGAGTGTGACAGTTTCGGCATAATGTTCTCGGATGTATGAGAGCATCTTTTGAATGCGTATTTGAGTTTTGATTTGGATGCGTGTAATTTCTGATTTGGGCAGATCATCAAAATTCGAGAATATATATTCAAATATACTGCTAAGTTCACGTTGAACGCCCATTTCGTAACATTGACTTTGTTCATACATCAGACAATAAACATTTTTAACTAACCGATTCACCTCATTATGCCAACCGTTTTTTTGATCAAACACAATAAAAGGCAATGTATCACAGCGAGAGATAGCTTGAATATATTTTTGATAGATCGCACTGGTTACAGGTGCAATCACGGAGCATGAAAAAACGATATTCGGCATCGGATCGGGAATATTGCCGGATAACTGCTTTATTCCATGCAGTATATTTCCGTTAACAAATATACTGTCGCCTGCATTCAGTATGATATGCTGCCTGCCGACTTGAAAGTCCAAAACACCGCTTGCAGCAGTGGCAATTTCAAAGTCAGGATGCCAATGTAAAGGCCCTGTCCAATTTGGGAGAGAGGCGAGTTCGTCGCAGAAATATGTGATGGGAAATATTGCGTCATCATGGGTTATCTGTTCTCGCAGTTGATGATCGAGTATTATCGGCATAGTTTATCACTCCGATTCTATTTGTTTCTGAGTATGTATATTATATCAATAATCTATGACTTTTTCTATATTTTTAACGCTGAAAAACAACGGAAGGGATTTTTCCTGCCACTGTCCATTATATGTGTAAATCAAATCCATATTTATAATTTCTCTTGCTCTTGCCTATATGTTATTCATTGCACTGATCCACGCCATTTGGTCGGTGCTTTTGAGTTCCTCCGTTATGCCTTCTTTTCGGCAAAGTGCCAGACCTGGAAAAGTTCTGTATCCCAAAGAACACTTCTTAAGATTGTGTTTTACTCTTACCTGAATGGGATTATTCTTCACGTTTCATGGAGCTTAACTGTAAAAGGGATATTAATTTTATGTTTCTCCTAGAAGGTGCTTTTGCGCCGGCTCTCTTTTTTTTGATTCTATGAATATATTGGAAGTTTCCGTCATACCATGTGTTAGACAAGGAGGGATGGGATATGGAAAGAAAACTCCAGAAAGATACGTGGGTCATGTGGATATTAAAGTCGCTTTTGGTTTCTTATGTTATTACAGGAATCCTTCTATTGCTGCTGGCAGTCGCCCTATTTAAGTTTGAATTGAACGAAAAGGCAGTGTCGGCTGCCATCGTGGCAATCTACATAATGGCAACTCTGCTTGGCGGTATCATTATCGGGAAATTTGCTAAGGTGAGAAGATACCTGTGGGGACTGGGCCTTGGAATCGGCTATTTTGCACTTCTTCTGCTGATTACCCTTGGCGTCTACCGTACGCTGAATGGTGATGCGGCGAACCTGATGACCACATTTATTCTGTGTGCAGGAGGAGGAATGGCAGGCGGTATGCTGTCATAGGCTATAATTGTGCAAAGTTTGAACTTCCTTATTGCGCAAATGAAAATGTGATGCTATAATAACAGAAGTCAAGCAAAAATAAGGAGGAACATGACCATGAAGCATGTAAAGACATTAAATACACAGACCATGAACAACAGTATGAAAAAAGGCGGATGCGGCGAGTGCCAGACGTCTTGCCAGTCAGCATGTAAGACGTCCTGTACAGTGGGCAACCAGACATGTGAGCAGAAGAGATAAGTCGGTTCAGAATGATGGCGCTGCTGCGGTTTTGCCGCAGGCGGAGAATCCCGTAAAGCGGGATTCTTTTTCTGTTGTCTGGTACATTTTAGGTTAGAAAAACAGCCTTGTGCCGACAATTACAAATTTGAAAGGGGTACATAGTCTTGATACATCAGTATCAGAATAATGGATACAATATTGTTATGGATGTCGTTAGCGGTGCGGTTCATGTGGTGGATAAGCTCTGTTACGAGGTCATTTCCGAATTGAATAAGGATTCCTGTGAGCACACGGTTCAGACGCTTGAAGAGCCAGAGGTTCTGAACGGGCTTATACGGGAATTGGGCGGGCAGTATGCCGAAGCTGATTTAAAGGAGGCTCTGGCAGATGTGACGGAGCTTACCAGGCTAGGACAGTTATTTGTGAAAGATACCTATGAGGATATCATAGAGGAAGTGAAGAAGCGCAAGACGGTTGTGAAGGCTCTCTGTCTCCATATTGCCCATGACTGTAACCTTGCCTGCAAATATTGTTTTGCTGAGGAAGGGGAATACCATGGCAGGCGTGCGTTGATGAGCTTCGAGGTGGGGAAAAAGGCGCTGGATTTTCTGATTGCCAATTCCGGAAACCGCAGAAATCTGGAGGTGGATTTCTTCGGGGGAGAACCCTTGATGAACTGGCAGGTGGTAAAAGATCTTGTGGCTTACGGAAGAGAGCAGGAAAAGCTTCATGACAAGCATTTCCGCTTCACAGTCACTACCAACGGCGTACTTCTGAATGATGAGATTCAGGATTTTATCAATCAGGAGATGGACAATGTGGTGTTAAGCCTGGATGGCCGTAAGGAGATTAATGACAGGATGCGTCCGTTTCGCAATGGGAAGGGAAGCTATGAGCTGATTGTTCCGAAGTTTCAGAAACTAGCAGAAAGCAGGAATCAGGAGAGATATTATGTGAGGGGAACTTTTACCCGGAATAATCTGGATTTCTCAGAGGATATTCTGCATTTTGCAGAGCTTGGGTTTAAGCAGATGTCCATTGAGCCCGTGGTGGGAGAGGAAAGCGATCCTTATGCTATTCGTTCCCAGGATCTTCCAAAGATTATGGAAGAGTATGATAAGCTGGCCAAGGTGATGATTGAACGCGAAAAAGAAGGAAAAGGTTTTAATTTCTTTCATTTTATGATAGACTTAGACGGTGGACCCTGTGTGGCGAAGCGTTTGTCAGGATGCGGTTCTGGAACAGAGTATCTGGCAGTGACGCCATGGGGGGATTTGTATCCGTGTCATCAGTTTGTAGGGCAGGAAGAGTTCTTGATGGGAAATGTGGAGGATGGCATCGTACGTCCGAAGCTTGGGGATGATTTCCGAAGCTGTAATGTATATTCCAAGGACAAATGCAGGGATTGTTTCGCAAAATTCTACTGCAGCGGCGGATGTATGGCGAATGCCTATCATTTCCACGGCACAATCCATGACACCTATGACATAGGCTGCGAGATGCAAAGAAAGCGTGTTGAGTGCGCGGTTATGATAAAAGCTGCTTTGGCGGATAATTAGAAAGGAAGTTTACCATGAAGAAGAACAAAGGTATCATAAGCCTGATACTGGCGGTGGTGCTCATTGCATTGATGGGATTTACCGTGGTGGTCGGGTTTGGTAAAACCAAAACCGGGGCGATGGAGAATATCAAACTAGGACTTGATCTGGCAGGGGGTGTCAGCATCACGTATCAGGTTAAGGACAAGAATCCGACGGATGAAGAGATGAGCGACACCATCTATAAGCTGCAGAGACGTGTGGAGCAGTACAGTACAGAGGCAAGCGTTTACCAGGAGGGAAACGACCGAATTAATATCGAGATTCCGGGTGTGACGGATGCCAACCAGATCTTAGACGAGCTTGGAAAACCGGGTTCTCTGGAGTTTAAGACAGAGGACGGTGAGACGGTACTTACCGGTTCAGATGTAAAGACGGCGACAGCAAAAGCTGGCGAAGACAGCATGAAAAACCGAGAATACACGGTGGAGCTTACCCTTAATGAAGAGGGAAAAGAGAAGTTTGCTAAGGCTACAGAAGAGAACATAGGGAAGAAGATTGATATTGTCTATGATGGGACAACAATCAGCGACCCTATCGTTAATCAGGCCATTACAGGCGGACAGGCGTATATTACCGGTAACTTTACCTATGAGGAAGTAGATACACTGGCTTCCACGATTCGTATCGGTGGTTTGAAGCTAGAGCTTGAAGAACTCCGGTCCAATGTAGTGGGCGCTCAGTTGGGAGAGCAGGCCATCAGTACCAGTTTGAAGGCAGGTGCGATTGGTCTGGGATTAATCTTCATATTTATGATTTTTGTGTACTATCTTCCGGGATTTGCGTCAGGCCTTGCACTGTTGATTTATACAGAGTTGGTTCTGATAGTACTGAATGCGTTTAACGTTACGCTGACGCTGCCTGGTATTGCAGGTATCATCCTTGGTATTGGTATGGCGGTGGATGCGAATGTCATTATATTTGCCCGTGTGCGTGAGGAAATGTCACGGGGTAAGAGTGTGAAAAATTCTTTAAAGACAGGCTTCCAGAAGGCTATGTCTGCCATTGTGGATGGTAACGTGACCACATTGATTGCAGCGGCTGTGCTCTGGTTTAGGGGCTCTGGGCCGGTTAAGGGCTTCGCGCAGACTTTGGCTATCGGTATCATTGTGTCCATGTTTACGGCCCTTGTGGTTACTAGGGTCATTGTATTTTCTTTCTATGCGGTGGGTCTTCGCAAGGAGAGTTTATACTATCGTCCTAAAAAAGAACGGGAGGCCGTTGGGTTTGTGGAGAAGAGGAAGGTATTCTTTGCAATTTCTGTTCTGCTGATAGTCGTAAGCCTGGCTGTGATGGGAGTAAATTCTTCACAGGGCAAAGGCGCGTTTGCCTACAGTCTTGAGTTTGAAGGCGGAACGTCTACCAATGTAACCTTTAATGAAGAATATTCCATTGATGAGATCGATGAGAAGATTGTTCCTGTAGTGGAAGAGATTACAGGGGATAATAATGTGCAGACGCAGAAGGTTGCGGGAACGAATCAGGTTATCATTAAGACGGTAACTCTGTCTCTTGACCAGCGTGAGGCTTTGAATCAGGCGATGGTAAAAGAGTTTGACGTAGATGAAGCGCTGATTACGGCTGAAAATATCAGCTCAACCGTAAGTAATGAGATGCGTGAGGACGCGGTTGTAGCGGTTATTATTTCCACAATCTGTATGCTGCTTTATATCTGGTTTAGATTCAAGGATATCCGTTTTGCGGCAAGTGCGATTCTGGCGCTTCTGCATGATGTCTTGATCGTAATCGGTTTCTACGCGATTGCAAGGATATCCGTTGGAAATACATTTATTGCATGTATGCTGACGATCGTGGGTTATTCAATTAATGCGACGATTGTAATCTTTGACCGTATCCGTGAGGAGCTGCATTATCAGACGAAGAAGACGAATCTTTTGAGCGTGGTGAATAAGAGTATCACCCAGACTTTGACTCGAAGTATCTACACTTCATTGACCACTTTTGTGATGGTGGCCATTCTGTTCATTATGGGCGTCAGCTCCATCCGTGAGTTTGCAGCGCCTTTGATGGTGGGTGTCATCTGTGGAGCGTATTCTTCAGTATGTATTACGGGCGCGCTGTGGTATGTAATGCGCGCGAAGATTGGGAAGAAGGACGCTTAGGATTATTGTATATGTAGTTTTAGAGAGGAAAGGACTGTCGGGAAATAAGAGACAGTCCTTTTTTTCAAACAAAATGTAGAAGGATGGAGGGACATACATAGATGGAGCGTTGGGTACTTCTGAGAAAAGGTGCGGATTTTGAGGCTATTGGGGAGAAATTCCATATCAGCCCCCGTCTTGCCTGTCTGATTCGAAATCGGAATGTGACTGGCGAAGCTGCGATTGATAAATATCTGAACGGAAGGGCAGCGAATCTAAATGATGGGCGGCTGATGAAGGGAATGAAACAGGCGACTGCAATTCTGCGCAGAAAGCTTGAAGAAGGCCGAAAGATTCGTATTATCGGGGACTATGACATTGATGGAATCAATGCAACCTATATACTGCTGGAAGGAATCGAGCAGCTTGGTGGAGATGTGGACAGTGATATTCCAGACCGGATTACGGATGGATACGGGCTTAATATTGAGCTTTTGAAGCGGGCGTATGAGGATGGGATTGATACCATTATTACCTGCGACAACGGGATTGCCGCGGCAGATGAGATTGCTTACGGGAAGAGCCTTGGTATGACCGTCATTGTGACGGATCACCATGAGGTCCCTTACGAGGAAAAGGAGGGGGAGCGCTTCTACCGTCTGCCGCCTGCAGACGCGGTCATTGACCCTAAGCAGCCAGGATGCGGTTATCCATTTCCGGGACTTTGCGGCGCGGCTATCGCATACCAGGTGGTGAGAACTTTGTGTGAGGTCATGGGAAGGGATTCAAAGTCTTTTGAATATCTGTTGGAAAATGCGGCCATTGCCACAGTGGGGGATGTGATGGATTTAGAGGATGAGAATCGTATCCTGGTGAAGGAGGGGCTTAAGAGAATCGGCGCTACAAAGAACCATGGGCTGCGCGCATTGATTGAGTGTACGAATCTGGAAAAGGACCGAATCCGGGCATACCATGTCGGTTTCATTCTGGGACCCTGCATGAATGCCAGTGGAAGATTAGATACGGCGAAGCGGGCTCTAAAGCTTTTGAGGGCGAAGAGTAAAAAAGAGGCCGACGTGCTGGCAGGCGACCTGAAAGCCTTGAATGACAGCAGGAAAGAGATGACGGAGAAAGCTGTGGCACAGGCAAAGGAGCAGGTGGAGACGAGTGAGCTTCAAAATGATCGGGTGCTGGTGATTTACCTGCCTTTCTGCCATGAGAGTCTCGCTGGAATCGTTGCCGGACGAGTACGTGAAAGCTATTACCGGCCGGTTTTCGTGCTGACGGACGCCAAAGAAGGAATCAAGGGCTCTGGCCGTTCCATAGAGTCATATCATATGTTTGAGGAGCTTAGCAAATGTAAGGAGCTTCTAACCAAATTTGGCGGCCATAAGCTGGCGGCGGGACTTTCGCTGGAGAAAGAAAACCTAGAGCTCTTCCGTCGGAGGATTAATGAAAACTGTACTCTGACAGAGGAGGACATGACTGAAAAAGTAGTCATCGATATGGAGCTGCCCTTTGCCTGTGTGACAGAAAGTTTTATTCAGGAGCTTTCGCTTCTTGAGCCATTTGGAAAAGGGAATACGAAGCCGGTTTTTGCCGCCCGCAGCGTGGAGCTTCTAAGCGGACGGATTCTGGGGAAGAACCGTAATGTCCTCAAACTGAGGGTGCGAGACGCCGCAGGGACGTCCATAGACGCCATGTATTTTAACCACGCGGAAACCTTCTTAGAAGAGCTTAAGGAGCGTTATGGAAAACAGGCGGTAGAAGAATTGCTGGCTGGAAAACAAAGCTGTATGAGAGTGTCTATCACCTATTATCCGGAGCTTAACGAGTATATGGGACGGGTTACGCCTCAGATTGTTATGACGCATTACCTGTAAGAGAAGGAAACATTCTTCTTAATAAAAAAGGTTGTTGGTAAATGCTGTGTTTCAAGCAATTTGCCAACAACCTATTTTTTAGATATCTTTATATTGTAAATCCTTCAATACCGTTTTAAATCCAAGGTTTCGGAATCTTTCCTGGACGATTTCCGCGCTTTTTATGTCCGTATTGGCAAGTAGTATGTAGAACTTTCCGCCATTTAACACGCCCATGTAGTCTGTGAGACGTATCTTACATGCCACCTGAATGGAAATGTTTTTGTAATCGCGATACCCCATTTCAAATTCTACCACAGCACATTCTGTCAGCCCCTTTTCCTTTGCCTCAAGGAATGCTTTCAGCAGTACCCGAAAGGTGCCTTCGTTCAGTACGTTCGTTCCTTCCAGATAATTCTTTCTTCTGAAGCTTGACATATAGCGGCTTGCGCGTAGAATCGTCTTTTGAAGCAGTGTATCAATAACCGTCAGCCGTTTTACTGGCGATACACCATGGGTATCTTTTGAAATATCCCAGAACATAAGAATTACACGAATATCTTCCTCTGCATAAACGGCGTGGGCCAGAGCCGGCCGGTCCGGATCATTCCTCTCGTTCACATAGATCCGTCCAGCTTTTAACTCGCTGTATAGCTCGCCCATGGCTATGTATTTTATGGAATTTCCCAGCCTTCTGGCCTCCAAAGATGTGGAAGAATAAAGTCTTGCATATTCTCGGTTCGCCACAGTATAGATCGCTACATTCTTACTGCCCATCTCTTTGCTGAGTATCTCTGCCGCGTAGAACAGCACTTCCTCGGGTTTGTACTTTTCCAGGCTGGAAATGATCTCATAGGTTGATTCCCAGCTATCCTCCAAGGAAGCCGGTTGGTTTTTCAGTTTTTCGATTTCCTGATTTTTTTCCGCTAAAAGGCTCCTCAGTTCTTCTGTTGTCAGTTGCATTATCGTTCCGTCAGTGTTTGGTAATTCGCCCGGATTCAATTTCATCACCCTTCCATATTACTGTGTGTTTTTATGGTATTATTTTGCACTAATTTGAAGAAATTGTCAAGGAATACACAAGGGCATTCCGTAAAATGATTGAAAATCCTGTAAACTAATGCTATAATGCTGTACAGTATTATACAGGAATGGAGAGAATGTTATGAAAAAGATTGAAGAGTACGTGAGAAGTATTCCGGATTTCCCGGAGAAGGGAATCATTTTCAGAGACGTAACCAGTGTCTTGCAGGATGCCGACGGTCTTGCGCTTGCCATAGACTTGATGCAGGAGAAGTTAAAGGGCGTGGACTTTGATTTGGTGGTAGGACCGGAATCCAGAGGTTTCATTTTCGGTGTGCCTATTGCTTACAATCTGCACAAGCCATTTATCCCGATCCGTAAAAAGGGAAAGCTTCCCTGTGAGACGGTTTCCATTCAGTATGAGTTAGAGTATGGTACTGCAGAGTTGGAGATACACAGAGATGCCATCCGTCCTGGACAGAGAGTGGTGATAATCGATGATTTGATTGCGACCGGGGGTACCAACGAAGCCATGGTGAAGCTGATTGAAGGGCTTGGCGGAAAAGTAGTCAAGACAGTGTTCCTGATGGAGCTGGCAGGTCTTAAGGGCAGGGAGAAGCTAAAAGGATATGATGTGGAAGCTGTTATTGCATATCCGGGCAAATAGACGAGAATTTGGAATATCAGAGAGGGAGGAGGCGTTAATATGTCAGGAGTGACAACTTATGAAGCGATAGACGATCGGATTGCTGCAGAAGCGATTATGGTTGACCATTCTCTAGGGCTTGAGATTGTGGACGGCCATGCCGTAAAAGCGCCGGGAGACTACGAGAGTCCTGACCATTTATATGACATGTTAATCGCCCGTATTCGTAAGTACCATCCATCTACGGATGTGTCGATGATCAAGATGGCCTATCATCTGGCGCAGGAGGCTCATGGGGATCAGTGCCGGAAATCGGGGGAGCCGTATATCATCCATCCGTTGTGGGTTGCGATTATATTAGCGGACTTAGAGATGGATAAGGAGACGATTGCGGCAGGGATTCTGCATGATGTGGTGGAGGATACCCAGATCAGTGAGGAAGAGATTCGCAGGGATTTTGGGGATGATGTGGCTCTTCTGGTGGACGGCGTCACGAAGCTTGGGAGGCTGTCTTACTCTTCGGATAAGTTAGATGTTCAGGCAGAGAATCTCCGTAAGATGTTTCTTGCCATGGCAAAGGATATCAGGGTAATTATCATCAAGCTTGCCGATCGTCTGCACAATTTAAGGACCTTACAGTTTATGAAGCCTGCAAAGCAGAAGGAAAAGGCAAAGGAGACTATGGATATCTATGCCCCCATTGCCCAGAGGCTTGGAATTTCTAAGATTAAGACAGAGCTCGACGACCTGGCGTTAAAATATTCTCAGCCGGAGGTCTTTTTCGATCTTGTTGACCAGATCAATACCAGAAAGATGGAGCGGGAAGAGTTTGTGCAGCAGATTGTGAACGAAGTTTCTTCTCACATGGAAAATGCCAACATTAAGGCGCAGGTCAGCGGACGTGTGAAGCATTTTTTCAGTATTTATAAGAAGATGGTCAATCAGGATAAGACTGTGGACCAGATTTATGATCTTTTTGCGGTTCGTATCATTGTGGAGTCTGTTCGGGACTGCTATGCTGCTCTTGGTGTGATTCATGAGCTGTATACGCCGATTCCAGGGCGTTTCAAGGATTATATCGCTATGCCGAAGCCTAATATGTACCAATCCCTGCACACCACCCTGATGAGCTCTGTAGGGCAGCCTTTTGAGATTCAGATTCGGACGGAAGAGATGCACAAGACTGCCGAGTATGGGATTGCGGCTCATTGGAAATATAAGGAATCAGGCGACGGCAAAAAGAGTGTCAAGGCTCAGGAGGAGGAAAAGTTAAGCTGGCTTCGTCAGATTTTGGAATGGCAGAGGGATATGTCGGATAACCGAGAGTTTATGAACCTCATCAAAGGGGATTTGGATCTTTTTGCGGAGGACGTGTATTGCTTTACGCCCCAAGGGGATGTGAAGAATCTCCCGAATGGTTCGACACCCATTGATTTTGCCTATATCATTCACAGCGCTGTGGGGAATAAGATGGTGGGCGCACGGGTGAATGGAAAGCTGGTTAATATTGATTATAAGATTCAGAATGGGGACAGGATTGAGATTCTGACTTCTCAAAATTCTAAAGGCCCCAGCCGTGACTGGCTGAGTATCGTCAAGAGTACACAGGCGAAGAACAAGATTAACCAGTGGTTTAAACGAGAGTTTAAGGAAGAAAATATTGTCAAAGGGAAGGAATTGATTGCCTCCTATTGCAGGACGAAGTCTATTGTTCCCAACAACATTATGGTTTCCAAGTATCAGGAGATTGTCCAGAAGAAGTATGGCTTCAAAGATTGGGATTCTGTCCTTGCGGCAATCGGGCATGGCGGTCTGAAAGAAGGCCAGGTAGTGAACCGGTTGGTGGAAGAGTACAGTAAGGAGCATAAGCAGGAGCTTACAGACGAGGATGTACTTGGTAAGGTTGCGGAAGCGTCTAAGAATAAGGTGCATATTGCCAAGTCAAGGAGCGGGATTCTCGTGAAGGGAATTGACGATGTGGCTGTGCGGTTTTCCAGATGCTGCAATCCAGTTCCGGGCGATGAGATTGTGGGCTTCGTGACACGGGGAAGAGGCTTGTCTATCCATAGAACGGACTGTGTGAATATGCTTCATCTCACTGAGCCAGAGCGTGCAAGGATTATCGAGGCAGAGTGGGAGAGCGAGGTGGCAGAGCAGGCCGGAGGTCAGTATTTGGCGGAGGTTAAGATCTATTCCTACGACAAGAAGGGGCTTTTGCTTGAACTGTCCAGGATTTTCACGGAGCAGAATGTGGACGTGAAATCTTTGAATGTGCGTACCAGCAGGAAGCAAGGGACGGCCACGATTGAGGCAGGCTTTATTGTACACGGAAGAGAAGAGTTGGATAAGGTCATTAAGAAGATTCTCCAATTGGAGGATGTCATTGATATTGAAAGGACGACAGGTTAATTAATACGATGAAAGTAGAGAGATTTTTAATAGGGATTATCAGTACAAATTGTTATCTGGCGATTAATGAGGAGACGAAGCAGACGGTTGTCATCGATCCGGCAGCCAGCCCGTCATCTCTTATGGACCATATTAAGACGGAAGGCTTGAAGATTGAGGCTATTTTTCTCACTCACGGCCATTTTGATCATACGATGGGGCTTGATGGGTTCCTAAAGGAGTATGAGGTGCCGGTGTATATACACGAGGGAGATAAGGAGATTATGGCTGACCCGGGGTTCAATTTGTCTTCTAGTTATACGTCGGGGTTTTCGTTTTCTGACGCAAAATATCTCCATGGGGGAGAGACATTAAATTTTGCAGGTTTTGATTTTGATGTGCTGCATACGCCAGGACATACACCGGGAGGTTGTTGCTTTTATGTAAAGTCAGAAGGCGTATTATTCAGCGGAGATACGCTGTTCGCAGGCTCGGTAGGACGATCGGATTTTCCAGGAAGCAGTGGTTCTGAGCTGATTCGGTCTATCCGTGAGAAGCTGCTTACTCTTCCGGATGATACCCATGTTTATCCGGGGCATATGGGGGAGACTACGCTTGGTCACGAGAAAGAGTACAATCCGTTTCTGTAGAATGGGGTGTCAGAATGATTCAAGTGATATGTAAGAGTGAAGCATATACTTATAATGTATATCATATCATTAAGGCTTTCTTTCCGTCTGAAGAGACTACTGTCAAGACGGAGGAGGAGGCCTCTCATTATATTTCGGTGACGCTGCCTGATGCCGGAAGGATTGTCATTGGCAAGGAGCAGGTTGAAGAAGCGGTCAGGTACAGTGGGGAAGATATGGAGAGGGGCCAAAGCAGCGTTGCTCATATAAAATATTGGATTGATATCTGTCTTTACCGAGAGTTTGAGAAGTTGACAGGGCAGAGCTTGGCGTGGGGGATTCTTACGGGAGTCAGACCGACGAAGATAGCTATGCAGAAGTTGGAGAAAGGCTGGGAAAGGGAACGGTTTATACCTTGGTTTGAGAAGAAATTTCAGGTAAGCCGTCAGAAAGCGCAGCTTTCTTTCGAGATTGCGGGCCGGGAACGGGCGCTGCTTCAAAAACTGGATTGTGAGAAGGGCTACAGCCTTTATGTGGGGATTCCTTTCTGTCCGTCTGTCTGTACCTATTGTTCCTTTAGCTCCGGAGAGATAGGGGCTTTTAAGGACAGAGTTTGGGATTATCTGGGTGCGCTTCAGAAGGAGCTGGCTTTTCTCGGGAACGCGTATGCCGGGCGAAAGCTGAATACCATTTATATAGGCGGCGGGACGCCTACTACGTTGACCGCGGACCAATTAGAAAGTCTCTTGGCGTGCATTGACAGGTGCTTTTCAAGAGAGTTTTTGTTGGAATATACTGTGGAGGCAGGGCGTCCGGACAGCATTACACAGGAGAAGCTTCAGGTGTTGAAAAAGCATGGGATTACTCGGATTTCCATCAATCCTCAGAGTATGCAGCAAAAGACACTGGATGTAATCGGGCGGCGGCATAGTGTGGAAGCCATTGTAGATGCCTATAAGATGGCGCGTAAGATGGGATTTGACAATATCAACATGGATCTGATTGCAGGGCTTCCGGGGGAGGCGGCGGCTGACATGGCGGACACGCTTAGGCAGCTAAGAGAGCTTGGGCCGGATAGCCTGACGGTACATTCTCTGGCCATCAAGAGGGCGGCAAAGATGGGGTTTGGAGATCTGGAAGGGAATACAGGGGAGATTTCCCGTGTGTTGTCGGATATGATTGCCCTTGCACAGGAGGCGGCATGTCAGATGGGGCTTTCACCTTATTATCTTTATCGTCAGAAGAATATTGCAGGGAATTTCGAAAACGTGGGCTATGCGAAGGAGGATAAGGCAGGGATTTATAACGTTCTGATTATGGAGGAGAAACAGACCATAGTCGCCTGCGGTGCTGGGAGCGTATCGAAAAGGGTGTATCCGGACGGACGCATTGAGCGGAGTGAGAACGTCAAGGATGTTTCCCAATATATCGAGAGAATCGGGGAAATGATAGAAAGAAAACGTGTGTTATTAGAAGATTAACAATTCAAAATTTGAGTAAAAAATGTTGAGTATGATGCGGATTTGGGGTACAACAAAGATACCAAAAGTCCAACAAATGTCCAACAAAATTTTTTGCGTTGGTACATCATAATACGCTATAATGCATTTTTCATCTCGAAGTCCAACAAAATCAGTGTAAATCCACAGATTCCTGAGGAGCGTTTCGGAAATAATCGAAACGCTCTTTTTTTCGCCTTTCAAGCAGGATTTAGTCTTTTATGAAGAAATTGTAAGGTCAGGCTAGTCCAACAAATTAAAATGCACATTTGGTAATAGTCATTTTATTAAATGAAAAGGAGGTTCACGAGATGAACAACACAGCGTTAAGAGCAGAGGCGCAGAGCGCCAACAACACACACATGGTTTTTGCAAACGAGGAACATGAGAAGTTTTATTATGAGAAATTGGAACAGGCGAGGTATCAGGACTGCTATCACAAGGCTTTGATCTACATTCTCGGTATTTCAGAGGATACAAGGTATCATTTCAGCCAGATCTACGATATGAAGTCAGGATTCATCAAGCCGGAGTGCCTGCATCAAGGCTGGCAGACAAGCGGCAGTGTCCGTGTGGTAAGGCTCGCCTTTAACCTTTACACAGACGGAACGCCGAGTGTTGACGATTATAAGCGCAAGGATGAGCAGATAAGAGAGTGCCGGGAGTATTCGGTGAGCGATATTTTCTGCTGCGGCTATGCGATGTACTTCTGGCAGGGCATTAAGCTCCGTTATCCGGAATATTGCAGGAAGCAGAAGTCCATTGAGGAGATCCTTGCAGAAATGGAGAAGAAACGTGCTGAAAATTCGACTGATGGGAACGAAGAATGATATTAAGTGGTTTGAAAAGATTCTGAAAAGACAGCCCAAAGTGGCTGTGACGGAAGTTTCGGAGCTGTACCGGAATAAGGGTACAAACAGATATTACCGGGCTTATGTGGAAGTGCAGAAAGCCAACATCAAAGAAAAATCTAACTAATACGGAGGAATAAAACCATGTGTAAAATTATAGCAATCGCAAACCAGAAAGGCGGTGTCGGCAAGACCACCACAACAAGCAGCTTAGGAATCGGGCTGGCAAAACAGGGAAAGAAAGTCTTGGTAATTGATGCGGACGCACAGGGGAGCCTGACCGCAAGCCTTGGATTCACGGAGCCGGACAAGCTGGAGGTCACTCTGGCGAACGTACTGGAAAAGGTTATCAACGATGAAGAAATAGAGCCGGATTACGGCATCTTAAAGCATGACGAGGGCATTGACCTGATGCCGGGGAACATTGAGCTGTCCGGCATGGAGGTTTCCCTTGTGAACGTGATGAGCCGGGAGATCATGCTCCGCTCTTATGTGGAAAGGGTAAAGGAGAGGTACGATTATATTTTGATTGACTGTATGCCCTCACTTGGCATGATTACTATAAATGCCTTTGCCTGTGCCGACAGCATACTCATTCCGGTGCAGGCGGCATATCTGCCCGTGAAAGGCTTGGAACAGCTTATTAAGACCATAGGCAAGGTAAAGCGGCAGATCAATCCCAAACTGGAGATTGAGGGCATTCTGTTGACAATGGTGGACAACCGTACCAATTACGCAAGGGATATTACAGCATTGCTTATCGAAACTTACGGAAGCAGAGTACGGATATTTGAGAACAGCATACCGATGTCGGTACGGGCTGCAGAAACGTCCGCAGAGGGTGTCAGCATTTACGAGCATGACCCGAAAGGCAGGGTTGCGGGCGCATACCAGTCCTTGACAAAGGAGGTGCTTGGTAATGGGCAGTAAGGCGGGAAGTGCATCAAAAGTCAAATTGAACAGCTTTGATGATTTATTTGGCGGGGCAGAAAACACGTCGGGGGAACAGATTATCCATGCAAAGCTGACGGATTTACATACATTCAAAGGACACCCTTTCCGTGTCCTTGATGATGAAAAGATGGAGGAAACCACGGAGAGCATCGGGAAATATGGCGTGCTTGTACCCGGAATTGTAAGACCGAGGACAGGGGGCGGCTATGAGATTATAGCCGGACACCGGAGGAAACGGGGTTCTGAAAGGGCAGGGTTAGACACGATGCCCGTCATTGTCAGGAATTATACGGATGATGAAGCCACGATAATCATGGTGGATTCCAATATCCAGCGGGAGGACATCTTACCGAGTGAAAAAGCAAAGGCTTACGCCATGAAGTACGAAGCAATGAAACACCAGGGAAGCAAAGGCGGCAGCACCCTTGACGAAGTGGGGGAAGCTGCCGGGGAGAGCGGAAAGACGGTGCAGAGGTATGTGTGGCTTGCAAGGCTTTCTGATGAGCTGCTTGACATGGTGGATAAGAAAAAGATAGGGATAGCCCAGGGCGTGGATATTTCTTTCCTGACCGAAGAAGCCCAGCAGTGGGTATTGGTCATCCTTGAGGAAACGGGGGCGGCAATGAACGCTTCCCAATCGTCAAAGCTGAAGGAGTATGGGAAAAGCGGGGAGCTGACATTGCCAATGGTCAGGCTGATACTGTCGGAGGAAAAGCCAAAAGAGCGAAAAGTAACGATTAAAGGCGATAAGATCAGCAGGTATTTTTCGGAAGACTATTCCAATGACGATATAGAAGGCATCATTATCCAGCTTTTGGAGGAATGGCAGAGTAAGCAGTAAAGGAGGCGGTAAAATGGGCGAGCCATTGAAATTTGATTATTACTATGGCATTGAAGCAGAGCAGTTTTCTTTTTACCGTGTTCCCCGCCTGTTGATAAAAGACGAGCGTTTCAAGGGGCTTAGCAGCGATGCTAAGCTCCTGTATGGGCTGATGCTTGACAGGATGTCGCTGTCCATGAAAAACGGATGGCTGGACGATGAAAACCGGGCATATATTATCTATGCTGTGGAGAACATCATGGAAGATTTAGGATGCTCCAAACCTACCTGCATAAAGGTCATTAAGGAGCTGGATGCAGATAATGGGATTGGGCTGATAGAGAAAAAACGCAGGGGGCTTGGGAAACCTGATATTATCTATGTGAAAAATTTTGCTTCTGTGCCGGAAAAAGAGAATGCAGAAAAGCCTGCAAACGCTGATGTTTCCACAGAAGTAAAAAATCTTTACTTCAAGAAGGAAAAGAATTTGACTTCTGGAAGTAAAGAAACTGAACTTCAAGAAGTAAAGGAATCTGACTTCAAGAGGGAAAAAAATTTTACTTCCGGAAGTAAAGAAACTGGACTTCAAGAAGTAAAAGAATTTGCCCCTAATTATAACAATACTAACTATAACAAGCAGAATCATACTAATATGAGTTATACCAATCCTATCAATCAATCTGTGGGAAATGCGGAGAGTTCAGAAATGCATGGAAAAGATGATAGGATTGATGTGATAGATGAAACAAGCGCATATATGGCGTTAATCCGTGATAACTTGGAATATGAGTACCACATGGAATATGACCAGCATGGGGATAAGGAACTGTATGAGGAAATTTACGAAACCGTCTGTGATGTGGTCTGCGTGAAGCGCAGGTCAATCCGCATCAATGGGGAGGAGTACCCTTATGAGCTTGTAAAATCCCGTTTTCTGAAACTGAACAGCAGCCATGTGGAGTATGTCATGAGCTGCATGAGGGAAACCGTGACAAAAATAACCAATATCCGGGCATACCTGATTACGGCGCTCTACAATGCCCCCTCAACCATGAGCCATTACTACCAGCAGGAAGTACAGCATGATATGTATGGCGGAGGGTGGGCAGAAAAGGGCATTACTTAACAGACTTCTGGACACAATGTCCAGAGGTGGCGGATGCTTTTGCAGAGTTTGAAGATGTGGATCATAAGCCTGCCATAGAGTGGTGGGCAGCACTTTCGAGCCTTGCCTAAAGTGTGATTATCTTTTCAATCACACTTTGGGCAAGGTTTCCAGGGGTACGGGGGTGGAAGACCCCTGTGTTAAAAAAACTAAATAGGGAAACAGCGTAAGGGCGGTTATGGATCAGCAGATTTGTAGCCGCCCTTTTTTATTGCTTCCGGTCAATGTATCCGGGAGCGGAAAGGAGATAAATGGAATCATTACGGGATGTAAAGAGGGCGATGGAGCGTGAGGTGAAAAAGGGGAGCTGCCCGCTCATGTTTGACAGGCTGGAGTTTGGTGCCAAGCCTTTCCAGGCAATTACATCAGAGGAAAAGCTGGATGAAGTGCTTGCATGGTTGTTAAGGATAAAGTCTTTCCGGCAGTATGCGGAAAAGACCATAATCAACAACGTGTATATGGATTTGGATATGCTCTGCAAAAAGCCGCAGTTTAAGCGCACCCATTCCGTCATAGACCGGGAGGGGATTTATGCAAGGGTGCAGAGGTACAAGAAGCGGTTACAGCCGGATTATGACAGCGGGCTTTGTCTGGAAACAGTGCGGTGCATCTTCACGCTTCCGGAGGGGGAAGCGGGAAAATACCGTATGACCCATGACGGGCAGGAAACCTATGCCTTTATCATGTCAAATAAATATATCCTGGGCCTGTTTACCCACTGTGAGGCGGCAAGGAAATCTGTTGTCATGGACGGGGTGGAGTTTGGACACCTTGCGGAGCAAGAGCAAAAGATCGTGCTGCTTGACGGTGTAGGGGATGTGCTGTTTCAGGCATTATTGCTTGATGATGTGGAATATGGCAATGATGAGCTGTCTGCCAATCTTTACACAATCTATTGCTTAAATGAAAAAGGATAGCTTCTGGACATGATGTCCAGAAGTGGAAAGGGGAAATTAGATGTATTTTAAAGTGAAGATTGTCTATGACATTATCTGCCGGGGGATTCCGCCTTAGTGCATGGCTTTTCCCGGAATGTAACAAGGAGGTGTTTCATGCAGGAGGAAGTAACACAGAAAACAATCGCCCTTGTGATTAAGACCGCAAAATTAGATGCCAACGTGCTGAAAGCTGCAATGAAGATGTACCTGAACCACCATAAGCAGAAAGCACAGAGAACGCATGGAAAGACTTCTGTGAAAAAGCTCGTTGGCGAGGGCGTGGGGGCATCGTCTATCGAAATTACGGACGGTAATATCAAATCTTTTGAGCGTGTGGCAAAAAAGTACAATGTTGATTTTGCCATAACGAAGGACAAGGCAACCAAACCGCCCAAGTATATGGTGCTTTTCAAGGGCAGGGATGCCGATGTGATCGCACAGGCATTCAAGGAATTTGTTTATGGTAATGAGAAAAAGAAAGGCAGGGTTTCACTGAGAGAGAAGCTGAAGCATTTCAAGGAGGCAGTATCGCAGGATAAGAACCGGGAACGGAGCCGGGAGAAGAACAAGGACAGGGGGCAGAGCCTATGAGTAACATTATAAACGGCATTGCCAAAGACCTGAAAGCCATTCCGAAGAACCTCAAGGCAAAGACCGGGAATATTGACAAAAAGAAACTTGTCCTGATGAATCTGCCTTATGCGCTTGCCGGATATTTCTGCGACAAAGTGGCTTGTCTGTGGCGGGTATCGCCGGGGCAAGACGCTTCCGCAAAGATGATGGAGGTCATGGCAGGACTGGAAGGTTTATTTTCCAACCCCCTGCCGAGCTTCTACCCAAGTGACCTGCTGATCGGCGTGTGCTGCGGGGTTGCCTTAAGGCTTGCTGTATATTTCAAAGCCAAGAATGCCAAGAAATTCCGGCATGGCATGGAGTACGGTTCCGCAAGGTGGGGTAACGCAAAGGACATAGAGCCTTACATGGATTCCGTATTTGAGAACAATATCCTGCTGACGCAGACGGAGCGGCTGATGATGTCGGGCAGGCCAAAACAGCCGAAGTACGCAAGGAATAAAAATATCCTTGTTATCGGCGGCTCCGGTTCGGGCAAGACGAGGTTTTTTGTGAAACCGAACCTGATGCAGATGCACTCATCGTATGTTGTCACTGATCCGAACAGATAAGTATAATAAGGTTATAGGGAAGCGCGCACCCTCAAAGAAAGGAGGTTACACACCATGAAAAAGCAGACAGAGAAAGACAAACTCACCGCCCTGTACGAAAGACTCTCCCATGACGATGAACGGGCAGGCGAATCCGTCAGCATTGAGAACCAGAAGCGGATTTTAGAGGACTACGCAAGGAAAAACGGCTTTACCAATATCCGGCACTTTACAGATGACGGAATCCGGGGAACTACGTTCAAGCGTCCGGGGCTGGACGCTATGTTGGACGAAATCCGGGCGGGGAACGTGGCAACGGTTATCATCAAAGACCAGAGCCGAATCGGGCGTGACGTGGTTGAAGTGGGGCTATTAAAGCGCACCTTTGACGAATACCATGTGCGTTTTATCGCTGCCAATGACAACCTTGACACCGCCAACGGCTTTGATATTATGTCTATCTTCCGTGACGTGATAAACGAGTGGTACGTTGCCGACACCAGCCGCAAAATCAAAGCTGTTTTCAAGTCCAGAATGGAAAAGGGCTTGCGCTGTTCGGGTAGTGTCTGCTATGGCTACCGCGCTTCCAAAGAGCAAAAAGGCGAATGGGTGATTGATGAAGAAGCCGCCGCTGTTGTGCGCCGTATCTTCCAGAGCGTCCTTGCCGGGGAAACCATAGCAAGCATAGCAAAGGAACTCCGCACCGAGAAAATCCCTATCCCGTCCGAGCATTGGAAACGGACAGGCGAGCCAGTCCGGGCGGCAAAATACACAGACCCCTACGCATGGTCAGCCACCACTATCGGCTACATACTGAAACGCCCGGAATACACAGGGCGCAAGGTACTGGGGAAAACCGTATGCGAGAACTACAAGACCAAGAGCAGCCGCAAGACCACGCCGGAGGAACAGTATATTTTTGAGGGCGCAATCCCCGCCATTGTGGACGTGGAAACATGGCAGACCGTACAGAAGATACGGGAAACCGTGCGCCGCGCACCAAAGCGGCAGAACGCCCCGAACCGTTTGACAGGGCTTCTCTACTGCGCCGACTGCGGCTCTAAACTCACACACCGCTATACCCTTGTGCAAGGGAAATGGATTGAGGACGCTTTCATCTGCTCCGGCTACCGCCACTTAATCCATGACTGCACCATGCACCATATCCCTACGGCGAAAATTGAAGCCGCTATCCTTGCCGTTATCCAGCGGGTAAGCTGGTATGTGCGGCACAATGAAAAAGAGTTTACAGAGCGTGTCCGGGAAGCGTCCGACCAGAACCAAGAGAAAACCGTCAAAGAGTGCAAGCAGAAAATCAACAAGGCACAGAAGCGGCACAAAGAGCTTGACGGGCTTGTGAAAAAGCTGTATGAGGGCAACGCCACGGGCAAGATACCCGATAAGCATTTTACCCGGCTTCTTGTCGAATATGACGAGGAACAGACCGGGCTTGAAACGTCCATAGCGGAATGGCAAAGGCAGATAGAAAGCTGGAACGCCGACAAGCTGAAAACAGACCAGTTTATCCAGCTTGTGAAACGCTATACCGATTTTTCCGAATTGACAACGCCCATGCTTAACGAATTTATCGAGAAAGTGGTTGTGCATGAGGGCGAGGGGCGGGGGAATGACCGCCGCCAGCGGATAGACATTTACCTAAACTTTATCGGCGCATTTGAAGTACCCGCCCATATCATCACCCCAGCAGAGGTAGAGGAACAACGTCGCCAGCAGGAGGAACAGGCGGCAAAAGAAGCACGTTCAAAGGAACTTGAAAAGGCGCGGTATGAGAAGCGCAAGGCAGAGAAACGGGAGTTTACCGCAAGGAAGAAAGCGGGGCTTCTCACGCCGGAAGAACTGGAAGCCGAGGAAAAACGGCTTGCACATAACCGGGAGTGGCAAAAGGAATGGAGGGAGAAACGCAAAGCCACAGAACCGCCCAAGCCGCCTAAGAAGAAATCCATAAAAGAGCTTATGGAGATTGAAAAGACCGGGGCAGAGCTTACGCCGGAGGAAACGGAACGGCTTGCGGAACACCGCCGGAAAAAAGCCGCACAGCATAAGGCGTGGCGGGAAAGGCAGAAAGCCGGGCAGCCAAAGACAAGGACGCTCAAAGAGCTTGCCGCCGCCCAAAAAGAGGGGGAAGCCTTAACGCCGGAGGAAACGGAACGACTGGAAGCACATAAGAGCCGGAAGAAAACCGCAAGGGAAAAACTGGTACAGCAAGCCGAAACCGACCCGGCAGCGGCGGCAGAACTGGCAAAGAAGCGGGCATATCAATCCGAAGCCACCAAGAAATCCCGGCAGAAAATGTATGAGGAAGCCGCCACTGGAAACCCCGAAGCGGTGGAACGCTATGAGAATTACCTTGCCGCAAGGAGGGAAGCATACCACAGGAAAAAACAGGAATCAGAGAGAACCGCATAGCCGCCCCGTCTGAACATCAAGGGCAAAAAAGCAAGGGCGCATTGTGGAAATGTGCATAACAGGCTATGGAATCATGGATAACTCTATTCACAGGACATGGAAAAGCTAAAGAGCAGCTTTCCCACGTCCTGCAAACAGAGTTACCCACAGTTCCATAAGACAGCCAGTTATACACATTACCAGCAATGCCGACTACTACGGAATCCCGCTCACTCTCTCCTTTTTCCTTTCATGTTTTATAAAATTTCTTCATTAGACAAAATAAAACAATTTACCGCTATACCGTTTTTCGGAAGAAAGAAAATTAGATGAAATTTTATCCGAGGGGATTGACAAAAATCCGTTCTTAATTATAATATAAATAGAATTATATAAATTCGATTATAAAATTATGAGGTGTTGAAATGGCAAGGAAAACACAGATTTCAAAAGAGGTTATTTTGGAAACAGCATTGAAAATGCTTATCCGTGATGGGTATTCTGCTGTCAATATTAAAACTCTATCCAAAGAAATTGGTTGCTCTACACAGCCCCTAGTATGGCATTTTGATAATATGGAGGGGCTTCGCAAAGCTCTTGCCGAATATGCTGTATCTTTTGCAAATAAGAAATTGAAGCCTTTATCTGAAAATGCTGTTAGCGGATTTTCAGAAATAGGCAATGCTTATGTCGATATTGCTTTTGATATGCCAAATTTATTTAAATATCTTTTTCTAAATGAGGGAAGCAATTATTGCATGGGTACGTTTGAAATGATTCTTTCTGCAATAAATAATCAAAATTTAATTGCTAAAATAGCAAGTTTTTATTCTATACCTACATATAAAACATTAGATTATCTCACAAATACCATAGTATATTCGCACGGGCTTCTTGTAGCGATAGTTTCGGGTACTATAAAAGTAGACAGGCAAACAGCAAAAGAAAAAGTCCATAATGCGTGTTGTGCTTTTTTGCTACAAGCGGGTGGAGATATAAAGAAAGCTCAAAAGGAAAATAATTCTTTGAAAAATGAAGGGAGTAATAATGAAGAGTAAATGGATACTATGTCCGATTTGTGGAAATAAAACAAGATTACAAATACGAGCAGATACACAGTTGAAAAACTATCCTCTCTACTGCCCGAAATGTAAACAAGAAAGTTTGATTGACGCAAAAGATTTACAAGTGACAGTAATTAGTGGAAATAAAGTAAAAGAGTGAAACAGATTAGTAAAAAGGCAAATCAGCGTTTACGGATTGGAGGAACAAAGTGAAAAAGTATTTTCTACCACTTAGTATGTTGGTAATATTTGAAACTGTTGCAGTAACATTATGGTTAACATTGGACAATATATTCTATTTATTTAATTTTAGCTATATCGGAATATCAATTTCTTTAGGCATGTTTCTTTATGTAAAAAAATACAAATATGCACGCAGAATTGCACAGCTTTTAGTCGGGCTTTATATGTTGGTTTATTTAGGCTTTATTTGCGGCGAAAATATGCAGATTGAGGGATTTTGGTATTATCTCTTTACAGGTGTGTTTGAAGCTGCAACAATTCATTATGCGGTAGCAAAAATTTTTGGACCGTTGTTTTTCGGAAGAGGTTGGTGTGGGTATGCTTGCTGGACGGCAATGGTGCTTGATTTTCTCCCATATAAGATTCCTAAAACGTCAAGAAAAAAGATTGGGTGGATAAGGTATATTACATTTGCGATTTCTCTTATATTTGTTTCGGTACTATTTCTTGCTCATATTGGTAACATTGAGAGAATTATGTTTTGGGCGTTTATCATTGGAAATATCATATACTATGCAGTTGGGATAATATTGGCTTTTGCCTTTAAAGATAATCGTGCATTTTGCAAATACATATGTCCTATCACAATATTTCTGAAACCTATGAGTTATTTTTCGCTACTCCGAATCAAATGTGATAAAAGTAAATGTATTTCTTGTGGTAAATGTAAAAAAGTGTGTCCAATGGAAGTTGATGTTACAAATAATTCTAGAAAACGAAAGAATGGCACAGAATGTATTCTTTGCTTTGAGTGCGTGAAAAATTGTCCAAAAGATGCGCTATAAATGCCTGTTAATCAGGCAGAACAAATACATCATAAAAGAGCCAGACGCACAGACGCAGAGCCGACAGACTTGTGAGGTGAATCACAGCTTGTCGGCTATTTTCTTGAAAATAAAATACTAAAAGTATACTGGAAGATAATCATAGGGACGCAATCTAAAACGCCGCCCCTCTGAATTATAAAAAGTAACCAATAACCATGCATCACCCCATGTGGGAGAAAGGGGGGAATTTCTATGGATTGCACAGAAGCATACAAGGAACACATCATGTATTCTTTCAACGGTTTCTGCAAAGTCGTCATACGCTATGCCGCTATCAACGCATGGCGCGACAGGAACAGGCGGCGGCAAAAAGAAATATCCTTTGAATACCTCACAGAAGAAAAGTTCTATCCTCTAAGCACATCAGATGAATACTTCACATCACCTTACGAACAATACCCCGTTACAATCTGCGGTCAGACAATTATCCTCACCAATGGGGAGCTTGCCGCCGCCCTGTTATCCCTGCCGGAGAAAAAGAGGGAAATCATCTACCTTTACTTTTTCGGAAATTACACACAGCAGGAAATCGCGGATTTATACGGGCATTGTAAGAGTACGGCATGGCATTACATACACAGCGCATTACAGATGTTGCAGAAAGAAATGGAGGGATTTTCGCATGGGGAATACTAACCTTGTGCCATATGAAACCATTGTCCGGGCGACAAACGGCGAGCCGGAAGCCGTGGACGAGGTTTTACGGCATTACAGCAAACGAATCCGCTTTGCCGCCCTTGAAAACGGGCACGTCAACACAGACACCGAGGACAGCATAAAACGGCGGCTCATTACTGCCCTGTTCCAGTTCCGCTTTGACTGAAAAGGGCTGCATAACAGGAGGTGGTATTTGTCGGGAAAATAGTCATGCTTACATTCAGCGACACCGAAGAAAAAGCGGTTGAGAAAGCCATAGCCGCCCTTGCCGATATGATACCGCTGGAAGCCATACAGCCGCCCCACTCCCCGGCGCTTACTTTTCCGGGATTGGAAATCAGATTACACCAACGCCGGGTATTAAAAGACGGCACGGACATTTACCTCACCCGTTTAGAATACGGCGCACTCTGCTATCTTGCCGCCAGTCCGGGGAGGGTGTTCACAAAGGCGCAAATCTTTGAAGCCGTGTGGAGCATGGAGAGTGAAAGCTGCCAGTCAAACGTGGCAAATGTGATATGCAATCTACGGAAAAAGATAGAGCCGGACAGCCGCCGCCCAACCTACATAAAGACCGTTTTAGGCATAGGCTACAAGTTTACTTCTGGGGAATAACAACAGGATAACCGCCGCTATTGGCGAAGATACGAAACAGGAAATCAAGGAAAAAGGTTTCCTGTTTTTTTACGCCCATTTTGCTTATTTCCGGCTTTACTGTATGGGAAAATACCGCCACAAAATTGGCAGAATCCACGCCATGCAAGCCGGGGGAAAACGGCAAAAGCCAGCACAGCGGAATCCGTCACTTTCTTAGAGCAAGATTCTACCACAGTACCAAATTTCGCCTATCGGCTCATTTTGTCCTATGGGAATCTTGTTGGGGTTGCCACCCCAAGCCCGCCTTTTTGCGGCTTGCGCCGCTTGAAAAAATCCACCCACGAAAGGAGGTTCACAGCCATGAAAAGATACAACACGCCCCACCGTCACCGAGTTATCAAGACACGCTTGACCGAGGAAGAATATGCAGAGTTTTCCGAGCGTGTCACCCTCTGCAAAATGAGCCAAGCCGAGTTTATCCGGCAAGCCCTAACCAAGTCAAGCATACGCCCGGTCATTACCGTTTCCCCGGTCAATGATGAACTGCTTTCTGCTGTTGGGAAACTCACAGCCGAATACGGAAAAATCGGCGGCAACTTGAACCAGATTGCCCACTGTCTGAACGAGTACGGCGCACCCTATAACGCCCTCTCCCAAGAGGTACGAGCCGCCACAGCGGAGCTTGCCGCCTTGAAGTTTGAAGTCTTGCAGAAAGTAGGTGAAGCCGTTGGCAACATTCAAACATATCAGCTCTAAAAATGCCGACTATGGGGCGGCTGAACAGTACCTAACTTTTGAGCATGACGAGTTTACCATGAAGCCCACACTGGACGGAAACGGGCGGCTTGTTCTCCGTGACGATTACCGCATATCTTCCCTTAATTGCGGTGATGAAGATTTCGCCATAGCGTGTATGCGCTCCAATCTGAAATACGGAAAGAACCAAAAGCGGGAGGACGTAAAGAGCCACCATTACATTATCAGTTTTGACCCCCGTGACGCACCAGACAACGGCTTGACCGTAGACCGGGCGCAAGCGTTGGGCGAGCAGTTCTGTAAAGAGCATTTCCCCGGACATCAAGCGTTGGTATGCACCCACCCGGACGGGCATAACCACAGCGGAAATATCCATGTGCATATCGTCATAAACAGCTTGCGGATTGCCGAAGTTCCGCTGTTGCCGTACATGGAAAGACCAGCCGACACAAGGGAGGGCTGCAAGCACCGCTGTACAGACGCAGCTATGGAATACTTCAAAGCGGAAGTCATGGAGATGTGCCACCGGGAAAACCTCTATCAGATTGACTTGCTGAACGGGAGCAAGAACCGCATTACCGAGCGTGAGTATTGGGCGAAACGGAAAGGACAAGCCGCACTGGATAAAGGGAACGCTTCCCAAGCCGCCACAGGAGAGCCACCCAAGCAGACCAAGTTTGAAACCGACAAGGAGAAGCTACGGCGCACAATCCGAGCCGCCCTGTCCTCTGCTATCTCTTTTGAGGACTTCTCCGGGAAACTGCTACAACAGGGCGTGACCGTCAAGGAGAGCCGGGGGCGGCTATCCTATCTCACGCCGGACAGGACGAAGCCCATTACTGCCCGGAAATTAGGTGATGATTTTGACCGTGCCGCCGTGCTGGAAACACTCACCATAAATGCACAGAACGCCGCCAGAGCCGCCGAAACGCACCTACTTAAACAGGAATACCCCCACAGCATAAAAGACCGTTTACAGCGCAACAAAGCCACCATAAACGCCCCGAAAAATGACGGAGTACAGCGCATGGTAGACATAGCCGCCAAGAAAGCCGAGGGCAAGGGGCGGGGCTATGAAAAGTGGGCGACCTTGCACAACTTGAAGCAAATGGCGGCTACCGTGAGCATTTACGAGGAATCCGGCTTTTCTTCCCCGGAAGAACTGGAAGCCGCCCTTGCCGCCGCCAGCGCGGAGCTGTCAAACGTCCATGCGGAACTGAAAGCCGTGGAAAGCACTTTGCGGGAGAAAAAGGACTTACAGAAACAGCTATTGGCGTACATCAAGACCAAACCCGCCCGTGACGGACTGAAAGCACAGAAAACAGAAAAAGCCCGCAGGAACTACCGGGAGCAGCACGAAAGCGATTTTATCATAGCCGAAGCTGCCACCCGGTTTTTTAAGGCACAGGGAATCCAAAAGCTGCCAGCGTCCAAGACCTTACAAGCGGAGATTGAGCAGCTTATGAGGGAGAAGAACAGCCTTTACAACGAGTACCGGGAAAAGAGGGAACGCACAAAGGAATTGCAGACTGTAAAAAGCAATATCGACCAAATCTTACACCGTGAGCCGGAACGGGGAAAGGGGCAGGAAAATGAACGGTAAACGCCCCTACATGGACTACCCACAGTACAGAGCCGCCCGCCGCCTTGTGCATGAGTGCTGTAACTACGATAACGGCAACTGTATTGTGCTGGATAACGGCGAGCCTTGTGTATGCGTCCAGAGTATCAGCTATTCGCTTCTCTGCCGCTGGTTCATTGCCGCCGTGCTTCCCCTTGACTGGAAACTGGAAGCCGCCCTACTCCACCGGGCAGAACTGAAACGCTGTACCGAGTGCGGCGGTCAGTTTCTCCCAAAATCCAACCGGGGGAAATACTGCCCCGATTGTGCCGGACGCATGAAAAGAACCAGAGCCGCACAGCGCAAGCGGAAACAGAGGGGGAAATGTCACGCTTTAGAAAATACAGAACCCCCGTAAATCAAGGCTTTGCGGCTACTGCTCAATGGGTATGCGATACTTTTATCCTTTACCCCCGGAAAAGCCGTTTTAAATGCGTAACAGAAGCCACAGACAGGAGGTGAAAACCATAACCGAATACATTACAGCCAACACCACAATGCCGCCCTTTTTCCCCTATCCCCGATTTCTGCTGAAAATGGACTTGTCACAGACTGCAAAGCTGCTTTATGCGCTGCTCCTTGACCGTTCCACCCTCTCACAGAAGAACGGCTGGCAGGACAATGAGGGCAGGACGTATATTGTCTACCCCATAGCAGAGATAGCGGAAATACTGGATAAAAGCACCATGACAATACAGAACTCCCTAAAAGAACTGGATATTGCCGGGCTTTTAGAGAGGGAACGCCGGGGATTTTCCGCGCCGAACCGCCTTTATGTGAAAGTGCCGGAAGTAGTAAAGGTTTCTTTAGATATGACACAAAGAAATCTTGATGTCAGTCCTACAGAAAACTGTACATCAGACACAAAGAAAACTTTACCTATGATACAAAGAAAACTTTACCCTAACCAACTAAATATAAACAAACTAAAAGAGAGCCAACGAATGGGAGTGAGTGGGGAGCCGCCCGCGCCCTATGGCAAATACCAGAATGTTTTCCTCACTGAAAGCGAATATGCGGAGCTGAAGCAGGAATACCCGGACTGCCTTGAACGGCTTATCGAGGAAATGAGCCGGTATATTGCTTCCAGCGGGAATGACTATGTAAGCCATGCCGCCACGCTTTACAGGTGGGCGGACAGGGAGAAAAAGGAGAACCCGAAAAAGGGAATCCCCGATTATTCTTTCAAAGAGGGCGAGAGCCTTTGACAGCGGAGATAAAACGCCCCGTAAACAGGGCGTGAATAAGACCATGAACAAGGAGGACGATTTTATGTGTGATTATGATAACGCCATTTTCCGGCTTGCCACAGAAACAGAGCCAGAGCCGGAGGACTACACAGGCGAGGACGGGCTTTTATACTGCGGGAGCTGCCGCCAGCCCAAAGAAGCCTATTTCACCGAGGGAAAGGGGCTTTTCGGACGTGACCGACACCCGAAAGAATGTGACTGCCAGCGCAAACGCCGGGAAAAGCAGGAAGCCGCCGACCGGGAGCGCAAGCACCGCGACACCGTGGAAGAACTGAAACGCCGGGGATTTTCCAACGCCGCCATGCGCCAGTGGACTTTTGAAAATGACAACGGCAAATGCCCCCAAATGGATAAGGCTTTATTCTATGCGGCGAACTGGGAGGAAATGAAAGCGGAAAATATCGGCTATCTGCTATGGGGCAAGGTAGGCACAGGCAAGAGCTATTTTGCCGGGTGTATCGCCAACGCCCTTATGGAGCGTGAGATTTCCGTGTGCATGACGAATTTTGCCTTGATACTCAATGACCTTGCCGCCAGCTACAAGGGCAGGAACGAATACATAGACCGCCTTTGCCGCTTCCCTCTGCTTATCCTTGACGATTTCGGCATGGAGCGCGGCACGGAATACGGGCTTGAACAGGTTTACAACGTGGTTGACAGCCGATACCGAAGCCGGAAGCCGTTAATTGTCACAACGAATTTGACGTTGGAGGAATTACAGCACCCGGAGGACACCGCCCATGCCCGGATTTATGACCGTCTGCTTGAAATGTGCTGCCCTGTCTGCATTACCGGGGAGAACATCAGGAAAGCCACGGCACAGGGGAAAATGGAACGGTTAAGGGGATTGATGAACGGAAAGGAGAGCCTATGAACCATGACACCAGCAAGACCAGCCGCACCGCCGCCCCTCTGGACGCGAAGCCCGACCTTGTGAAGCGGATAGGGAATACCACCTTTGACATACATATCCATTTCAGCGAAACGAGCCGGGAAACCTTTACGGACAAGGTAGTGCGGCTTATTGAGAATGACAAGGACAGTGTAACCAACTGAAAAGAAGATACACTTTTTCTTGTTCCCTACTTGACATTACCAAAAGGCACCGTTTTAATTGAATGCGGAAAGATGCTCAAAAAGGGCGGCTATAAGATAAAAGTCCTCAATACCATAAACTTTGCAAAGTCCATGCACTACAATCCTTTCGCCTATTTACGGAGCGAGAAGGACATTCTGAAACTCGTAAACACGATCATAGTCAACACCAAAGGGGAGGGGCAGCAATCCGGGGAGGATTTCTGGGTGAAAGCCGAAAAGCTGTATTACACGGCGCTGATTGCCTACATCTGGTATGAAGCCCCGGAGGAAGAACAGAATTTCGCAATGCTGATCGATATGATTGACGCAAGCGAAGCAAGGGAAGATGACGAAAATTTTAAAAACGCCGTTGACCTGCTGTTTGACGAACTGGAGGAAAAAGACCCGAACCACTTTGCTGTCCGCCAATATAAAAAGTACAAACTTGCGGCGGGCAAGACAGCGAAATCTATCCTGATTAGCTGCGGCGCAAGGTTAGCGCCATTTGACATAAAAGAGCTGCGTGACCTTATGGAATATGACGATCTGGAGCTTGACACGCTCGGAGAGAAAAAGACAGCCTTATTCGTCATTATTTCAGATACAGACGCCACATTTAACTTTGTCGTGTCAATCATGTATTCACAGCTTTTTAATTTACTTTGTGACAAAGCAGATGATGTCTATAACGGCAGGCTCCCGGTTCATGTGAGGATGCTGTTGGACGAGTTTGCAAATATCGGTCAGATTCCGCAGTTTGAGAAGCTGATCGCTACAATCCGGAGCCGTGAAATATCGGCTTCCATTATTTTGCAGTCCAAATCTCAGCTAAAGGCAATTTATAAGGACAACGCTGACACGATTGAGGGGAATTGTGACACCACCTTGTTCCTCGGAGGGAAGGAAAAGACCACTCTGAAAGAGCTGGAAGATGTTTTAGGAAAGGAAACCATTGATCTTTACAACACTTCCGATACAAGGGGTACATCACAGTCCTACGGCCTGAATTATCAAAAGACCGGGAAGGCGCTGATGAGCCAGGATGAGATTGCGGTCATGGACGGCGGGAAATGTATCATGCAGCTTAGAGGTGTCAGACCATTCTTCTCGGATAAATTCGATATAACGAAGCATGGCAGATACAAGGAGCTGTCCGATTATGACCAGAAAAATACCTTTGACATTGAGGACTATGTGAAGCATCTGCAGCACATGAAAGTCACTATGAATACAGAGGTGGACGATGCCTTTGACTGCGGGGAAGTCAGCGGGCAGGAAAAAGATTCCCCGGACACAACTAAATAGCGACTTCTGGACATGATGTCCAGAAGTGCAGAAATGACAACTGAATATGGAACTGTAAACCAGCCACAGGACTTCCAGACAAAAAGAAAGGAAGCCAGGAAACAGAGTTTTGAGTGTATTTGGGAACGGACAATACAGGACACCCGGCACAGCCTATCGCCAAACAGAATGTACCGGATGCCCGCACAGGGTTCTCCCAAAGGATTCCCCTGCCCTTATTTTACCACAAAGGGCAGGGAATTTACATATCAAAGCTCTTTCTTTATCAAAAAATCAAATTTAAGGAAAGAAAGAGGTAAAATTTATGAGTTTCTTTACAACAGCGGTAACAGGATTAAAGACAGTAGTGACAGCAATCGGCGCAGGCGTGGCAGTATGGGGCGTGATCAACCTGCTTGAAGGATATGGAAATGACAATCCGGGTGCCAAGAGCCAGGGAATCAAGCAGCTTATGGCGGGCGGAGGAATTGTAATCGTGGCGCAGACGGTGATCCCACAGCTTACGAGCCTGTTCTCATAATTCATGGGGGCAATCATTGACAAAATCACTGAATTTATAAAGGAAATGCTGCAAGGGTGGGTGCTTGACAACCTCGGTACGATGTTCACGGACGTGAATACAAAAGTGGGCGAGATTGCCGGGGAAGTCGGGCAGACACCCAGCGCATGGAACTCAGGTATATTTTCCATGATACGGAACCTTTCAGAGAATGTCATGATTCCCATAGCGGGGCTTATCATCAGCGCAATCTTATGTTATGAGCTGATCACGATGGTAATGGACAAAAATAATATGCACGAGGTAGGGAGCGAGTTCTTTTTCCGCTACCTCGTGAAAGCGTGTATCGCAGTGATGCTCCTTAGCAAGACTTTTGACATCACAATGGCGATCTTTGACGTGGGAAACCATATCGTGACAAATGCGGCGGGCGTCATATCAGGCTCTACGAGCATTGATGTGACTGCCACGCTGACAAATATGTTCAACAACCAGCTTTCCACTATGGGCATTGGCGAACTGATCGGGCTTGGGATAGAAACCATGATTGTCAGCTTATGTATGAAGATCATGTCCGTCCTTATCACCGTCGTATTATACGGGCGCATGATAGAGATATACCGCGCGTCCAGAAGTGCCGCTTTTCATCCAAAGGCGGTGCGCGGGCATTTTGGGAATCCGGCTTTGGCAAGCCGGTAAAGAAAAGTATCAAAGACATGAAAAATGTCACTTTAGCGTCATTCGGTTTACCCCGGAGGGAAACCACAAGGGGGACAATAGCGTACCGAAAAAATCGCAAGTTGGGGAAATCATCTACCCACGACTGAGCGGCAAGACGCAACATTGTGAATGAGGAACAAGGCTAAACTGCTTTAAGGGCAGTCCGAGGCGGGATACTCGACCCGGCGGCGCAGGATGGTTGTATTCGCCGTATGTCATAGCGGAATGTGACAGGTAGACACAGACCGCACGATACTTATGACAGCCAACCGCAATAAGCGGAAAAGGACGAAAACCCATTACCGACATCACAATACGCTTTTCCCAAGGTGTCTAACTGGAGATTGCCTAAACCGGAGTGCCGGGATTATCCGGCTATGCGTAATGCCGCAAGGTGAAAAATTTCAAGGGGTAAAAACCCAAGAAAGATGACGCTGAATATCCGGCATGGCAACGGAGCCTCCGTAGTAGTCCGAGGGCGGGAAAGCCGTCTACATGGCGAAGGGAGGCAGGATGTCAACCAATTCATAAAAAGGAAAGGTGCGTGAGGCATTATGAGAAGTCCTGAAAATGTGTTGGAAAGCCTAAAATCCAAGGCGTGTAACAAGAGTTACAAGTACGAGCGGTTATATCGCAATCTATACAATCCACAATTCTATCTGCTGGCATACCAGCGGATACAGGCGAAACCAGGCAACATGACAGCCGGAACAGACGGCAAAACCATTGACGGTATGGGAATGACAAGGATAAACGCCCTCATTGAAAAAATGCGTGATTTCAGCTACCAGCCCAACCCGGCGAGGAGAACGTATATCCCGAAATCCAATGGGAAAATGCGCCCTCTGGGAATACCGTCATTTGACGACAAACTGATACAGGAGGTGGTGCGGCTCATCTTAGAGAGCATCTATGAGCCAACTTTCAGCGACTACTCCCACGGTTTCCGCATAAACAAAAGCTGCCATACGGCACTCAAATATGTGCAGAAATATTTTACGGGGACAAAGTGGTTCGTTGAGGGGGATATAAAGGGCTGTTTTGACAATGTAGACCATCATGTGCTGATTGACATTCTGCGGAAGCGGATTGCGGACGAACATTTCATTGGTCTGCTATGGAAGTTTCTGAAAGCCGGATATATGGAGGACTGGAATTATCACAATACCTACTCTGGCACTCCCCAAGGCTCTATCATCAGCCCCATCCTTGCAAATATCTATATGAACGAACTGGACAATTATATGGCAGAATACGCAGAGAAGTTCAACTGCGGAAACCGCCGTAAAATCAATCCTGCGTTCAAGAAAAAGTTGGATGTTTGCCGGGGAAAAGAGCAACGGCTTAAAAGAAATCTCTCTAAAATGAGCGAGAAAGAAAAAGAGGGCTTAATTTCGGAAATCCGGGAACTGCGGCGCAGTCTGAAATCCATGCCGTACAGTGACCAGATGGACGACAGCTATAAGAGGATTTGCTATGTCCGGTATGCGGATGATTTCCTGATAGGGGTTATCGGCAGTAAAGAGGACGCAGAACAGGTAAAACAAGAAGTAGGCTGTTTTATCTGGGAAAAACTTCATCTGGAAATGTCCGGGGAAAAGACACTGATTACCCACGGACATGATTTTGCAAAGTTTCTGGGATACGAGGTCACAATCGCCAAAGGCGCATATAACAAAAAGACCAAAACGGGAGCTACCAGACGAGTAAACAACGGAAAAGTCCTGCTTTATGTTCCCCATGACAAGTGGGTTAAACGCCTGCTCTCCTACAATGCCCTCAAAATTAAATACGACAAACAGAACGGAAACAAAGAGGTTTGGGAACCCGTCCGGCGTACCCGCCTGTTGCACCTGGACGACCTGGAAATCCTAAACCAGTACAACGCAGAAATCCGTGGATTGTACAACTACTACCGGCTTGCAAACAACGTGACCGTACTCAACAACTTCTACTATGTAATGAGATACAGTATGCTCAAAACTTTCGCCGGAAAGTATCGGACACGAATTAGCAGAATTATTCGCAAGTACCGCCAAGGGAAAGACTTTGTTGTGGAGTATCCGAAGAAAAATGGCAAAGTTGGTAAAGTGCTGTTCTACAACAACGGTTTTTGCCGGAATACCAAAGTGGAAAGCGGCAATCCCGATATAGTAGCAAGAGTAGTTGAGAACTATGGGCGCAACAGCTTGATGAAAAGATTGCAGGCGAATAAATGCGAGTGGTGCGGCGCAGAGAATGTACCGCTTGAGATACACCATGTACGAAAACTCAAAGATTTGAGTGGCAGGAAACAATGGGAAATCGCCATGATTGGGCGCAGGCGCAAGACAATGGCACTCTGCATTGACTGTCACGATAAGTTACACGCCGGGAAATTAGACTGACATCTGGAGAGCCGGATACATCGAGAGGTGTAAGTCCGGTTCGGAGGGGAGTTCTCGGAAACCTGCCATAGTGATATGGTAAGGCGTCGGGTTCTTACCCTACTTTATATTTCAGTGGCTCCGGTTCCCTTTGCAACTTTAAGCAACCGGGAATGGGGCAGCATCGGGAACAACTACATCAAGGGGCTTTGCGCTCTGGCATTCCAGGGATTTTTCATTATGGTCTGCGTCGGCATCTATTCGGTACTCGTTGCCAGTGTTGCGGTGGCGGGGAACCTGCACACGGCGCTCTGGTCGGTGGCGGCATATACCGTTATCCTGTGCTTCAGCCTATTCAAGACAGGCTCCCTTGCAAAATCAATTTTAAATGCCCATTAAAGGGATACGGAACTTATAGAAAGGAAAATGCTTATGGCAATATCAGTAGCAGTGCCAAAAAACTTGAGTGGCATCAAGACAAAGGTGGCGATGAACCTTACCAAACGCCAGCTTATCTGCTTTGGGAGCGCCGCAGCGGTGGGGATACCTTTTTACCTTTTGACAAAGGGAGTGTTAGGTACACAGGCTTCGGCGCTCATCATGGTAGCGCTCATGCTGCCATTCTTCTTTCTGGCAATGTACGAAAAAGACGGATTCCCGGCAGAGAAGATTCTGTACTTCATGGTACGGCAGAAGCTGCTTACGCCGGGGATACGTCCTTATAAATCGGAGAACCTCTACAAGCAGTTGGAGGAGAGGGAGAAATTAAAGAAGGAGGTGCGTTATCTTGAAGAAAAAGCCGCAGGGCAGCAAAGCCGGGCCGAAAGCCGGGCTTAATTTTTCGGAAAAGAAACGGCTAAGGGAGTTAAAAAGCACCCTTGCCGGGAACGGAAAAAAGGCGGAGATACCGGACACAGCGCAGAAAACAATTACGTTCAGGAAGATGTACCGTGACGGCATCTGCCAGGTATCTTCCGGTTATTATACAAAAATGGTCGAGTTCTTTGACATCAACTATGACCTTTTGGAGATAGAAGACCAGGGCGAAATTCTGGAGCAGTACAGCAGGCTCATCAACTATTTTGACCCGTCCATACGGTTTGAGCTGTTTTTGTTCAACAGGCAGGTCAACGAGCAGACACTGATAGACCAGTTTGACATACCCCTGCAGGGCGATGAATTTGACGATATCCGTGAGGAATACACGGAAATGTTGAAGAAGCAGGCGGCAAAGGGAAACAACGGGATCATTAAATCAAAATATCTTATTTTTGGTATCGAGTGCAAAGGGTACAAGGAGGCAAAGGCGAAGATGGGCAGCATAGAGGCCGACGTCATCAAGAATTTCTTAAACCTCGGCACCCATGCCAGAAGCCTTGACGGGAAGGAGCGCCTGCGTGTCCTGCATGAGTATTTCAACCAGGACACAATGGAGCCTTTCCATTTTTCATTTAAGGAATTGTCGGAATCGGGAAAGAGCGTAAAGGACTACATAGCGCCGCCGGGGTTTGACTTCCGCTATCCGAGCCGTTTCAAGTCGGGGAAGATGTATGGGAGCGTCCACTATCTTGACATCATTGCGCCGAGGTTCAATGACGAGCTGTTAAAAAAGCTCCTTGACATTGATGACAACCTTACAATCACGCTGCATATGCAGACGATGGATCCGGTAAAGGCAATCAAGATGTTAAAAGGCGCACTCACCAATATCCAGAAAATGAAGATTGAGGAGCAGAAGAAAGCGGTGCGCTCCGGCTATGATATGGACATTCTGCCCACGGACATCATCACTTATGAAAAAGATACCCTGGAGCTGCTTGACGATCTGAACACCAGCAACCAGAAGATCATCAAGATGACTTTCCTCATTACCTGTTTTGGCAGGAGCAAGAAGGCGTTGGAGAACATCACGCAGAGGGTGTCCGGCATTATCCAGCAGGCAAACTGCAACCTCCGGTGTATGCAGTATCTGCAGGAGCAGGGGCTTATGGCGAGTGCGCCGATTGGCTGCAATGACACGGGGATTGAGCGGGTGCTTACCACAAAGAGTACGGCAATCCTGGTGCCTTTCTGTACGCAGGAGCTTTTCATGCCTGCCCCGGCGATTTATTACGGCCTGAACGCACTCAGCAACAACATGATCATGGCGGACAGGAAGAAGCTCCGGACGCCAAACGGGGTAATCCTCGGCACACCCGGCTCCGGGAAGTCTTTTTCCGCAAAGAGGGAGATATTATCCTGTTTCCTTATGACGGAGGACGATATTATTGTCTGTGACCCGGAAGGAGAATATTTTGCCCTTGTGGGTGCGCTTAACGGTCAGGTGGTAAGGCTTGCCACCAATTCAAAGGACTACTTAAACCCGATGGATATTCAGCTCTCTCATAAGAATGACCGGGAAGCGTTAAAGCTGAAATCGGACTTTATCATTACGCTGTGTGACCTGATCGCCGGAGGGAAAGATGGCCTTGAGAATGACGAAAAGGGCATTATCGACACCTGCATCAAGCATATCTATGATGGGTATTTTAAGGAGCCGAAGCCGGAGAATATGCCGGTTTTAGAGGATTTGTATAATGCGCTGTTAAGGTATGAGCCGAAAGACGTAGCCCCGGAGATGCAGAAGGAAGCGAAACAGAAGGCGGTGCGGATTGCAAACAGCCTTGTGCTGTATGTGCATGGCTCGCAGAATTATTTCAACCACCGGACAAACGTGGATTCACGGAACCGGATCATGTGTTTTGACATCAGGGATTTGGGAAACCAGCTGAAAGAGCTTGGGATGCTGATCGTGCAGGATGCGGTCTGGAACAGGGTGTCGCAGAACCGGGAGAGGAAGATCGCCACAAGGTACTACTGTGACGAGTTCCATTTGCTTTTGAAAGAAAGGCAGACAGCGATCTATTCGGTGGAAATCTGGAAAAGATTCCGAAAATGGGGCGGAATCCCCACAGGCTTGACACAGAATGTAGGCGATTTTTTGAAATCGGAGGAGATCGAGGGGATTCTTGGCAACTCCGATTTTGTTTATCTGCTGAACCAGAACGCAAAGGATCAGACAATACTTGCCGACAAGTTAGGGCTGTCAGAGAAGCAGCTTGCCCATGTGACCAATTCAGAGCCGGGAAGCGGGCTTATCCTGTTTGACAACGTGGTTATCCCGTTTGTGGATAAGTACCCGGCAGATACAAAAACTTTTGCGATCATGAACACAAGGCCGGGGGAATCCGTGCAGAGGGAGGCTGACAGTAACGGGTAAATATGGAGGAATTTTATGGCAGAAAAAAAGAAGAAACAGCCGGTTGAGTTTGCGAAGGATAAAAATGCTTTCGCTGATGGCAGTTCTGTAAAGAGAGATACTGTCGCAAAAAGGGCAAAACAGAAGCAGTCCGGCGCACACCAGCCGGGAAATGCTGATACCACTTCTGGACATGATGTCCAGAAGTCCGAGCAGGCAAAACTTTTTGAACATGACGCTGATTATTCCGCAAAGCAGAATGGCTCAAAAGTGGAGGGCAGACCGGGCAGCGCCGATGTGTGGGAGAACCAGAACAGTTTCCAGGGCGATGCACAGAAAACATCAGGACAGAAAACCATATCCGGGCAGAAAGCAAAATCCGGCCAGAAAAAACGCAGACAGCCGGGGCAGTTCCAAAAGGAGAACAGTTTTGCGGAGGATATGAAAAAGCCGGACAGCAGCGATGCAGGCAGTGAACCACAAAGCGGTTTTTCACAGGAGCAAAATACCTTTACGGAAGATGGCGGAGGGGAGCAGGCCGGAGAAAGAAAAGATTTGGGGAATGATTACCGCCGCAGGGATACCTACCACCAGAGCCAGAAAAAGGGGAGATACCGCAGGCGGGAACATCAGGACAGGGAGCGCACGAAAAAGGCGGATTCCCTGCGTGGCTTCCAGACAAAGGATAACACTTTTGCGGAAAGCAATGCTTTTGCTGATGGCGAAGAACCGGAATTTCAGGGAAGCAGGAAATTAGACAATCTGCAAAAGAAAGCGGAGAAAGCCGGGAGAAAGACCGAAGCCGCAAGGAAGAAGCTGCCAAAGAAAAAGGAATATTCCTTAGAGCGTGTCTTTGATGAAAAAACGGGCAGGGCAAAGTATGTGCTGACCGCCGTGGCAAAGGAGAAGCCTTTCAAAGAGGATAACCCGGTAAAAAGGATGGCAGGCAGAACCGGATCGGAGTTTGCAGGCTTTGCACATGGCAAGGTTGCCGAGGTGGAGAAGGAAAATTCCGGTGTGGAGGGCGCACACAAGACAGAGCAGAAAGCCGAAGATACCTACCGCTTTGTGAAGCGGCACTATAAGGGCAAAGAACAGCGGCAGCGTGGGAAAGTGGCGAAGCTGGAGAAAAAACAGTTCCAAAAAGAAGTCAATTTCCGCTACCGGAAGTTTTTGGAAGAAAACCCGGAAATGCAGGAAAAGACCTTAAAGAAGCAGTTACAGAAAAGGTTGCAGAAACAGCGCATCAAGCGGGAGTACGCAAAGGCAAGGCGGGCGGGGCAGGCGGCGAAGAACACAAAAGAGGCGGCTGTAAAATCCGCTAATTTTACCACGGCGGTTGCGAAGAAATTGCAGGAGATAGCGGCGAAACACACATCGCTTCTTGTGGCGGTGGGGGCATCTGCGCTCCTCCTTATTATGATAATGACCTCTGTATCGTCCTGCGGGGCGATGTTCTCAGACGGCATGAGCGCCACGCTTGCAGGAAGCTATATGAGCGTTCCAGCAGAGATCGACGCTGCTGACCTGGCATTTTCAGAGCTTGAAATGGAATTGCAGAAAGAGATTGATTCCATAGAAACGGATTACCCGGACTATGATGAATACCGCTATAACCTTGACCCGATTGGGCATGACCCGTTTGCGCTCATCAGTTATCTTTCCGCAGTCCATACGGAATTTACGGCGGCAGACGTCCAAAGTGAGATCGAGGGCCTTTTTGATGAGATGTATGAGCTGACCTTAAACCCGACAACGGAAACGAGGACAAGGACAGTGACAAAGACAGGCACACGCACCGTCACAGACCCGGTAACGGGGGAGGAAACAGAGGAAGAATATGAGTATGAGGAGGAAGAAGAATATACCGTAACCATACTGGAAGCCACGCTGACCGCTAAAGATTTAAGCCTGATCGTTGCCGGACGCATGGACAGTGAACAGAAAGAAATTTTTTCTCTTTATAATGAAACGCATGGGCTGGCACAGCAGTTTTACACTCCCTTAAATCTGTATTGGTATAACTATGTGAGCAGTTATTACGGCTACCGTATCAATCCGGTAACCGGGGCAGAACAGTTCCACAGGGGCGTTGATATTGCGGTGCCGACAGGAACAGTTGTCCTTGCGGCGATGGACGGCACAGTCACAACCGCCACTTATGACAGTTATTACGGGAATTATGTGGTGATCGAGGACAGCAAGGGCTATTGTACCAAGTATGCCCACATGGACACATTAAGCGTCAGTGCGGGGCAGACTGTAAAGCATGGAGATACCATAGGGACAACGGGGAACACGGGGAGCAGCACCGGAAGCCACCTGCATATCGAATGTCTGTATAACGGGGAGTATTATAACCCGTTATTTTATTTTGAGGCAGGGGAAGGAACGCTTTACGGAGAAACGCCGGCGTCTGGAAGTGGTGGGGGAAATGCCATACCGCCAGATTCCTACGATGATGCCCAGGTGCAGGCGCTCATGGAGGAAGCCGCTAAATATTTAGGGTTTCCGTATGTATGGGGCGGCTCAAACCCGTCTACCAGCTTTGACTGTTCCGGCTTTGTCTGCTGGGTATTTACCAACAGCGGGGTGCATAACCTGCCACGGACTACCGCACAGGGCATCTATGACCAGTGCGCTCCGGTTTCGGCGGCAGATGCGAAAGCCGGGGATATTATCTTTTTCACGGGCACTTACAATTCGGCGGGGCCTGTGAGCCATGTGGGGATTTATTGCGGAAACGGCGTGTTCATTCATGCAGGTGACCCGATCAAGTATTCCCACATCACACCGTACTGGCAGAGCCATTTTTATGCGTTTGGCAGGTTAAATTAAAAGAAAAAGGAGGTTCAAATGGAAGTTGAAACAATCGGCAGCTTAATGGAGCAGTGTGAGGAACTGACACAGTATATCGACAATGAGAAGGACAGGCTGGAACGCTTTATGCTTGAAACGGGCGGGGAAAGCGATAAATCTGACCGCATACAGGAGAATATAGACAGGGCAAAAAATTCGCTTGCAGAGGCAGAGAACCGCCTGCAGGCGCTGTTCGATGCACAGGAGAGGGAAGCCTTTGCGCTAAAAGTAAAGGCCGTGGATGAAAATAAAAGCACCAGGGAGAGGGCATCAGTGAAAAGGCGGCTCGCAGAAAAAAAGACAGAAATAGCCAGGCGGGAGCCGCATGGGAAAGAAAAGGGGAAGAAATCTCCGGGTATGGATATGGAAAAATAACAGCCTGGACAAGTATTCCCACAATCATGCTGTATGTGTAACGCACAGGAAATTATCAGCTTTAAGTGTAAGCAGACAGTAAATGCCTTTTGCGGGGCATGGAAAGGAGAACAAATGTGACAAAGGAAAGGATTGTAAAAGAGCTTTCCAAAGTCCGGAAGCAGCTTGCAGACCTGCAGGAGAGGCAGAAGGATTTGGAGAGCCAGTTACAGATGGCAGAGGATGCGGAGAAGATGAAATTCATTGAGAAGAATAAGATCTCTCTGGAGCATTTAATCCTGCTGAATAAAGTCAGCGAGGAGGAGATTCTGGGCCTGCTCCGGAAAAAAGAGCAGGGGGAACAGCAGACACAGCAAATAGAAAGGGAGGCAGAAAGCCATGAACAGAAAAGAGAAGTTACGTTATAGGGCGGTGTTATCGCTCATTTTATCCGCAGCATTATTCTGTATGCCTGTGGCGGCATTTTCCATGAACGGGGATAATGCCATTGATGCGAGGGCAGAGGACAGCGTGGAAAGCGGCTTTGAGGAAGAAACAGAAAATACAGCAGAAGAAAGCCATGTGGAGCAGGAAGCGGCAGATCAGGAAACATCAGAGCCGGAGACAACAGAGCGGGAAACAGAGGGCAGCACGGGAGAAAGTACAAAGGAGCAGACAGAAGGCGGCACAGAGGGAGAAACGGAGGGCGGAACCGTATCGGGAAATGAAGTGCCGGAGCCAGAGTGTACCTGTGAGAAAAGGTGCAGCGCCTATGATTTTGACAAAGACTGTGAAGTATGCGCTGCTGATTACAAGGGCTGTGAATACAAGACACCGAATGTAGTGATCCATATCAACAGTCCGGGCGGATGGTACAACGAAAAAGCAGCCGTGACATTTTCCGTGTCTGATACAGCGCACACGGGGAATTTTGAAGTGGCAAAGATACAGGCAAAAGTCGGGCAGAATGGGAGCTGGACGGACGTGACGGAGGATAAAAAACTGGAAATCTCCGAAAACTGCACGGTTTATGTGCAGGTCACAGACCAGAAAGGCAATACATATGAGAGGAGCCGTGCAATCCGGTGTTTTGACACTGCAAAGCCCACGCTGAATGCGGCGGTCAGTGACGGGCTGTTAAGCGTCCAGGTGCATGATACGGATTCCGGCGCAAAGGCGGTCTATGTGAACGGATATGAATTTACGGAGCTGACAAATGGCACGCTGAATATCCGCTTACAGCAGTTTGACGCAGGGTATGAATATTTTACCATTTCCGCAATGGACAATGCCGGGAATATGTCGGAGGTCTACAAGACCAAGAATCCGTATTACAAAGACCCTGCCGATGAGAGCGACGAGAACCCGGCGAAGCAGCTCCCGGCCAATGCCGAAGCCACAAAACCGGGGAATGCCACAGGCACAGTTACGGAGCATACCAGGACGGACGGTGACGGGAATACCGTTCCGCAGACACCGGAGGAACAGAAGAAACAGGAATTTGCCAAAGCGGATGCCGAAGAAAAGGCAG
>BLMJ01000245.1 GCA_011960625.1 Lachnospiraceae bacterium | reverse complement strand
CCGGAGGAACAGAAGAAACAGGAATTTGCCAAAGCGGATGCCGAAGAAAAGGCAGGGCTGAGCAAAAACAAATTTTGCCAAAGGGCAGAATTACAGCGTTCACAGCTTAATGGTTATCTCAACAATACCATCACCCGGTTAGACATTGATGTTTTGATACGGATATGCGACACACTGGACTGCTCAATCTCAGACCTGCTCGAATATAAGCCACATTAAAGGAACAATGCCCTACAAAGTGTATTGTTCTTTTATTTTGCTACAATCCCCCCTATCACCGTAATAAATTCTTCGGGAGAGGGGATTGTATTTTCTCCAAAAATGGCATTCCAGTTTCCCCGTGTTTCTTTGTTCTTGTAGCCTTCCATGATTGCCCTGCTCATTTCTTCCCTGACCTCACTTTCTTTGATCCCTTCCATTTTGGCTATTCGTGCAATAGCCTTTCTTGCAATTTTCCTGTTCATCTTTTTTCCTTTCTTTTGTGTAACTTCTTATAGTTATCTTTCTACCTATAAATTTTATGTTATAAGATGTTGGTAAGTCAACGCAATCCCGCCGCAAATTTTGATACTATTCGACACCGTTTGCACTCCGCACCTGCCCCGTACTGCTACTCGTCCTCTCCATTCTCAAAAAATTCATCCCTGGAACCGTCCTCCGGTTCTTCATTCTCGTTTTCTAATTCCTCCTCATCTTCTTCGTCCTCATCTTCATCCTCGATGAAGTCCTCTTTCTTTTTACGGATTACCTTGAAATAATAAGCGCCGCCGATAAAGGCTATTGCAAGTGCGCCCATGAGGATATAGGAAATGAACGGGTTCGGCTCCTCTGTTTTTTCTTCCGGTTCGGTTTCCTCTGTGCTTTCTGTTTCTTCCGTATCTTCCACATCTTCGGTATCTTCCTCTGTTTGCTCTGTATCTTCCGGCATTTCCCCGTTATTGTTCGGCAGGGCGCTTTCTTCTGTCGGGATTGCAGATTCCAATGCTGCGGAATTTTTCGGCAGGGTTTCGCTGTTATCGGAAGTTGCGTTTAACAGGTCATTCTCCGTGATCTCCGTAAGGAAGTACACCATTTCTTCCTCCCCGTCACGGTCAATGATCAGGTAGAAAACCTTGTCCGATGCAGTCTGGATCGTATAAAATTCCTTCCCTTGCTTAGACTGCTCTTTCTCCGTATCCCCGCTTTCTGCCTTTTCTTCGGCATCCGCTTTGGCAAATTCCTGTTTCTTCTGTTCCTCCGG
>BLMJ01000244.1 GCA_011960625.1 Lachnospiraceae bacterium | reverse complement strand
TTCGTCGTCCCGGTATCAACAATGTCATGGTTCCATTAACATCCAAATCTTTGTAATTACGAATTATTCCGCCATCGAATGGGAACACATCCCACACCCACGGTTCAAGGCTGCTGAAGCGTTCATATTTATATGGGTCTGCTTCCAAGGTAAGCAGATAATCACAAAACACATTATTTTCCTTATTCGTTTCTATCATTGCAGTGCCAGTATAATAAAATCCCTTATCAGAATCCAAAATTAGCTGCACATCCTGCCCATGAAACAGATTCTTTATATTTGAAGAATGATAAGCCCACATATGATAATCGTCTCGCTTATCAAAACTTAGGACAATATCTCGCCATTCATATTGGATATCAGAACTCAAGAACTTTGTAAGGTTCAAACGGGTATTAGACATTGGAATGGAGACCGTTTCTAATTTAGGATCTGCTGGTGCAATCTGAATCCCAAGGAGCATAAGCCCTAAATCATGGTATGTATGAATATCATTTAGTAATACACCTGCTGGCTTCATTTTAAATACCGCCCTTTCTTTTCCACATTACTTCCAATATTGGCGTCTACATACGGCGTTGTAACTTCTGCAATCACCCTGCCGTCCTGCAGTACTAAGGTCGCCTTCGTCTGTACATACACAGGCAGCACCTGCCTGTCTGCCGTCTGCCCCTGGCTGTAAGATGCAAAGCCCCTCTCAGCTCTACCCGTCATTCCTTGTAGCGCTTCTCTTTGTAAGGAATTTATTGTAGCGTTTCGTACTGAATTTAAAGCTGCCGTATCTATTTTCTTTACCGCGTTCTTAAGCTCCTGGTTCATATTCTTAACAGGCATGTTCTTCTCAAAACCAACACCAATACCCAGAGCCATATTCTTACCAACTTCATCCCTGAACACCCTCGACGGTGAATGAATACCAAGGAAATTTTTGGCCGCATCTAGTGCAGATTTGGCCGCATTCTTGGCCGCATTTACGATTGCCTTAGCTCCGCCTGTTATGCCGTTGGCAATTCCTGTCACGACAGCCTTGCCTACAGATCCCCAATTGATGCTCTTGAAAGCATTCATAGCACTCTTTCCAATATTACTGAGAGCAGTCTTAACCATATTTCCTGCTGCTTTTAAACTCGTTGCTATAAAGGTAATAATTGCGCTTCCTACCTGTGACCAGCTAATTCCCTTAATCGCATTGTAGCCTTCCTGACCAATCGTTTTCAATGCTACCTTAATCGTCGGTCCAACTGCCTTAATTCCTTCCCCTAACTTTGCAATCAGGTTCTGACCAAGACTCAGCATATTCGCCAGAGACATCACATTTACAATGGCCTTGAAAATCTCTCCCGCATTCGCAATGATAAGCGGCAGGTTGCTAATAATCCCCTTTGCAATCTCTACAATCATTGCCAGACCTGTACCGAGCAATGTTCCAATCCCGCTGTAAATAGCATCGCAAAACTCATTAATAATCCGCGGCCCTTCCTGAATCAGAGTCGGGAGACTGTTGATGATTCCGGTCACCAGTCCAATCAGCAGCGATACCCCTGCCTGTACAACGGTCGGAATATTCGCAATCACAGCATCTGCCAATGTCACAACTAGACTCAATGCCTGTGGAATCAATGTTGGCAGCTGTGAGGCTATCCCACTGACAAATGATGCCTGAAGGTCAACGGCTGCCCTTAACATTCCCGGAGCATTTGCCTGGATGGATGTAATCAAACCTGAAACCATTTCACCAGCCTTTTCAGTAACCATCGGCGCTGCATTTGTCATTCCCTGCATCATCTGGGTGATCATTTCAAACCCTGCTGATACCATTCCCGCGAAACCGCCCTCGTTAAAGCTCTCCGTTAGCTTACTAAGCATGTCGGCTCCAAGCGTTGCAAGGTTCGTAAGCGGTTCTGCCATCGACTCATAAATAGTTACACCAAGTCCTTCTGCAGCAGAGCCCATAATCGTCAACTGACCTTTCAGATTGTCCAACATGGTCTCCGCCTGCTGTGCTGCCGAACCAACTTCACCAAGTTCTTCCGCCGCCTGTTTACAGGCTGAAGCCTGAGCCATACCCGCCGCGGTCAATTCATTAACTCGGGCACGATATGCCTCTGAATCTCCGCTTGCTGAAGCAAGCCCCGCCTTAAATTCATTTACCTTCTCTGTACTGGATACAGTCATCTTATTAAATGCCTGCAGCCCATACGTAGTAAAGATTGTATTCTTGGCAGCATTCGCCTCCTCTTCACTCATCCCGGCCATAGATGCACTCAGCTCATCAATAACCGTATTGAAATCTCTCGCTTTTCCAGAGGAATCATAGGCAGATATTCCCAACTTATCCAACATCTTTCCAGCTTCAGATGTCGGGGTATACAGATCCATCATCGCACGGTTCAGCGCTGTAGCTGCTTCCGATCCAGTAACATTTTGCTCTGCCAGACGTAAAAGAGATAGCGCTGTACTATCTGCCGCCTGTCCATAGTTGCCTGCAGTTGCCGCTGCACTCGATAAAGCCTCTCCAAGTCCTTTCACATCCGTATTAGCCAGCGTTGCGCCCTTTGCAATCAAATCCGTATAATACTGGGCGTTGTCCATGCTGTCCCCGAAGCCTTTGATCGTACCTGTTGTATAGGCTGCTGCATCTGCCAGATTTAGTGACCCGGCGGCGGCAAGGTTCAAAACATTCCCAATAGAGGCCATCTGCTCTTCGGCTGACAATCCTGATTGCGCAAGGATGTTTAATCCTTGCGCTGCCTCCGTCGCACTGAAGGATGTTGTTCTCCCTAATTCCTTAGCCGTATCAATCAAATCTGTTATCTCATTCTTCGACACGCCCATGGTTGCCGCAAGCTGAGAAGATGCAGTTTCAAAGTTCATCCCCACTTCTAACGCTTTTTTCCCTAACTCTGCAACCTTATTGACCGCCTGTGTCATAAGATTTCCAGATAATACCGCCAGTCCGCTGGTAAATCCAGACGAATCTATTTTTGTATCAAATGTTAAAGAGCCATCAGCCATAACTATCCTCATCCTTTCATTCGAGTACAGCACAGGCTCCAATGGCTCAATTTTAAAGTGCTTTTATATTTTTATCTCTATCTCTGTTTTACAAGTACGACATTTGATATACACGCCTCTGCACACGGCGTTACTGTCTGCAATCGCAATCTTCGTGTTGCAATTCGGGCATTTCACCCATTCCCTTTTCACAGAAGGCAGTCTTATTCGCTTTTTCATTCTGCACCGCCTTACATAAATGCATTCCCAATATCGTAATCCGATAATTCTTCACCAGGTAGCCTAATCTCATTCTGAATACGCTGGACCCGTTTTCTTTCTTCCTTATCTTTAATCTCCGAAAGCTCCAGCCCCCGATAATGGATTCTCTGCTTAATCTCCGTATCGACCGGAAGTCCCTGAAAAAGACACCGAAATTCCCACCAGTGCATATATTCAACCGTTCTCAAGTCAATCTGATAGCACTGGCGGAATCCAGCTAAAATATATGGATAGTCAAATTCGAAAGAATATACCATTTTCACTGGTTCTTCTTCCAGATTTGCATCTACGTCTTCCAATACTTCTGTACTGACAGGCGGTTTCAATGTATCCATATTAATAAACTCCAATAATCTCTCAATGGCCATATTCATGTTTGACGGTATTTTCAGGAAAAATGAACAAATAAATTCAGCTCTGTATCTATCCGTCAAATCTTTTGCTCTAAACACATCCATCAGTTTAATATAACTTCGGAAATCCGTGAGAATCGGTATAGCTTCACCTTCTATCCAAATGGAACACGGATACTCTTCATAAAACAGATTCATGAGCTTCGCTTTCCTTTTTTACGGTTATATCCGTAATTCTTACAGCCTCCAATCGTATTGGCGCGAATCCGGTTAATCTCCGCAAGCTGTGTCCGGACAAATGTAAGAAATGAATTATAACATTCTTCCGTTGTCCTCACATTTGCCTTTTTGCCCATCAGTTTCTCGCCTGTGCCTGCACCAAACAGTTCATCATATAGCTGGTAAAACATCCCACAGTATGCTCTGGAAAGCTCCGAATAGATGCCCGTTTTCGGTAGTCTCTTCTCAGTCTCCTCCATCTTAGTAAATGCCTTCTCATATCGTTCCTGAGTATCGACGTCACCCATATCAAACTCTAATTCTATATTATTGTATTTCCATATCTGGCTCATAGACTCACTCCTCTACTTTATACTGACAATCCCGGCGCCGAATAAGTTGCAACCTTACCATCCTCCGACAGGGTCGCCATTCCCTCTTCAATATCCGATTTAGACTTAAAGGAGCCTGTATAAATCAGTGCATCATTCCCGTCGCCGTCTGCATCCGGAATGATCGCATAGGTTCTTTTTCTTGCAACATATGCATCTGCCACCGTTCCCACATGGTCAAAAATATCCACGATCAGGATATCAACCAGCGCATCCGAACCAGTCAACTCACCATCATGTACCTTCGCAATCCGTTCATGGACCGGTGTATTGGTATGCCGGTCAAATGAATAGGATACGGACGGAGAATATCCTACTACATCCGTATCCTCAGATTCCCGGTCAACATACTGACGGCTGTACTCGGTAGGATTCTTACTGTTCGTCATGGATGTAAAGCCCGTCATCCGTTCAAACTTTTGCGCACTTCCTGTGGTATCTGTGTCCATGAATGCCACACGCTGGTGTCGTTTTACTAACTTCGCTTTCTTTGTCTGTGTATCAGCCATTTTCATACCTCCTGTTCATACAAAAGACGACACTCTATCCTATATTTGGCCAGAGCGCCGTCCACATCATACAAATATCCTTTATTCATAGTTTCAAATTGTATTGCCTCTCTTCCAGCCTGGAGTACTGGAAGGTCTTCGGCAAAATTCTTCCCTTCCAGCCATTCCTCAAACCTCTGCAGGAACTCGCTGTTATCAATATTCACCCTCGCATCCTCATCGTATTCCTCCTTACTGGTAAATGCAAACTGGAACTGCTTCTTCGCGCCGCCGTCCACGTATCTGCTAACCACCGGGTCACAGGGCAGCGGATCCAGGGAATATGACATCTCTTCCCCAATATAATCCACATTTACCCTTCCGTCATTTAGAAGAGGGCATGCCGATATGAAATCCCGGATTGATTCAATCATGCTACACAATCCGCTTCGCCCCCTCTAAAATCTGATCCTTATCTCGGTTTTTCATGCGCTCAAACCAGTAAGACTTCTCCTTATGCTCATAATACTGCCGGCGCGCATAACGCCTATCCTGATGAATTTCCCCGCTTCCAATCTTAGTTCCTTGTATTGCGGATTTAATAAGCATCCCCTTTAATCTAGGTGTATCAGGTGCCATTCTTCGAACACATTCACTATCTATAAACGCCTGTCTACGATCAAACTGACCAGCTCTCTCCCGTGCAAACGCGCTAGACCATTTCATCTTCACGGTCATGCCTTCCACCGTCATAGTCTTGTCACGGGGCTGGTAAATCTTATGAACCCCTAGCACTTGACTCCCACCACCTTAACATGCGGACGCGAACCAAACGCATTATAATTTACACCCGTAACACAATAGTGTGAAATCCCGGATAAACTTTTCACCGTAACCATTTCTACATCACAATTCCCTTTCACAATATAATCTCCCTTCTGTATCCCTACACAGATATCTGGTACCCTAACTGTCAACCCACTCGTTGCACCGTTCCCCATCTTCATTCCGTTTGTCGTAATACTGGAGCTGACATTTTCGTACCACCATACGGCTGGCAGATATACCCTCTGCCAACCATCTCCATCCTTACTCATCCCGCGAATCCTGTGATATAATGTCGCATCCGTATTGGTGATCATGCCCGCATCCCACCTTCCTAGTCAACAATCCTGTTCTGAGCAGATACCTCTTTGCAATCTTCGATGCCTTTCTGCTTAAAAGTTCTTCCAGAATCTCCCCATCTTTTTGTTCGCTGGCATATGTCACAGAATAGCCGTCTATACTCTCAGACTTCTTCCCTGTTTCTCCCTCATCAATTTTCTGTTTCTCCTTCACATACATATCCGCTACCGCACATGCCGCATACTGAAGCTCCTCCGGCTGTACCATATCACTCTTCCCGAACGTTAGATAACGAAGAAAGAAGGAAGCCTCAAGGACTTCCTTTTCAAAAATATCTCTATCCAGCTTGCCATGCATTTTCTCTATATAAAACTCATAGTCTGCATATGGAAACATCCCAATCACGCTCCCTGCTGTGCAAGAATCTCGGCAATAATTTCAGCTTTCACTGTTTTGGTGAGCGTGTATCCCTTTGCTGACGCAATGCTTCTAATCTGGTCAACTGTCATTGCTTCCAGTTCTGCCTGTGTATACACAGATTTCACAGAGTCCGTCAATGTCAGAATTGAAAACGGGCAACGTTTATTCTTATCCGGCACCATGGCATTAATCGGGTTCGGAATCTCCCAACCAAGACGCATGACTGCACGCAGAGCAACCATGTCATTCTGCATCAGGTTATACAGAATATCCCCTGTTGCCGGGTCCTGAACAACACCTTGGTCAAACAGTTTGAACGTAATATCCTGACGGATACTATATGCCAACTGAGAAAAATCACCGGAAATCATTGCTGCCTTCGATTTGTCGAATGCACCATTACGCGGGAAATTCATTGGCGAACCATCCAAGGTATAATTCGTACCAGTCTGCATATCTGACCGGAACACCGGCTGTCCGGTGGTGTCCTTTAGGCCTCTCAGTTTTGCCCGCATGGTAATATCGGCCATATGACCATTCACAAAGTATCCGCTTTCCTCCACCTTGGCAATGACTCCGTCTTCGCCCAAAATAGAGTCATACAAATCCGTTCCCAGCTTTACACAGGCCCCTGCATCAACGGCTGTGCTGACTACATCTTTTCTCCATGTAGCAGGCTTATCAATTCCAAACAGAATAGCACCGTCAATCTTCTGCCCAAATGCCTCAACCAGACGCGGCCTTACTTCTCCCCAGATATCATAATCTGCATCATCAAGAACCGCTTCAGAAATCGGCACGATGACTGCAATTTCCTCCGCATAAATAACCTTCTTATCCCATGCCATAGTAGTCAACTTCTTTCTCGCCGTGCCGCCCTCACCATTGACAAAGTATGCCATAGGCAGCATATCGAGTACCGGCATCCGGTATTGTGCCGCTGTCATGTCCGCAAGCCTACGTCCACGCTGAAGAACAGCAGACTGCTCTACCACGCCCTGAATGATTTCATGGCTTTCCTGCACTGGAATCAGCGCCTCTGCATCGTTTCTGGAAATGGATGTACCGCTGCCAGTGAATAACTGTAGGTCAAATCGTTTCCTGTTTCTGTTCATATCTTTTTTCTCCCTTCTTATCTTCCAAACGCTGAACGAATGGACGTGTTGATTGTATCATGTGTTGTCTTTCCTGTGCCGGAACCGCCGTCTGGCTTACCGGTAGACACTACTTTGTATCCCTGTCCCGTAAACCTGGGATTCTCTTTTAGGAACGCATCTGCTGCTTTCTTGAAGTCCGTCTTATCATTCACATGTTTGCTGACTTTAAACAGAACATAATCAAGATCGTCAGACTTCACCCCCTTACCGCGCAGGTAATCCGTATTCTCCATTTCCGTCACCTTAGCGTTAGCTTCATTCAACTGCTTTTCCAATTCCGCTACATTTGGCTGACTGGCAGCCTTTTTTGTTCTGTAATCAGCAATCGCTGCCGTAACTTCTTCCTCACTCATTCCCTGCCGCTTAAAATAATCCGCAAGTGCTGCCTTTGTTGCCCGGTCGGCTCTGGCTTCCGCAATCTGCTCTGCCTGTTCATAACTATATGTCGCGTTCCCGGATGATCCCCCGGCATTTGCCTGGCTGCCATTACCATTTCCAGCTGAACCTGCCCCTGTACCACCGGTACCAGATCCGCCATCACCGCCGTCCGTGAAAAGCTGCAGGTCAAAATATCTCTTTCTCATTTTTTCATCCTCACTTTCTGTGGTAATCCCGTATTTTATGCCCCGTCAGGCATGAAAACCTGCTAACAAAAGTCAAGACTTTTTAGCAGGTTTTTAAATAAATTTTTGGTATGAATTTTTCCCACGACGATTAGACCGGTGAAAAATCCGGTCTGCCTTATCCTCTGTTTTAGTTCTTTTTACTTCTGGTATACTTCCATCACACGTGCATAATAAATCCTAAGGAATTTATTTAATCCCGCTATTTTTGCTGCACGTTTTGACTTTCCTTCTTTTTCTTTCTTCAAAATAAATCTATATACTGCTGCATCTTCCGGTTCTTTATGGGTTTTTAGGCATCTCATCACTTCATATCCGATCTTACGCAGACTGGAAGATCCTCTCTTGGATATTTTTCTCTCTGTTCCAATGAACTGCCCTGATTGATATGGCGGAGCGTCGATTCCTGCGTGGGCTATCAAGGCTTTTCCACTATGGAATCTTCTTACATCCCCAATCTCCGCGATCAATTTAGGCGCAAGGACATTTCCAACACCTCCCATTGCCCTGACAACCGGATATTCCGGCAGACTCTTGGCTAATGCCTGCATCTGTGTTAGAATAGTCATTAGAGTGTTATCGACTTCTCGTAACACCCGCACTGCCTCCTGTACCAGCATTTTGGTCGATGGGGTATCGGAGGATACTGTGGGGATGCCTTCTTTTGCCAACGCATAAATCTTGACGGCTTTATCCTGGCTCTGGTGGTATCCCTTCTCTTTTGCCCATTTTAGATAGCTCTCTATAAACTGTTCCTCCGATTTCTTCGTGATATTGTCATAATGCCAGTATTCTTCCGCAAAATCCCCCAGCTTATCTTTCCCATTTGTTTCATTCCAGCCCTTCAGCAGCGTTTTGATCCCAGGCATCGTATAGTCCAGAAGATGGGTCAGTTCCAACACGCTTTCCACACGCATCCGCATATAATGGCGGTACTGCCGTCCTAGAAGCTTCAGCTCTGCGTAGATGCTTTCTTCCGCTTCATATTCTCTCAGCCGATACCAATGGTCAATCCCATAGTTAGAGATCGTAACAGCATCCTGCTTATCTGTTTTCACACGCCTCAGTCCCTGGCAACGGTATTCCTTCATTTCAAATGGATTGACCACTGCCACAAACAGCCCTTTTTCTTTCAGATAGCATAATACAGGCAGATGGTAGATCCCGGTGGCTTCCATAACTACACGAACATCATCATTCAAACGTAGCAGCATAGAAGTCAATTCAGATAATTCTTTCTCTGTATGACAGACTTCAAAAGGCCTGCTCACGATCTCACCATACGGCTTCAGGATACATATGGTACTTTTTTCTTTTGATACATCAATTCCTACACTTATCATCTGTAACCTCCAAAATAAATTTGTAATTGTCCCATCCACACTTATTACCACTCATTTTAGTTCGTTACACGAAAGCGCCTTACGGGTTTCAACCTGCTTAAACGACTGCTTATAATAAGGGGTGGTTGACGGTTTTCATGACGGATGTGGTTAATCCAAAAAGCGCCTCGCCAGACCAATTACTCCCTTATCATAAAAAAATAAGTGCAGAAGGTAAAGCACTAATGATATGCTTTATCTCTTACACTTATATGGTACTAAAAAAGCACCCTCTTGGGATGCATAATTCACTCGTCTATAAAGTTAATACATGGGCAATTCTCCGCTACCCCGCAGATTCCCAAAAACCATGTATCGACCAGGGCCTTGCCTGTGTCATTCATAGTCTGCCACTTAATACAGACATTGCCTGCCTCTACACTTTCATACAGCTGTAGACCAGCAATATCTTTCATGCCCCGGATCAATGTGAGAGTCAACGCCGAAACCGCGGCACATACAATATCTGAACCCTTTGGGGCTGTATTCGCATGGCCTGATACACAGATCCTGTCCAACGATACCGTAATATTGATCATGCTGTTTCCTCCAAATAAAATACCACTCACTCCGAAGAATGGGTCGTATCAATCTTTTGATGTATGAATCACTTTTTCTATATCTTCTATGGTAATGTCAATTGTCTCCCAGTCTTTTGGAGAGCTCCCTACATCAGCAATAAAAACTTTATTTTCAAAAGCTTCCATAATGGATGCTTCCCTTCCATCTTTCAAGAGAACTGTATCATATTGTTTAACAACCATTTACTTCACCTCTTTAATATACGCACTTGACATAGAAACCGTACCGTCTTTTCTACGGATCCATCCAACAACAACATTTGCAGGAGTACCATTTTTTCCGTAAATAATTATTTTTTGCTCATATTGGTCTCCATAGCCATTATTCCCTTTGTATGTTGAAGGATATTGAACTGCTTTTTCCTTGATTTGATCACGCAGCTCCTTCCAATTGTCAGCAGAATATCCTAGCCTTGAATTAAAAGCTGCTCCTTTTGCAAGCCCCTCCGGATGTTCTCCGCCAAATAAATAATGTGTAAATTTTTTATCTGGAACTATTACATTCGCAGCATCCGGAAGTTTTAACTCTGAGTGGTCGAGCAGTTCATTTCGTCTCCGGTAATCTAAATGAACAAATTTCCACTTCTCAGTAGTATTATATTTTATCTGCCCGAAATAAAATACCGCTCATTCCATAGAATGGCGGTACTTAATCGTCCCAAAATTCATCGTGTAACTCCGGCTCATCGTCGTCTAAAACCAAAACCGTATCTGGTGGCAGGTCTTCAATGCTTACATCGTCTGGAAGTTCACTAAATCTTATCTCATTCATTAAAATACTCCTTTCCAAATTCAATGCCAAACCGTTGTGCAAAAATACGATTGACTTCTTCAGAAAACATTTGGTGCCTTTGTGTTTTGTTTATTATACCACTTCTATACAACTTTTGGTACTTATTTTTCAATTCATATTTTATTTTATCTATTTCTGAATTAAGTTTTTCAAGACTATTGATTTCTTGCGGCCACACCTCCGGCTTTCGTATGTAAAATACTCCTTTTTCTGTAACTACTCGCAATTCCGATATAGGCCACCGCCTTAAAAATTGCCAATCATTCTTTGAAAAAGCCCCGCCACTTGGATGATTGTGTGTAATCACACTTCCTACAATCCGGGGAAAATCTAGCAGAGATAAGCTAACATTATTCTTATTTCCTCTTTTTGCCATAATGAACTTTCCATTTTTATCATACACCTCAAGCATTTCACTATTCCGCATCCGAAAAGACCTCTCAGAAAGCCTTAATTCTTTCAAAGCTGCCTTCGCCCATTTGTCTGTGGAATCACTGAGCTTTATAGAAACTTTTCCTGGTGCAATCCTGCCCCGCATATCCATGTAAATCCGCTCGCGTTCCTGCTTAAGCCCCATCTTTTTAGAAAACCTCGCATATTCCTCTAGCTGGGCCTGGTATTTACACTTCGCAAGCATAACTTCATCTGGATGCGCACCGCCCTTTCTTAAAAGCTCCACCTTTTCACGCTGGGCGCGCATGACCGTCTCCATCTGCCGCTGTCTCTGCTTTGCTTCATATAGAGTGTACTCTTTGCCATTGAACCTCTTCGGCGTGTTCTCCTCCAAATCCTTTTCTTCCAACCATTTATCTGACCAGTTGCGCTCTGATAGTCCAGGGAAGAATGGATAATATTCATGATAACAATTTGCTCCCAGAAGTCCTGTCACTGTACCAAGTCCACAAATCCGGTACAGCTCATCTCTTGTGTAAACTTTCCCCTGCCATTCTGCATGTGTCGGCCTTGCTCCTGCATGCCAGGCGACCTCAAAATACTCTGTACCGAGTCTTTCTGCATTCATTTCAGAAATACGTCCTGTCAGTTGAGAAATTCCTGTCATCACCGCCCGCCTTGCTGCCACCTCCACCCGGTTGCTGTGTCCTGAAGCATAATCAATCGTCCGCAACCCACTATTCGTCAATTGAGTCACTACCCTTCTCAAGACACTGTTGTAATCAAATGCCCCGCTTGTAATGTCCATCATGGCAGCATCCAAATATCCTTGATATACCTGCGCAAGTGGAGTCAGGACACGCCTGCCATTTCCATAATCCAGATAAAAACCTAGCGACTGTGTAATATTCTCAAGTTCTCCCTTCGTCTGACGAATATACCCTTCCGTAAGCTGCTGAAGCTGGTCGTTTTCCTCATATGGTATAAACTTCCGGTTAATCTGTTCATAGATATCTTTGTTCCGGACGTACTCCCAGTTGATGACTTTGTCATACAATTCGAACATTTTCGGGTAAGTAGCTCCCAAATTCTCCATAATCATCTTTTCTATATCTTCTGAAGAATTTCCAAGGATAATTAAACGGTTAATCTGGTAATCGGCTGTGCTGGTAATCTCTCCTGTTTTGCGTATCCTTCGAATGATATCCTGCATAATTCGCTCTTCCAGATCTAAGTAATTCTTTTCAATCTGTCTGGATAACTTCTCTCTATATTCACGGTTCATTCACTCACCTATTCTGGCATCACCTTAGCCTGTTCTGGAAGATTTTCTTGGGCCTGCTCTAACGTCTCCCCATACCATTTAGCACGATACTCTGCCAAGCCCATAACCCCCATAGATACATCCTGGCGGTCACTCACTCGTTCTGTTGTCTTATCCTCGATAATGGAATCATCAAATGCAATGGTGATGTCTGTGTTTTCAACCAATCCAGGGATGCCAATGCTTATCCCTGCCCGAATAATGGTTTGAATCAGTTGGATTATTACTCTTTTAAGCACTAGCTCATGCTTCGTCAGTGACCGATACATATCCGAGTTCTCACTGATCACCTCTGTCGCTGTCTTTACCCCGCCATTTTCAAACTTATAGCGGTCAGTTCCAAAACCGCATTTTAAAGACAGCCAGTTCAGGTCGTCATTTAAAGCTTTGCTATGCTCTTCAATCCGTAATTCCATGTTGACCTCATGCATGGCCTCTTTTGATTCCGAATTTTTAAAGTAATCTTCTGGCAGCTCATAGAAAACGGTATCGTCTGGATCAAATACAGCGCTCCCATCCTGCATGGTTAAAAACTCCGGGGCTACAAATATCCGTTTGCGTCCTAATGAGAACTCATTTGCATAGCTGTCATATTCTAAATCCAGCTTTTTTATCGTGTCAATCGCATTGGCAAACAAAGAGACGCCCATTGGATTTGTGCTGTCTTCATCCGCATTGTTTACAATATTGAGCCGGTCAATAATGAAAAGAGGCCGGTCAGAACGGGTTTCCATTCGCTCTGCCAAGCCGCTGAAGGTCGGTATTTCATTCCATTGCTCCTGTGTAAGCTCCCGTCCTACTCCTGCAGTATTTTCTACAATATTGTTCTCAATCACATACTGTTTCCGGTTCTCTCCCGGTACATTTTCCAGTTTATGATATTGGAAATGAACGTATTTCTTTTGTTTATATGTCTTATGAAAGGCAAAAATACATTCTGTAATCACCTTATTCTGCCATGAAGTAGGGAATATATTGGCTGCTTCTACATAATTAATTCCAACTGTGCCACCTTCTATATTCCCCATCTCATCTATAATAGTATCGTTAATATGTACCACATACGCCACAGTGCCCAATGCTGACTTCCATTCCTGATATTCATTTCCAAGTTCCCAAAATGCATTGGCTTCCAGCACTTTTTTAACAAATTCATCTGTAACCGTATTTCCTATCGTAATCGTCACACGCTCATTTAACAACAGATCTGCCATGTCCTCACATACCCGTTTTGCCATACCTAGCGCATACCTGGTACAGTTTACAGATGTACCGTTCCCTCTGTACACTTTATACTTATGAAACTTTCGGACGTTAGAATTGTACCAGCTACGCCATACTTCGATCTGTCTGTAAAACTTAGGATCCAGCGTATCAATTTCTTTCTTTCTAAAATAATCGAAAATATTCACAATTAATCCTCTCTTTCTAACACTGGAAGCCATGGCTTTATCTTCGTCCACATACCCATAACCAGGTAACGAATTGCGTCCATACAATGGTCATCAATCTTTACTGGCTCTTCCTTTCCTTTTTTAATAGAATCTTTATCATATTCATAGGTTTGGAACTCATTCATGGCCCATTCCTGACTGGATGATATGCTCATCAGATGAAGGGCCAACATTTTCTGCACCCGGCTAATCCCCAGCTTCACATCATTTTCCGCATTGCGGATACTTACAGGGACATTTGCTCCCCTGCAGGCACGCTTTATCTCCTCCTGAAGCCCCTGTGCCGAAGGATCTAGGAATAGATAAAAGTGGACGTTTTCTGTTCCATACCTTTCTCCTAAGCTGGTTACAAACTGAACAAAATCTTGGGCATATTCCGAAGGGCTTTTTTGGCGCCCAGATTCTCGGCCGCTATGATAATATTCATCTAAGCCTTTTAATTGCTTGTTCCCCATATCTAATCCTGCCGCTTGAAATGTAGTTGCATTTTGCTGGCCGTAATCACCGCCAATGGCGATAATAGAAAAACGCTGACCTTCTTTGTTCTCTTTTATATGGCTCTGGTTAAACATGTAATAGACGGCATCGTCAATACCAGTACTTTCTCCCAACCATACCCAACGATACATTTTAGGATCCGTCTTTTCCATTTCCTCAGCGGAGTCAATCAGGTCCTGTCCAAGCCACTCTATCGGGACGTCCTTATAAGTGGTATGGATGTGAATGCAATCATCCCTTTTCTCCATCTTCTTACACCACTGGTTTATCTCAGCATTCGGATTCTTCGGTGGATTGTATAGATAAATCATCTGGAAGCCGCTGCTATTTCCTCGGACGAAGGTTGCCTCAATATTGGTCAGCTCGTCCTCGCCTTCACCATCGTCGAAGAACTCTGTCAGCTCATCCAGGATGACCAGCTTAATCGGCTTGTCCTCATCAATGATTCCTTTTGTATCGTCTATACCATCGGAGCCTGAAAAGTAAATGGTCGTTCCATGCTTCTTATAGGTGATTTCCATGGGTGACTTAGTAATCTTAAAGGCTGTCTTTTTTACTTTCAAACGGTTTAGTCCCCGAAGGATTTCCTTGTACACCGTCTTTCGGAGCTTATTATGGTGCTTTCTCAAGACAACGACAGAACCGTATGGGTCCGCTAGAATCTGATAATCTGCCCTGATAGCTGCATAGCTGGATTTTGTGCCGGCACGACCGGAAGTTAATATGATATGCTTAACTTTCTTGTTATTGAATATCCCCTGGTACTTTGGAATGATTATCTCTGATATCCTTACTTGTTGTTTCTTTCGCATCATTTACTATATCAACCCCGTCTTCATCATTGTCAGCAGCATCCCGCCTAAGCCTGTCAGTATTAGCTTTCATCTGCTCAATCCGCGCCTTCTGTTCATCTGTGGCAAGGTCCCAGCGCTTATGCAGCAGGTCATCATACTGCCGGATGCTTCCGCGAAGGTCGGACATTGCCCTAGCCTGTGCCTGAAGAAAGTTTGCATGTTTATCCCAGGCTTGCTGTACCTCCCATTTCTCCCCGATTACATTGCCGCCTTTCTTTTCTATCTTCTCAACGGTCTTGTCATTTCGGTCTTTGACGTACATAATCTGCTGTGCCCGTATGATGGCGGCATAGGAAATCTGAATCTGGTTCCACAGGATGTCCAGCGGGTCCGACGGCATCTCCTGAATAATAGAAACGGTCTCTTCTGGAAGGTACTTCGAGAAGAAACCGAATTTTTCAGCATTTTTATTTCCTGGCGGACCTGTGGCGTTATGATTGCCAGGCTGGCCGCCCCGTTTTCGTTTTGGGGGTGCACTCTGGGTAATGTTAAAGGGTGCACCCCCAGCATTAGAAGGTGCACCCTCACTTTTTAATTTTGACCATCCATATCGCTTAATCCATGCCTTTATCGTATTAATTGATATCCCCGTCCTCTCTGCAAGAGCCTTAGGTCCAACGCCTGATTTGTATTCCTCAAAGACTTGCTCCCTTATCCCGCTGTCTGTCGGCACTCTCGCCTCATTCATACCACCACCTCGCCAAATTGTTTGTTTTGGGTATTTTATTAACGCTTTTATTCAAATAGAAGCAGCCCGCCATTGCTGACTGCCGCCTCTTTTATTATTCGTTATTCTTTTGTCGTTTGACCTGCTCGACATATTCTTTCATCATTCTGCTTAGCTGCCCTGCCTGACTCACACCAGATAGCTCGCAAGCCTCTGCGAAAGCCTCCACCACTTCTCTTTTCATTTTATAAGACTTTGATATCCATCCTGCTTTATCCTGATACCTCTGGTTGCGTAATGTTTGCTTACTTGCCGCCATTCTTAATCACTCTCACAATCTTCGGCATTGTATATATTAATTCCAGTAGTCCTGCACAAAGTAAAATGATGGATTTGTATACATTTCTTTCTCCCCCAGTATTCAGAATGATTGCAAAGATAAGAAACATGTCATATATTGTTATTTTTTTCATTTATTTTTAAGCCAGTGTGTTATAATACTTTTTAGGAAGGGAGATTTCTCTCCCTTTTCCTTTAGTCAAGAGCTTCTATAAGTTCTGCAATTGCCGCTATCACTGAGGCCACAGCGATTAGGGCTTTTATTGCTAACTCTATGAAGCTCTTGATTTTTTTCTTTTGCTTTTTCTTCACTGGCATTTCCTCCTTCCTTGATTATATTATACAGCATGGTGCACCATATGTCAAGGAGGATTATATTGTATTGCAAAAAATATTACAAAAAAGAACGCCTAGCCGAAGCAAAGCGCCCTTTTCAGAGTATTGGAGGAAACCAGTGTACGTCTATACACTTTTCTCAGTCTATACTATAACATTTTTGAAACCGTACAGTCCGTACGAAACCGTACAAACTTTCATTTTTTTCTCTTGAATCTGTAGAACTCTAACCTTATTGCTTCCCCTCCTTGTTTCGATTTCATTAACGCCGCAACCTCTTCCCAAGATAATTTGTCGAAATATTTGTATTTGATGATCCTCTGCATCCGGAAGGGAAGGTCCTTCATCCATTCTTCCACTTGTGCCTTCAATGCCTCAGCCTCTTTCCTCCGTGTTTCTAGTATATTTTTCTCAAAGCTTAGTTGGTTTGCATCTCCCACTGTCTCAACTGTGCCGCCCACTGAAAAGGTTCTTGGCTCATATGGCCACTCTGGATTACTCCCTGAAACCTTATCCTGCACAAGCTTCTTTTTCTTCTCTAGTTTTCGAATCTCTGCCTCTGTCTCCTTGATGACAGCGCACGCATCTATGTAATCATTCAGAAGCTTTTTTTCCATTGCTATCCTCCTTTATCCTCGGGATATACACCCTGTTCTCGTGATGCTTCTCCACCTTGCGTATTCTCCCCAGAAGCTGCCTTGCCGAGTCTAGCGCCTTTTTGTTATGGGGTTCCCGGACAAACTCTATGACCGGAAATGTAACCTCATACATGTCCTTGTACACTCTGCGCTGCACCCGGTTTTGATGAATACGCATCCCTATCTCAGCAATCTTCTTCGGATTATCCTCAAATTCGATTTCATGCATCAGGTCCTGATGCCGCTTATCCTCTTCTCCAACTCCGTCGTAGGCCATGGAGTTCAGCTCCCTACATTCATCCACAAAATCAAGGAAGCCTTTTACCTGCTCTGATATCTTTTTCTCCAATCCCAATCTCTCCTTTTATGTCATACTTCCTTGCCATATATTCCACCACATCACCTCGCATATACATATTCCGTATAAGTGCCTTCGCCGCACTAGCACTTGTCTTCTCCTCAACCTGCCCTATCATACATCTCTTCCGGTTAAGCATATACTGGTTCTTCAGCCTCTTCCTCAAATTACCACCTCCACCACTTTCTTTTCCGGTTTGTAACTGCCATTGCCCATCCAGAGATGAAGTCATGCAGCCTTTGCAGTTCTCTTGGATTTATGTCCTTCAGCAGCCGTTCCAGACTCTCATAGAACTCCTTCCTAGACATCACACACTCCACGCTTTACCAGCTCTAACGCCCCCAGTGCTCCGCATTGCTCGCATCTAATATCCTCCACATTAAAATTCCGGCACCTGGGGCATGCGCTACAGATATCACTGTATGCATATTTTTCCAAATCCTCCATGACCTTATCCAACTCGTAGGCCGTCGGCTGCTCGTTAACCAACCTCTTATATACTTCTGGATAGCAGGAATCCCTCTCCATAACCTCCAACAGCTTTTCCGCGTCAATCAATCTCATCTTCCTTTTCTCCCTTCTGATTCGTCGTTTTGCGCCGACAGTTCTTCCTGCCTTGCCAGCTTCTTAATCGCCTCCGTCCACAATGCCCTGTCTTGTATCACCGGAACGCCTGCCTGGTATTCTGTATATCTATATCTGCCCGTATCCCTCATTCTCCATTTTCCTGATTGCCTTAATCCTAGCCTTCAAACTTTCCATCACCCACTCCTGCATATCATCCTTTTTTTCTAGAGCCTTCATGACATCTTCATCCCGTGTTCCACTACAAACCAAATGGTGGATAATTACTCTTTCATTCTGCCCCTGCCTATGAAGCCTCTTATTCGCCTGGGTGTAAAGCTCATAATTCCACGTCAACCCGAACCAAATCACATGATTACCTCCCTGCTGCAGATTCAACCCATAAGCACTGCTTGCCGGATGCGTCAGCAAAATATCAATCTCTCTGCGATTCCAATCATCTTCATCCCGAAAAGTCTTCAGCTCCCGAATCCGAAGACTTGACTTCTCCAATGCCTTTAGGATGCGTTCTCTGTCATGCTGAAAGTTGTAAAATACCAAGGCCGGCTTCCCCTGCAAGGATTCCACCAGCTCCAAAAAGGCTTCAATCTTGCATCCATGCATCTCATGTACGCTATGGTCCTCATCATATATTGCTCCGTTCGCTAGTTGAAGTAGCTTATTACTCAAGGCTGCCGCGCTGGTTACGCTGATGTCTTCTTCCCCACTGGGCAGCTCCAGGACCATCTTCCTTTCCAGTTCATGGTAAGACTTTTCTGCCCGCGTATCTAGAACAACCGGTATCTGGTGGTATGTAACCTCTGGAAGTTGTAAATAATCCTCCGCCCTCATGGAGATACAGATATCCGATATCTGTTCAAGGATGCTGCCCTCACTCCCAGGCTTCGCCTTGTAGTTGTAGATCACATTCTGTCCTCTGTCTCCCGGATCAAAATATCGTTCCCTAAACTGTGTATACCTCCTTCCCAGTCGCTTGCCCCCATCCAGCAGATAAATCTGGCTCCACAAATCGTCTAATCCGTTTGGAGATGGTGTCCCAGTCAGCTCGACCATACGGTCTATATGCGCCCCCATGCTGGCTAAGGCCTTAAATCTTTTAGCCTTGTGGCTTTTAAAACTGCTGGATTCATCCACCACAACCATGTCAAACGGCCACGCATTCCGGTAATAATCTACCAGCCACACCACATTTTCTCGATTGATGATATAGATATCCGCCTGCGTGTTCAGTGCACGAATCCGTTTCGCCTGACCGCCCAGGACAGCAGACACCCGAAGTATTTTTGTGTGGTCCCATTTATCTTTCTCCCTAGTCCATGTACCCTCTGCAACCTTTTTGGGTGCTATCACCAGCACCTTTCGTACCTGAAAACGATTATACATAAGCTCCTTAACTGCCGTCAACGTTGTCACCGTTTTCCCCAGCCCCATATCAAGAAACAACCCCAGCTTCTTGATTTCAATAATCTTGTTGATACAATGCTGCTGATAGGCATGTGGCTTAAAAAGCATTTTACTCCACCCCCTGACGACTTCACAGCTCATATTTGCAGTCTAACGCTTTGCTGGTTTCTTCATACCCTTTCTCCTGGAAGAACTGGCTCAATCCATCCATGCCATAAATGACAGTCGCTTCCTGTCCCAGCTTCTTAAGTCTGCCAATCTGCGTCCTCTGCAAAGCTGTCAATTTACCTCTGTCTGTTTTTAACTCGACAAACACTGGTTTCTTCCCCGGGAAGATTACGATTCTGTCAGGTACCCCGTCATTACCAGGGCTGACCCACTTAAACGCAATCCCACCCAGCTTCTTCACCTCATGCACCAGTACTTTTTCAATCTCCGATTCTCGCATTCCTGATTTCCTCCTGTCCCTGCCAGATTACCTGTACCCAAAGATTCCCATTTTCCTAACGCGTATTACTGATATATTTTCATTAGGCTATTTAGGTAATCTAGGTAATATCACATACCCCTCTATTTTATTTATTTTTTCTTTTTATTAGATAGTTTGGTAACATTGGTAATATAAAATAACTTTTCCTGTATTTTCGCGGTTTTCGCTGTTGCTGAATGTCGTAACCGGATTAATTTTTAATAGCAACGACGGTAATGTTACCAAAGTCATAAAAATTTACATTGTTCCCCCTAATTTCATACTGTCCACATCCCTTTGTACACGTTCAAACCCTCTTTGGATACCGTGAGGGCCGTATCTTCTTTTAGATTTGTTCCGCCTCCATCCTGTAGCTGAAGCCAGAATGGCATTGATTTCCATGCTGTCTTTCCGGCTCATATATTTCGCTTCACCGTTCAAGCATTCCACCCAGATCTCCATTGCACATACCTTCTCTCGCTTCATCAGCACTTCCCCCTCAGGCAGCTTCATATTCCCATTAAAAAACTGTCTT
>BLMJ01000243.1 GCA_011960625.1 Lachnospiraceae bacterium | reverse complement strand
CAACATATACCACACTGCAAGAGCAGCTGGAGGAAGGGCAATCAAAATCGGACGTCCTGCTATGTAAAAAGCTTCAATACAGAACATTTTCCTGATTTCCCTCGGCGTCATTCCAACCGACATATACCTGGCAAATTCGCGTTTTCTCTGACGCACAAATCCCAAGGTATTTGAAAACACATTTCCAACGCCGATGCATCCAAGCAAGATGCATAACCCTCCAAATATAGCCTTAATTCCCTGTATCTGCTTATGATTCGTTTCATATTCCTGAATACGGTTCTCATATTCTATCGTATTATTCCGGCCAAGAAGCCCCACAATTTCCTCTTGCAGCATATTAAGTTCCTCCAATGCCGCATTTTTCCTTCCAAGAACACGAATGTACATATCTTCCTGCGCTCCCCCAAGCTTTCCGTTGATTTCTCTCCATAAAGACACCGGAATAAAATGTACAAACTCATAGTAATCAAGGGTTGCATACTCCTCCCTTAGAACTGGTTCTTTCTCTGTATAGGCCAGAACCGGAAGCTTTGCTGTCATTTCTTCATTGTCCGGCTGCCTTAAAACACTGAAGTTCTTTTCCTCCTCGCTGCCTTCTTTTAGATAAGGCATATACCTAGGATGCCTGAAATCCGGATTATCTGCCTCGCGAATCAGGTTTCTTACCACTGCCCCGCCAAGCTGCGGCGTAATGCCAAGCTGTTCACAATAAGCTAAGAAACTGTCATCGTCCAGTATCATAATCGGAGCATTTACCAGCCATCCACCGTCGCTGCAGGTTACAAATTCCTCAGAGGCATGAGAGAAACCTCCGTAAGCCTTCATTTCTTCGCTCATTTCTTCCTCTGTAATAATCCTTTTTGCCGTTGCCTTTTGGTATATGACAGCGCTTTTTACCCCCTCAAGCCCTTGAAGAGCTTTCGTTTCTTCAAACTCCTCCACCCTTTTGTTCTTCACCGTAACCATAATGTCCCAGGCACTTTGATACTTTTCGAAATAGGTCTCCCGTGTGCTGATTTCGGAAAGAGAAAAGAAACACTGCATAACTGTAAATGCCAGGAACGAACATACAAACGAGAAAGCTGCCGTCCGCAAAGCTTTTTGT
>BLMJ01000242.1 GCA_011960625.1 Lachnospiraceae bacterium | reverse complement strand
ACCTTGCAGTTATTCGACGAGTCTGTCAACCTGACCAACGGCGGACCGGCGAATGCGACGATTACAATGTCCCACTATATTTACAATACCTGTTTCCTGCGTGCCCCGAACTTCGGTTACGGAAGCGCCATGGCATTCTTTGTATTCATTATTGTAGCTATCTTAGCATTTATTAATCTGAAAGTAGGTGATACACGTGACTGAGAAAAAGAACAGATCTATGATTCAGCGCAGGCTGATTCCTACCTACATATTTTTGACGATTTTTTCTATCATCTCAGTATTTCCGTTCCTGTGGATGATATCCGCTGCCACGAATAACTACATCGACATCTCAAAAGGACGTCTGATGCCTGGTTCATTTGCAGGGGAGAACTTCCGGAATCTGGTTGCACAGCAGCCTTTGGCACGTGCCATGACCAACTCTTTCGTTTACGCTATCTCAGTGACCATTATCTGTCTGTTCATCTGTTCACTGGCTGGCTACGGCTTCGAGGTATACCATGACAAATGGAAGGATAAATTATTCTCCATTCTGCTGCTTGCGATGATGATCCCGCAGGTTGCAACGATGATTCCGTTGTTCCAGATGTTTTCCAAAGCAAAACTTCTGAACACGACGATCGGGTTCTTCCTTCCTATGATTTCGACGCCGTTCATGATCATGATGTTCCGGCAGAATGCCCGCGCATTCCCGATCGACATCATCGAGGCGGCAAGGCTTGACGGGTTGACCGAGATGGGAATCTTCTTCCGCATGTTCTTCCCGACTATGAGATCTACCTATGCGGCAGCCGCCGTTATCACTTTCATGAATGCATGGAATGCATATCTGTGGCCGAAGGTAATCATGACAGACGGTAAGTCCTTGAATATGGTAATGTTGATTGCCAATACCATTGGCGGTTACAAGATCGACTATGGTATGATCATGATGGGCGTATTGTTCTGTTCTATACCTACGATGATCGTATTCTTCGTATTGCAGAAACAGTTCGCAGAAGGTATTACCGGCGCTGTAAAGTAATATTTATTGAAATGCTTATGAATGTCCGGCATGTTTTCCCGCACAGGCGGGCATACATGCCGGATATATTATTAATCCGTCCGCAGCCGCGCATTTCCTTCGTGCATTGCGGCATCTAACAAAGATAGGAGTAATTTAAAAATGAGTGAATTTATTCTTAATGTAATCCATCGTCCCGAGATGGTTCCGGAGTATTCTGCCACCGTCACAGGACACGGTAAAGAAGAGGATATTGGAGATAAGATGCTTCTGACAGAATCTCTGGATATCTTCAAGACCCAGCAGAGGCTTGCCCATGAAAATGGGTTGAAAGTCACAATCCATATGACCTATGCCGCTCTTTTTAATGAGGAAGCTGTGGCAATCGCCAAGAATGACCATGAAGTATATGGGGATGAGATCGCGCTCTCCCTTCTCGGACTTCCATGCGAAGAGTTTCGTGAGAAATATAAGACCAAGGACTTCTGCATCTGGATGTTCTCCATGGAGGACAAGAAGCGGATTGTGGACGACGTGTTCGGCAAATTCCACGATATCTTCGGATTTTACCCAGAGTCTACAGGCTCCTACTATATGGATGCAGATCTGACCAACTATATCAAGGAGACTTATCCTTCCGTAAAATGTGCCGTTGCCACATGCTGGGAAGAGGGGCCGAAAGCGTACCATACCTGCAATAATTCCTGGTATACCCTGTTCGACGGGGGCCCGTGGGCGCCCTGGATTCCTTCTAAACAGAATACCCATGCCCCGGCAGCAGACGAGGCAGAGGACAGCGGGATAGTGGCTATTCCCCATCTGTCAAGGGATCTTCTGGCATGTTATGACGGGAACGGCTCTAACTTCGGTACCCATCCCCAGAATGTGCTTAGGGGTATGATTTATGACACAAAGACTTGGGAATTTCCTTATCTCTACAATCTGATTGATCAGTATCGTGCCCAGGAGAAGTATAATAACGGCTATGCATACAATATGATGTTTGTAGGACCTGGCTGGATGAATAAGATGGGACGGTGGGAGGCTCCTTATGAGCTGCTGCTGAAATCCTATTCGGATGGATGTAAATATTACGGTGATTTGAAGAAAGAAGGAAAGCTTATTGATATGACTATGGCTGAATTTGCTGACTATTACCGTAAGAAAAAGACCTACAAAGAGCCGGAATGTGCACTGTGGCGGGATATCCTCTATGGTTCTGACAAACAAGTATTCTGGTATACCGACCCTTATATGAGAGCAGGAGTCAGCATGGACCAGGGCGGGGCTATCTTTGATTTACGCCCCTATGCCGCCAAACTTAAGTGGGAGGTCGGTATTGGAACGAAACATGTACAGGATGCCTCTTATCCTTTCTTGATTCAGGAAAAATATCGGGCAGGATATTTTACTCACTATGCAGGGGAAGGGACCATTCGCAGTGCGAAGCTAAGTTACCGAGGTGAGGAAGTAGATCTGTGCCTGTGCCGTACAAAGGCGCACTTTTCTAACGATGGCACGACCAGGCTTCTGACCCTTGACCCTGTGACAATTGTATTTTCCGATTTGTCTCTGACACTGCAGACGAAGGTATATTTTGAGGAGGGAAGCGGCTCTATTCAGCTTGAGCGCACCATTCTTGAGATGAGTGCTCCAAACGCTGAGGTCGAATTGAATGAGTATATGGTGGCTTGTTACGGAACGACGGAATATCCGGAGGATATGACGGGGATTACCCTTACCTGTGAAGGCAGCGGCAGTGAGACTAAGAGTATTGCATATGAGTACCGCTGCAGGGAAGAGAGTCTTGCAGGAGCAACCGCTGTATCTGCCGTGATTCCGGCTATTGAGACAAAGGTTTCTATGACGGCTTCTTCGGAGGCGGAAGGATATATCCGTGAAGGTTATGCTTTCTCTCCGATGTTTACGCTGGGGTATAAGAAAAAAATAAGGGATAAGGAGAGGTTTGCGACATGGCTCAATCTGGAAAAGGCAAATTAAATTATAGATGTCCTTCCTGTTTTATGCGGGACCTGGATATTGATATGTTTTATGATAAGGATAAGAAGGAGTATTACTGTATTCGCTGCCAGTACACAGGGACGGAGGAAGATGTTCTGTCAAAGAATGAGATGGTCAGGACACGGTATGGGGCGATGAGTACAAGGTATACAAAGTTTGATTTCGATTAAATATTTCGAATATAACTGAATAATTATTTAAGGAGACAAAGCATGAACACGACAAACATACTGCCCGCAAAATCTGACTCTGAGATTCATGAAATCGCCAATCTAGCGGAGGAAATCTGGCATCAGCACTTTACGCCAATCATCGGAGAGGCACAGGTAAACTACATGGTAGATAAGTTCCAGTCCTATCCTGCCCTCCAAAAACAGATTGAGCAGGATGGTTATGAATATTACCAGTTATTCATCTCACATACCTTCGCCGGTTACATGGGTATCCGTCCGGAGGCGGAATCGCTTTTTTTAAGCAAACTGTACATAAAGAAAGACTGCCGGGGACAGCATCTTGCCACAGAAGCCCTTAGCTTCCTGGTAAAATTGTGTAAAGAGCGGGGACTTAAGAAGATTTGGCTGACCTGCAACAGGCACAATGATAATACCCTGGCAGTGTATGACCATCTGGGATTTGTAATCACGGATGAACAGGCAGCAGATATTGGGAATGGCTTCGTCATGGATGACTATATCTTAACTTATACCATATAAAATTTTCTAACGATAACAGGGGCTAAAATCGGTATTATAACCGACAGCCCCTACTATCAGAAACTATGACTTCTCTGCGTTAAACATTCTCCTGAGCCCTTCGTGCTTCTTCCCGATCCTCTTTCGAGAAATTCATCTGAAACTGAGCCGTCTGCTCTGCCGCCATCTGCTCGTCCGGCTCCCAGCCTTCCCTCTTCGTCGCATGAATCCCGTACTTTTCAAACAGCGAGAAGCTCGCCTCAAGCCGTTTACAAAAATCCTCATATGCGGGACGATTCCTGCCGCACCAGCCTACTTCCGCCAAAGCTGCAAACCTTGGCCAGCACAGCTCCTCCAGCCGCTCGTTGTCGCGGATAAATTCAGTCCAGACCAGACATTCCCCGCCCAGTACAGACTGTTCGATGCCCTCTCCCAGCTCTGCCGGCTCAGCCTTTAGGCTATACATATCCTTCAGTGAGTGCATACCATGGGGGTAATCACAATAGCAGTTCTCCACCATGGCAAGTATCGCCTTCCCTCCCTTGTCAAGATGTGCTTTGATCTGATTGTCCTTATCCTCTGTCCAAAGCTGTACCACAACCTCTTTGTCCAGATTGCCTCCGTAGACTGCTTCATTCCAGACAATGGGAATCCGCCCCTTCGCCAGCAGATAGGAAGCGATACGGTTACAGAAATACCCTTGGAGCTCTTGTGCATTCAAAAGCCCCGCCTCCTTGATGCGCTTCTGACAGTGCGAACACTCATTCCAGCGCTGCTTTGGCGCCTCATCTCCTCCGATATGAAAATATTTTCCCGGGAAAAGTTCCAGCATATCGTCTAGAAGATTCTCTATGAACACAAACGTCTCTTCCCTGCCTGCGCAAAACAGCTCCTTGAATATCCCTGCCTTCATGCCCACTTCCACAGGCGTACCAAGGCAGGAAAGCTCTGGGTACGCCGCCAGAATCGCCGTCACATGGCCAGGCATATCAATCTCCGGCACCACTTCAATCCCAAATCTCCCGCAATAATCCACAATATCTCTGACTTCGTCCCTGCTGTAATACCCCTCATATTTCTCGTCAGAATGATAATTTCCAAAATGATCCCCTGCTCTCACGGAACCAATCTCATGCAGCTTCGGATACCGTTTGCACTCGATCCTCCACCCTTGATCATCTGATATATGCCAGTGAAAATGATTCAGCTTGAACTCTGCCGCCATACGTATCATCTTCTTTAATTCATCCACAGAAAAATAGTGCCTTGCACAGTCAATCTGAAACGAACGGTATGTATATGCCGGCTGGTCTTCAATCTCCATACAGGGCAGCCCTTCTCCATACTCAAGCCTTAACTGTCCCAATGTGGTGCGGGCATAGAAAAGCCCCTCCTCCCCGCTGCCCTCTAAAAGAATCTGCTCTGGTGAAATGCGGATGCGGTATTCTTCTCTTCCTAATCCGGCGCAGATTTTTTCTTTTACTGGGACCGCCCGGCCAGCCGTCCCTTCTGTAAACCTCATTTTTCTTGGTACAGGTATCATGTGTCACCCTCCTTCTTCTGTTTTCCCCTAATGTATAAGTTATAACCTGCCTACCATCCTTCCTCCGAGTGAATCCAGTATTTCAGCAATTGCTGTTCATAATTTTCCGGCCGCCTCCGCCATTCGCTTGGCGATACGCCCGTGACCTGCTTAAAATTCCGATTAAATGTTGACAGTGTGGTAAAACCGCATTTCCCCGCAATGTCTGCCATAGCCTCATCCGTATTTTTCAGATAATTACACGCCGTCTGCACCCGCACCAAATTGATGTATTCCAGCGGCCCCATATGCATATACGTTGTAAATACTCTTCTGAAGTGGGTCTCGCTAATGTGACACCATCTCGCCAAATCCTCCACTTTTAATGGCTCCATATAATGGAGTGTGATATAGTCCAACGCCCGTGAGACGGGAATCGTAATTTTTCCGCTTATCTCTACCGGTCCATTCTCATCCGGATTCTCCCTGGCAATACACACAAGAAGCGAAACCATTAGACCTTTGGCTTCCTCCAGGTAAAACTCCTTCGTATCCCGCATGATATCAAGGATTCCTCGAATCATCTTCGCAATCCCCGGAGCTTCCTCGATTGCACGAAAGATGGCCTGTGAGTTGATTCTGTGGAGCAAATACTTCATCCGTTTTATGTTGCCGCCCTTTTGGTACAGCTCCTCAAGGATCCCTTCCACATCTACGAACAAATATTCCCATCTGCTTATCGTCCCTGGATCACTGTTCGTCGTATGAGGGTAATTCCTAGGTATTATCGATACTTCTCCCCCCGTATACCGATAGTCTCTCTCCCCCAGCGTAAGCGTCCCTTCTCCCTCGTAGCAGTAGCCAATCTCCAGATAATTATGAAAATGCAGATAATCAATATTCCTCCCGTAAGACTGTACCCATTTCTGTCCCAACAGAGCAAGAATCGGGCTGCCTTCCGGCATCTTATAATACCGAAATTCTATCTTTGGTTTTCTCTTCTTTGACATAACGTGTTATCCTTCACAGTAACTCTATTTCTGATATAGCAGATTTCCCCATACCGTATTTTAAACTTTATATTTACTTTACCAAGCTATTTCTTTCCCGTCAACCTATTTTCGTCTATACATCTGCCTCTATAACTGAAAATTTTTAGGTCGTCTTATGTTTTTCTTAAGAAATTTTATAAACATTTCCAGTTTTTGACATACTTGTGTCACAATTCTTTTATATAATAAATCCATCTCATAAAAGAAGACGGTAGTCGTACTTCACCTTACATAATCTATTGAGGTATGATTACTGGACTTCGACTAACAATAAGTTAAAATTTAGATAGATTTTTTCATCCCCCTCCAAAAGACCTGTGCATACGCACAGGTCTCCTTTCTTTCCTCTCTTACGCTATCCTATGTCAAAAATTTTAAATTTGGGTATTCCCTCACAGCAGGTAGTTGTGTTATAATATGGGATATGCAGCGGTGGTCGAGTTGGCTGATGGCATCTGCCTCGAAAGCAGAAGAGCCGCAAGGCTCCGGGGGTTCAAATCCCTCCCGCTGCGTTTTCTATTTTATATCTCATATTACGGCCCCATTTCTTTTTTATGAACCTTCTGCAGATATATGCGTTTGCTACCCTCTCAAGTCTGTCATCCAATTCCTCAAGCTGGACTGTACCATATTTTCTTTTGAGCGCCCTTTCAAGAAGCCAATCGCATATCTGGGAGTTTTTCGGAAGTAAAGGCCCATGGAGGTAGGTTCCAAGTACATTTTTATAAATTATTCCTTCATAACCGCTTTTTCCATCATTACCCGCGCCGTACAAAACTCTCCCGAAAGGGCGGCAGCTATTGATATAGGTGCGTCCTTTGTGGTTCTCGAAGCCCACCACCGGAATATCCGAAAGCCGGCTCTTAAGGATGATATTCCCAATCAGCCTTTCCTCCCCCTGTTCTGTATAGATATCAAGCAGAGAAAGCCCCTCTATCCTTCCGGCGTCTGTCTGATAATATTTTCCGAGAAGCTGATAGCCGCCGCAGACTGCAATCACGACGCCGTTATTCTCGATGTAATCCCTAAACTGATTTCGTATCTTCTTTAACTCCTGACAGACAATCCTCTGCTCTCGGTCTGACCCTCCTCCTAAGAGTACGATGTCAAGCTTCCCAAAATCTATGGAATCCCCAGTATTGAACTCTATGGTTTCTGCCTGAATCCCCCGCCAGAGACACCGTTTCATCATACAGGCCACATTTCCGCGGTCTCCGTACAGGTTCAGCAAATCCGGGTAGAGATGCCCGATAGTAATCTTCATATCTGATGTAGTTCTCATTTGTGTTCCTCCTCGCATATGCGTTTCAAAAGATTACGGGTATCGAAAAGGGCTGTGTAGTTCACTAGCACATAAAGGTTTTTGCTTCCTTCCGCTATATGCCTGTGCAGGGCTTTCTCCACATCCTGCTCAAGTTCCGCGTGTATTCCTGCATATTTCAGTCTCAGCATCAAATCCCGGCAGCGGATTCCGCTGACTGTGACGGAACCCCCTTCTATCTCCCCAAGCCGTTCAAAATCTACGTCCCATAGCCATGAAATATCCGTACCGTCCTGCTCGTTATCATTCACTGCTATAATCAGTTCTTTGTACTGCTCATCCTGCAGTACCACGTCAATATTCTGGTTGAATCCAGTGGGATTCTTTGCCAGATTCAATAGAATCCTGGTATCTCCTGCAAAAAATTCCTCCATCCGCCCGTTCTTTGGGTGAAAATCAGAAAGTACCTTCCGGAAATTTCCTGCCTTTAACCCTGCTGTGCGGACTGCCGCGTATGCCGCAAGGATATTATATACGTTATAAAAGCCACGCTGGGATGAACGGAACCATTTTCCTCCCACCGTGAAAGAAAGCCCGTCGTAAAGCTCCACATTTCTTCCGGCAAATTCTAGCTCGGGTCTTTTAAATCCACAGCCTGGACAATGGTAATCTCCAAGCTGTCCGTAATGGTAAAACCGGTAGGCAAGCTGCGTACCGCAGTACCGGCAGAATCTCCCTTCCCGAATTTCCTGTGTATTTCTTCCTGTATGTACAGGCTCGCTGATTCCATATGTCACATAATCGCTGCCGCTCATTAAGGCAAGGTACGTGGACAGGGGATCGTCCCCGTTTACGATGAGCTTCATCGGCGGGACAAAGCGTATGGCTTTGTTCAGAATATCCATGGTGGTGTCGATTTCTCCGTACCGGTCTAACTGATCCCGAAACAGATTGGTGAGTACCATTTGATTGGGTTTGAAATGTGTGAATACCTCCCGGGCCGCCGCTTCGTCAATCTCAATACAGGCGTAGTCTGCGTCCAGACGCCCGTTTGTCTTGGCTCCGAGTACAAATGCCGCCGCTACTCCATTTAACATGTTGGAGCCTGTGTAATTGCAGATTACGCTGCTCCCTTCTGCCTCTAACGCTTTGCAGAGCAGGTTGTTCACGGTCGTCTTCCCATTAGTCCCGCATACAGCGAAACTCCCCCGCCTCACCTGTTCTGAAAGCTCCGAAAGGACAGTGGGGCTAATGAGAAGGGCAATCCTTCCTGCCCATGTCGCACCCTGCCTGTGAAAAATATGAACACAGACCTTTTCTGTTATTTTCGCCGCCCAGACAGCAGCTATACTGCGTAGTTTCATACTTGTTGTGTTTCCTCTTCTTGTTGTTATCTGACGCTGCTCTTTTACGTACTTCTCTTATTCTAACATGAGTTTAGTGGTTTCTTGTTTGTAAATTTTCCGCGATTTCACAACTAGATTTCTCAAAAATGACCAAGCGGCCGTATATTAGCACTATCCAGCATACGAAAAATGCCGCCGCCAGTAATCCAGCCAGACTACCCAGCATACGAAAATCCGCGTCATAGAGGGGATGGTGCAGAAGGGAAAAAAACGCCTGCTTTTTCTCATCAAAAAGCTGTATCCAGAATGGAAAATCCGACCATGCGGAGGGTACATAATCATCGGAAAAATGCAGACTTAAGAGTAATAACGAGCATATGCCTGCAAACCCCATAATAGGAATAGCAAACCGAAACATTTCCGGCAGCATTTTCCCTACACGGCTCAACAACAGGAACAGGAGGAACCACAGGGGCAGATACAAAAAGAGCCTGCCGATCCCCAGATACAAGTCACCTTCTGAAATCCAGCCTTTTTCTTCTATTAGAATCCCGGCGAGCCTTTGGCGCACCACTGACAGAGGGACTCCCGGCGCCTCGATTCGAATACAGGAGTATGTGCGTCCCTTCTCTCCCTGAATCATACATAACTGTCCCTCCATTTCCACAATCCCACGGACAATGTAGGTGTTCCTCCCAAGCGTAACTCGCTCCCCTACTGCCTCCCATGAGCCGAACAGTGTGTCTGCTGTTTTCCTGCTGACCACACACCCTTTGGTATCACTGTCCGTCACATACGCTCCTGCCATCAACCTGTCTGGCGTGACCAGATTCATGTTGCCTGCCGTTTCCACCATTTTTACCTTAGCCTCACGGTTTAGCTCTTCATTCTTTAGGAGCTTTCCCTTCGATTCCTGGAACAGCGCCATATCCCGTATCTCCCTCTTTGCGTCGTCGGATGCATGTTCCCAGAACCCTATAATCTGTTCTCTAGTCAGTATCTTTTCCGGATAGTAGAAGCCGCTCTGCCCCTCTGTGTTGGCAAGCCTTACATAAAATCCCATAGCCGCCCCAATCCCGAAGCCTAAGAATACCAATCGAAAAATGGCTGCCAAATATGGCTTTATTCGCTTAGACGTACCCTGTCACCTTCTTTCACATATTTGTTGGATTCCGTAATGATTTTTGCATCCTTTGACAGATTCGTTTCCACAGCGACCGAGTGATCATCCTTTTCAAGGACGGTAACATTGACCTTCACCGCTGTATAGGACTCGCCTAAAATCCCCTGTTTTATCTCTGCAGTCAGGATATAACTGTTCCCTGCCGATTCCCTCAGAGCTGACAGGGGAAGAAGCCTCTCGTAGCTGTTCTCTGATTTCCGGCTGTACCGGTAGGTCACGCCTGTACCTACGCGGTAGGAGACCTCCGGCAGCGGCGCATACCATACGTATTTTCCTTCTTCATTCTGCCCAACCCTCTCAATCTCGAGAGTCTTTGCTTTTGTCTCTCCTTGAATGGTAACCTGGATTTCATCTCCTGCTGCTACCGTCGCGATCTTATCGTCCGGAATGACGCCGCAGACCTCAACGTTTCCTACTACCAGTACAAGCTGCTCTGCTCCCGTAGTGATGCTTCCCTCTGCTGCTCCGGCAGATTCAAATATCCCGTCAGCCTGTGCCGTAACTACCCCTCCCGCTTCTTTGAGCTGCAGAGTCTTTTCCCTTTCATTCTGCAAGGCGGTGAGCTCTACCTGCATTTCACTGAGAGCCATCTGGGAAACCTTTTCTGCCGCTGCGTCGTTTGCCTGACTATTCGCTTCGTCCTGTTGGGCAATCTGGTATGCTCCCTGGGCCGTCTCATAAGCCCGCTGGGCTATTGTAAGTGACGCATATAATGCCTCTGCCTCTGACTTTAGACGCTGCTTCTCTTCGTCTAGTTCCATATCTTCCTCTGGGATGCCCGTAGGGACCCTGGCTGCCGCCTCGTCATATTCCTTCTGTGCCTGTTGATAATTGTACTGTGCTTCCTCCAAAGTTTTTGCCGCCTCATCAAGGGAAAGCGCCGCCTGCGCGGTTGCAGGAGTCCGCGCCTGTGCGATTCCTGAAAGCCTCTGCTGCTCCATACGGTATTTCATTTTCTCAATCTCTTGTGTCTGTGCTGTTAGCTTCTCATCTAAATATCCTAAGTCAAGCTGTACGATTCCTTCGCCTGCATGTACTGTGCTCCCCGGGTCTGCAAGGATATCTACTATTTTCTGTTCTTTCGGCAATGACTGGTATATTTTATCCTTTGCCTTTATACTTCCTGCCCCGTCAAATTCCTCCGCAAGGCTTCCGCGGCTTAACCCTTCCGTCTTAACCTTGGCCACAGTAAGGGACGCCGCTCCGCGGGCAATCAGTGTGCAGCAAAACATTACGATAAAAAATGATAGAATCATTCTAAAAATTTTTCTTTTCATAGTCACTCCTTTAGCCCCGACGCCTCAATCCCTTTTTGCAGGTAATTTCTTCCCCACAGGAAACCCAGGATGGCCGGCAGCATCATGACGACCGACGCCACGAAGGACACGCTCATTTGAGCCGTCGTGATTTCCGGCAGGTACAGAGAAAGAGGCAGCTTCGATTTTGTTTTCAAAAATGTCTTCGGCGCCTCCATCCCATTCCAATATTCAAGGAAATTTAAAATCAGCGAGGAGATGATTCCCGGGCTACCGAGGGGTATCCCAATTCGCAGGAAACTCATAACTTCTCCTGCACCGTCCACCTTCGCCGCTTCGAACACTTCTCTGGGAATTGCCCGAAAAAATTTCTCCATAATGAATACCGGAAATGTAGAGAAGATTCCCGGAAGAATGACCGCCAGATGGGTATCCAGAAGGAAAAGCTTCGACAGTACCAGATAGCTTGAAACCATAGTAACCTGAAAGGGCATGACCATAAGAATCATGTACAACAGAAATAATGGTTTCCTACCCCGAAATTCGTATCTAGCGAAAGCCCAAGCCGCCATGGTTCCGACGGCTGTCTGCCCCAGCATGACTGAAAAAACCTGTTTTACAGAGTTCCAGAACATCACAAAGAAATCCGGAGAGTCCAGTAAAAGCTCCACATAGGGCATAAGTGTGGGATATACAGGGATAAGCCTTGCTGACAGTCTTTTGTCGCCCTCACCTAACACAACGCCGTATGCCTCCTTCAATTCCTGAACGCCCATGATAGAGTTGCATAACATCATAAGTACAGGCAGAACCATAATTATCCCTACGCTACCTAGTATTAGGTAAATAGGTATAAATTTTTTGTGCCTCATCTATGTCTCCTGCCTTTCCTTTCTATATTCAGCCCTCACTCTTCCTGCCGAACCTTCCATCGCTCCAGCAGGAAGATAAGGATACTGACCACTACAGCCATCATCACAGCCGCCGCACTCATTTTCTGGATATCCAGCTTCGTGAACCAATTATTGAAAAGATGCTGCAGCATATAGATACTTTCGTGGGGATAATCTCCAGCAATCAGGTACGCCTCCCGAAATACCCGAAACGCATTGACAAACGACAGCACGCCAATCATGACGATTCCCGACTTCATCTGAGGCAGTGTAATATAGAAGAAACACGCCCAGGAACCTGCCCCGCTCACCCGGGCCGCCTCATACTGTTCTTCCCCTACGCCAGAGAGCGCCGCAATCCACAGTACCACATCGTAGCCTATGTTCTTCCACAGATAGGAAAATACCAAAACCCAGAACGCCGCATCCGTACTCATCCAGTCCTGCCCTTTTATATGGAACAATTCCAACATCTCATTCAGAAGCCCGTTCCCATGAAAAACGACTTTCCAGAATACCACCAGAGACGCCACCGGGACAGCCATCGGCAGCAAAAACACGGTCTGGAACAAGGCCTGTGCCCTAGGAAGCCGGTATAACACCAGTGCGGCGCAAAAAGAGAGTACAAGAAGCAGCGGAAGGCAAATACACAAGAACCGTGAGGTATTGGCCGCTGCCTGCAAAAAAGCGCCGTTTCCCAATACCTCCTGATAGTTAGAAACTCCAACGAACGTACTGCCCACTGCTTTAAAAAAGGAGCGGCGTATGACATCCGCAAATGGTATCAGCACGAATACCGCTGTTCCCATCAGGCTTGGAAGTAAAAACAGATATGCCGTCTTTGGTTTCTTCATAAGATTGTACCTATTCTGCAAGATAAGTATCTACCTTTTGGCAGATTGCTTTCGCTGTTTCTTCCACAGACTGCTTACCGTTGTAACACTTCTCCATTTCCATCAGAACTGTCTCCGAAACCATACCGTCCAGCATAAACGGAACGTTTAGCTCTTCTATGATTTGTATCAACTGGTTTACCTCCCCGCTTGATGGGTACGCCGCATCAATCCGCACCTCTTCCCCCGTTTCTGGATTTGTAGCGCCGGTACTGCTGCACAGGTTCAGCGCCTCCGGAGTCTCCACATATTCTGCCTGATACGCAAGCGCACTCTTAAGAACCGGAAAGCCGTCGGAATTATCGCCTTTCTGGACGGATTCTTCAAACAGGCACTCGATAAATTCTGCCGCCAGCTCTTGCGAAGCGGAAGCTGCGTTGATACCTGCAATGACCTGTGGTATATAATAATGCTTCAGGCTGCCCGGTGTTTTTCCACTGTCCCTTGCCAGAACATAGGGTACCATGCTTGAAATCAGTCCGCCAATCTCCTCTATCATCACAGGATCGTTCTTTAAGCCCAAGCCGGAACTGAACCGTGTACTCATCTGTTTCCAGATGCCCGCCCCAAATTCTCCTTCGATTCCTCTTGTGTTCTGTACCTCGCACAGCTTCATCCAATCATTCAAAAATCGGGTAAGCTTTTCTTCGTCCAGACCTCCCTCCTCCTTCACCAGCTCTTCGTAAAATGTATTGAATAAGGTCATTCCCGCAAGGTCGTTTGTTGTAGTCCCGAACAGCCTCTCACCTGGGTTCTGTTCCAGATAGGTATGAAATGCATCCAGACTTTGGCAGGCATTTACCTTCTCATCCTCTCCGAAGATAATAGGCAGGCTGACCCTTGCCGGAATTGCGTAGAGCTTTCCGTCCAAATTGGCCGTATTTACCGTCACGTTCTTTAATACGCCTTTCTGGTACAACTCCTCCGCCAAATCTGATAAATCAGCCAGAATCCCTTTTTCCATGTAAGATGACACCGGAAGTCCGTCCAGTATCAGAATATCTGCGCCGTTGCCGTTCAAAAGCTCGGCGTTCAGGGTGCGGATAGTCTCTGAGGTGGGTGTTTCCTCATTCCCTGTGGCGGTGTGATATTCTACCTTGACCTCTGGATGCTCGGTCTGGAAGGTATAGATCGCCTGGGAAACAGTCTGGTTTTCTTTCAGTCCGTAGATACTTAAACTCTTATCTCGGACGGCCTTAGCCTCCTCGTCATACCGATAGCGCATCAGCTTTTCCCCGCCTTGGGAAATGTTGTATAGTCCGTAAAATACATTGTTTTTTCCATAAAGAAAACTGGTTAAGTATACCGAATCCATATTCATCAACATGCCGGTCCCGTCCATTAACGTTTCCATGATACTGCCCTTCTCCGTAATCCTTTGGATTCCTTTGGGGTTCACGAGATACCAGATACCAGCTTCTCCCGGTACGATAACGGATTCCATCAGTTCTTGCTTTACTTCTACACTCTCAAGCTTCTCCCCATTATCCGGATTGTAGAATTCAACACTCTGACGGTCTTTTCCGAATATAGCAATGTGCTCATCGGATATTGACATAACAGGCTGATGGTCGGACACAATGGGAATGATTTCTGGTATTTCCGAAATCTTTTTCCCATCCTGATAGAATTTTACCACGCCGTTCATTTCCACGATGACTATGGTTCCGTTTTTCAATACCGCCATATCAACAATCAAGTCTGTCCATCCTTGTTCGTCCACTTCCAGGCATGGCGCGGGAGTACAGTCTACACCGGTTCCATCTCCTGCGTCTTTTATGATGTGCTGGCCGTAGGGAACGTCGTCGGAAGCAGGGATTCCCATTCCATATATGCTGCCGTCTTTTCCAGAATAAATGTGATCAATAGGAATCCCCAGCCGGTTATGCGCGTCTGTCATCCATGAAATGTCGTCGGAAGCCGTCCATACTTCGTTTTCATAAATATAGCTGTGATATCCGTTTTCATTTCTGGTATAGAGTACCAGACTGTCGTTCTGGTTCAGGATTCCCACAGCCTCCCCTGCCCCTTTTGGCAGAGGGATTTCTTCTTCTACATAACGTCCCTTTGCGGAAACTTCACCCTCCTTTTTGCCTTCCGCTTCGTCTTTCCCGCAGCCGGCAGTAAGCCCTGCTAAAAGAATTACTGCCATAATTAAGCTAATGATTCTTTTCATTTTCATATGCGTTGCTCCTTACTCTTATTTTTTTGCTTCCTTGATATTATCATACCAATGAAATCTCGGAAAATCTTTGAGAGACTTATAAAAATTTTAAAGATTTTTTTGAGATTTCCGTGGTATAATTTCCGTGATATAATACGAAATTAATGATAGAAAGGAATTTGTCAGCCATGCGGATTTTAATTATTGAAGACGACGAACAGCTTTGCGAGACATTGAAATTGCAGTTTGATCATCATGGAATAGAAACGGACTTTGTCCACAGTGGGATGGACGCACTCTACTATGTCTGTCATCCTGTCTATGACCTAATCATTTTAGACCGGATGCTCCCTGGCATGGACGGAATTGCTTTGCTTAAAATCATACGTGAAAATAATGTCCATACCCCGATTATCCTTGCAACGGCTGTCGATTCTGTGGAAGAACGGATTGCGGGACTTGACAACGGGGCGGACGATTATCTAGTGAAGCCCTACGATATCGGGGAACTACTTGCAAGGATCCGAGCGCTGTGCCGCCGTCCTGATACTATGGAGGCTTCCGGAACATTATTGACTTTTGAAGACTTAGAATTTTCTCCTGCAAATTTTGACCTTTCTATCAAAGGGGTGTCAGCTCCAGGCTCGAATAAGAAGTTACATCTTTCCCGCCGGGAGGCTGTTTTGCTGGAATATTTTCTTCTGCATCCCAACCAGACTCTTGCCCGCCAGCTTATTTACACGCGGGTCTGGGGACCTGACGGCGAGGTGGAGGACGGAAATCTGGATACCTATATCTATTATCTGCGCAAACACCTGCGCACTTTGAAGAGCAGGGTGCGGATACGGACTGTCCATGGAATCGGATACAGACTGGAGGCAGAAGTATGATTCAGAAATTACGACGGCATCTCACCCTCCTATTCGTCATTCCTACCAGCCTCATTTTATCTCTAATCCTGATTGTCCTCTTCTTCTGGCAGTCATCCCTCACTCGAAACGAGCAGGCGGTGAATCTGCAGAATCAAATTCTGAACCTGACCTACCAGCTTGAAGGAGCGTATTTCTTCTCAGATGACTGGCTTGCGCTCATGGAGCATGAACACCGGCTGATTATCCATATCGAGGAAAACAGGATCCCCCTGTTCTTCTCCGGTTCCTGGGTGCCTCGTACGGATCGGGACGTCCTGATTGAACTTGCGAAGGAGCAGGCGCAAAAACAGCATATCGATACCTTGGCGCGTCCCTATTCCTCAACGATGCAGAAGTCTTCTATTTTCACCGTCCAGGGCAGAAATCATGATACCTATCAGGGAATCGTGGTCATACTGGCTACAGAAGAGGGTTTTCGTTCCCTGACTCTTCTTTCGGACATTACAGAGCTGAAACGGCAGGAGCCGAAACGGTTTCTGTTCTTTTTGGGGGTGGATATTCTGGGGATACTGGCTCTTTTTCTGGTCAGCCGTTTCGTCGCCGCCAAAGCTGTGGCGCCTGTTGCAGAATATCATCAGAAGCAGACTGATTTTATCGCAGCCGCTTCCCATGAGCTGCGCTCTCCTCTGGCTGTAATTCAGAACTGTGCGACGACCAGCCTGTCTATGCCAATCCAAACAGAAAAGATGAATCGGCTCATCCTGAGTGAATGCAGCCGCTCAGGGAAGCTGATCAAAAATCTTCTTTGGCTGACTTCTGCCGATACCAGGAAAAAAAAATGCCGACTGGAGCCTGTGGAAATCGACCTTCTGCTGCTTAGACTGCTGGAAGCCTATGAGCCGCTCTGTAATTCAAAAAATATCCGTCTTAGACTTTTACTTCCGGATGAAATACTTCCCTGTGTAGCCGGTAACCCGCAGTGGATTTATCAACTTCTTTCTATATTTATTGACAATGCAATCGCATATGGATGCCAGGGGAATGAAAATTTTTCCGATGAAAAGCCTGCAATCGAACTTCTGGTTAAAGTAATTGGTAAAAAAATCTACATTTCTGTCTCAGATCATGGACCTGGGATACCAGATAATCAGAAAGCAGTTATCTTTGACCGGTTTTATCGCAGCGATAGTTCTCGGAGGGAAAAAGAGCATTTTGGACTGGGACTTTCAATTGCACAGTTATTGGCAGAGCAGTTGGGTTCGGAGATTGAAGTACTGGATACAAATGGGGGAGGATGTACCTTTCAGGTAAACTTTAAAATGTGCAAGGCGGAATAACCGCCCTGCACATCTAAAAATACTTTTGTTCTATTACAATCCATACCTTTGATACATCTGTTCACGGTATGCTTTATCTACACTAATTCGATTCAAATCATCTAATAGATTGCTGGTAAGAAGATGCTGAATTAATATCTCCATCCGGTTTTCCTGCCTTTGTAATTGCAGCTCTTTCTCCCGCATCTGAGCTTCTTTCTCCTGAAGCTTACTTTCCTTCTCCTGGAACTTTGACTCCTTCTCCTGGAATCGACTTTCCTTCTCCTGGAATCGACTTTCCTTCTCCTGGAATCGACTTT
>BLMJ01000241.1 GCA_011960625.1 Lachnospiraceae bacterium | reverse complement strand
GTTGCCATTCCCAAGGGGTATATGCATTTTGATATAACTTATATAATGTTGTTCCATCCCATATTGTGCCTTGATTAATATGAAAATATGATTTATCACAATCTATTGTCATAGTGTCTGGTGTATATGTCTGAAGCTTTACTGCGTCAACCCCACACATCTTTGCTTGCTCAATAATTTTAACTGCTCGTTCAAAGTCAAGAAGGTGATTTGCTGACATTTCGGCTATAATAAATACCGGACAATTTTTACCGATTACTTTATTTCCTATACTTATCTGTTTCTCCATTTGCAATTTGCTTAACCCCTTTAACTTTAGATATATTTTTATTTTTCTATAATTAAACTATCATCCTAACCATTTCAAACCCTTCAACATACTGCTTTCCAACAGTACTTCCCCATTTCTTAGCTAATATTTCTAACATTTCTAAAGATCTCGGATGAGGAAATTCACACAATTCTGATTCATAGCTTTTCATTGCTTTACATTTCAAATCAAAGTATTTTTCAATATCAACATATACATTTGGATAAAAGCACAGTTGTCGGTTTCCAAAATTCCATTCTGTCGATGACACCGTCTCAAATGCATAAATCTCTTTAACGCCACAGCTTCCTACTGGTCTTGCAGCAGTTAATACAGCTTTATTTGCAATCCGATGATCAATATTAAGATCTCCTGCATGATGGACATAAATAGCGTCCGGTTGAAGCAGTCTAATATATTTTTCAACCTTTTTGACAATATCAAGCAAATCAACGGAATCAAATCTATTATCTGGAAAGTTTTCAAAAAATACTTGTGAATATCCAATTATTTTTGCTGCTTCTAAAGTATTTACATGTAACTTTTCAATAACTGAGGACTCTGCTAAATTTCTATTATCCCATCTAGACGTTTGGCCTTCTCCTAAAATTAATGCATATGCCTTTTGACCTTCTGCCACCTTTCTTGCAATAGTACCTCCTACTCCAAGAATTTCATCGTCTGGATGCGCCGCAACTACTAATACTGTATACATTATTCATTCTCCACTATATCTACTTCTGCTCGAATCCTTTTTCCTTCAAACCGAGCATTTTTAAACTTTAATTTATATTTTCCAAAAGGAATGTATGCATTTGGATATCCCTCTGCGTCTAACATTCGTATATAATCATATATTTTTTCTAATGTCATCTGCTGCTCTAATTTACTCTCCATATCTGTTCTTCTCTTAAAATATACAATCTCTCCCTGTTGCGCAGAAGGCTGCAAACTATTATCTAAGAATAATGGTATCATCTTATTGAAAATTATTTTAGAAGCTCTTCTATATATCTCTTCTGCACTTCCTGATAATGAAAGATATTCTTTTAAATATACCGGTCCAGAATCAATTTCTTCTTCTACCTTGATTGCCGATATCTTAGTTTCTTTCATCCCTCGAACAATTAAATTTTGAAGGGGACTTCCACCTCTTCCAAAAGGCAAATCTGTCATATGAAAGACAATACATGTGTAATTTTCAAATATTTCCTTAGGAATAATGTAAGACCAATGTGGGAAGAAAATATAATCTGGATTAAACGACTTTATTTTATCTAATTTTAAATCCATTTTATCATCAATAATTATCATTTCATGCTGAATTGAAACCTGCTCTTTTAATATTTTTGCTAATTCTATGTTCCATGATTTAAGTGTAGCAATAATAAATTTCATTTACTTTTTGTTCTCCCCTTCATTTAACCTACATTTAATTTAATCGTCCAAAACCACTATGACAAACCGGCCCGTCTAAATATGCTTCAACATTTTCTCCTTTACTATTAATCCTATTTATCTTTTTAAATACCTTATCCACCTTCTGAAGATATTCTTTTAATATTTCTTCTGAGTGCGCATAGGATGGATAAAATGCATTAGATGCAATATAACCCATTTTTAGCATCTCCTGTACAAAAAAAGTTTTATAGACAAGAGCATTTTCTTTCCCTATTATGGAAAAATGACTCAAAGGGTAAATTCCACCTATCTCGATAGTCAATCTGTATTTTTCAGATAACTCTTTCCATCCCTTCTGCACCATTGAACCATATTCATTTTGTTTCTCCCATACTCTATATTTTTGATAAAGTTCTATATTCTTTAAAGCTGCAGCAAAAGCAACTTTCTCTGTATAAAAGGTGCTACTGATAAATGTACCTTGAGCAGCTTCCATCACATCCTTTTGTCCAATAATAGCTGCTAAGGGATATCCATTTGTTAATACACCCTTTTTATATAGCAGACTCATCGCCTCTGCCT
>BLMJ01000240.1 GCA_011960625.1 Lachnospiraceae bacterium | reverse complement strand
CAGCTCCACAAAAGCATTGATACCCTGCACCCTGCCGGTGCTGTATGCCAAGGCTATGGCGCTGACGGGCAGGGTGCAGGGTATCAATGCTTTTGTGGAGCTGGGAGCCCTTAAGGTGGATACCAGAAGCCGCAGGGTTTTCAGAGGTGGAGACTTCCTGCCTCTGCCTCCCAAAGAGTATGAGATGCTTTTGTTTCTGATACAGAATAAAGGGCGGGTCTATAGTCGGGAGCAGCTTTTAATCCGTTTCTGGGGATATGATTTCGACGGAAATGAGAGGGTGGTGGATAATCATATTAAAAAGCTGCGAAAGGCAATGGGTTCCTGCGGATGTACCATAGAGACTGTGCGGAAGTTTGGATATCGTTTATCTGTGATTAACGACGGTCTGCAGCCCAAGGAGATATGATGCGGGTCTGCCGTACAGTGCGGCATCATAATTGGAGGCGGTACGATGAAGAGAATATGGAATAGAAAAAAAGGCAGCTTCTTAATACCTGTGGCAACAGGATTTCTGGCTTTGTATTTTGCAACGATGGGGCTGGTAACTTGGATAATGAAGGAAAAGTTTACGGATGAATACATTCACTCTTTTGAACAGACTGCAGCCACTTTACTGAGAAAAGCGGCGGAGCAGGAGTGGGAGGTTTCTGATGAAGCAAAAGAATACTCTGGGAATGAGAGGCAAGTGACTGCACAGAGGGAAGATTTTTACCGAGATTTGGTGAACGAATATTTTGGGAACGCAGCGAATCCACAGTTAAATATTGCTGTTGCCGTTTACGACAAGGAGAGGAAGCTGCTGGCAAAAAGCTGCGAGACTATCGGTGATTCTAGGTTTTCGGCGGATACTTCTTTGGAAAGTTACGGACTTTATATGCTGGATGATTATCTGACCTTTGAACAGAAGAAGGAGCTGGCGGATTTTTACTGGAAGGGAAAGCAATCTACGGCAGGTTCTACATTGCCGGAAAAATATCGAATCTCTATTCGGACGTCGTCGGAGGGTGAGAAGCTGTATGATATATTTGTCCAGAAGATTACGTGGGAAGAAGGGCGGGAGGCGCAAGAGAAACAGTATGTAGATTCTCTGACTAAGGAGATTGTAAGTATACAGGTCGGTATGGAGGTTGATTTGGCCACAGGGATGGAGACTGGGGAAGAGAGATGTTTCTATGAAACAGACAGTAAAGTTGTCTGGAAATGGGCGAATCCGGAGGTAAGCGATGAACAGCGGGATGGTGGAGAGTTTCGGGTTCCGGATTTGAGTTTTCCCTATATGAGTTCTTTTAGGAGCTGGCATAGATGGAGCGGTAATGAGTTTTTTCATAATTTTCCAAAGGTGGGAGGATTTTCTAGGGAGAAAGCGTATGAATATCCGAGTTTTTATACTTTGAAGGGAGGCTGGTGTCTGAGAGGTGTCTATAAGGCAAAGGTGGGAGATTGGGATGAGCCGTTTGCCTATATTGAATTTCGTATGGAGGAGTACCCATGGGCTGATGCAGTTGAATATATGGCGTATCTTTATCTAGCGGGACTGCTTTTGACGGTTGTTTGTATTTTTGTGGTCAGCCGCTCTTTTGGCCGGACCTATGCAAGGCAGAGGGCGTTGGAGGAGACCCGGCGGGATATCGCGA
>BLMJ01000239.1 GCA_011960625.1 Lachnospiraceae bacterium | reverse complement strand
ATCGTAATTATAATCGATAAAAACTCTTTACGCAAGCACTTTTTTAGTTTATACTTATTTTATTGAACATTCAAGGTTTTCTATGCTATACTACATTAGAAGGAAGTGATGAAAATATGAAGATTGAAAAATTAAACGACAATCAGATCCGCTGCACTTTGACTCGTGCTGATCTTGCTGCCCGCCATCTTCAATTAAGCGAACTAGCCTATGGAACAGAGAAAGCTAAGTCACTTTTCCGCGATATGATGCAACAAGCCGCTTTTGAGTTTGGTTTTGAAGCAGAAGACCTGCCTTTGATGATCGAGGCGATACCTGCTTCTTCTGACTCCATCGTGTTAGTAATTACCAAGGTTGAAGATCCAGAAGAGCTTGATACGCGCTTTTCTAAGTTTGCTCCGTCGTCTGGAAGCGATTGGGATTCTTCGAAGAAGGATGTCCTTAATAAATTAGAGGGGGCTGATACATTACTGGAATTAATTGATAAGGTGAAAGAAAAGTTCGGTAATTCCGTTGTTCAGGAAGGAAAAGAAGATGCATCTGCACAACCGTCTAAGAATGTTCTGCGCCTATTCTCGTTCCCAACGATGAATAGTGTCCTGAAGGCAGTTCATTTGCTTAGTACCATTTATTCTGGTTCCAATACATTATACAAAGATCTGGAAGAGGATGTTTTTATTCTGGCTCTGACACAGTCAGACCATTCAACCAATGATTTTAACCGTATCTGCAATATGCTGTCAGAATATGGTTCGATGGAAGTATCGTCGGGAGCTACTCTGGCATTTTTAGAGGAGCACTGTGATATGGTTGTTTCAGACGCAGTACAGACGCTTGCAGCAGTCTGATTGCGTCAGCAGTCACCGGCATAATTTTGCCACTAAGAAGGGACTGCCAAAGTATAGATAGACATATCTGTACTTTGGCAGTCCCTTCTGTCTTTTCTAACGGCTGCTGTAAGAACTACTCACCTGCTGCCAGAATCGTCGCATTGAGTTTTTCAACCAACAAATCCGGATCTATGCCATGTCCCATTGCACCTTCTTCGATGGACTCCATCTGGGAGTGCGGGCATCCAATACAGCCCATTCCTGCTTCCATCAAAACTTCTACAATTTTCGGACACTTCTCATAATACTGCTCAAGAAGTTGACCAAAAGTCATGTCTTTAGAAACCTTTGCCATTCCTAACGCCTCCTTTTCTCTTCAGTGTTTCCATTATAATCGCTTTTTATCATTGTGTAAACATTTTCAAGAAATTTCTTCCTGCTTTTTGACTTCTCAGATGTCAACCCATTTTTCCATTTTTTTCGACAAAATCCCATTTTTATCATAACTTCACAAAACATCTGTTCTTTTCTTTCCTCTGAGTAATCCCCCAAATCCAATGCAATTAATGTGGAAAATGTGGATAAAATAAAAGAAACGGTGGTTTTTCCACCTTTTTTGGCTCTTTTATTGTGGAAAACTTGGAAAAATAAAATTTCCATTATTTTACATATTTTTACATTTTTGAACAATTTGTATAGTTTGATATCTAGGATTCGACAAGATAAAAAGCCCAGGAACTTTTTCCCGGACTTTTTTCTCTCCTCAAATAATCTGTATATTTTAAATTAGTCTTCTTACTGTGACAATACTTGTGTAAGTGGCAGGTAATATCCCAATCCCTTGTGCGCTATTGATTGCATTTACAATCTGGCCATTTCCCATATAAATCCCCACATGACCGTCATAGAGAATAATGTCGCCTGGAATCGCCTGATCGTAGCTGACTGGCGTTCCTACGCTTACTAGGTCCCTGGTCGTACGCGGAAGGCTAATCCCAAAATGCGCATATACTGACTGTACAAAGCCCGAACAATCTGCGCCGTTGGTCAGGCTTGTCCCACCCCATACGTAAGGATTTCCGATAAACTGGCAAGCAAAGTCCACGATAGCCTGTCCAGTTCCGCC
>BLMJ01000238.1 GCA_011960625.1 Lachnospiraceae bacterium | reverse complement strand
ATGATGATAGGTATCATAGTGATACGCAAAAAGGTCAAGCTCCACTGCAAGCTGCATTGCCGGTTCTAAATCGGGCATACGTTTCTCCCATATCTTTTCTTCCAATGCCTTGTTTATAATGCCATCTATCTTCACTTCTGGCAGCTTCGCCAGCAGCTCCACAATCACCTCCATCGCCTGTGAATTTCCTGCAATATCCGGCACATAATCTAAAAACTCCAAGTCTGCAACTCTGCCCGAAACAATATCCATCTGCGTGTCCTCATAACTTTCTGTTCCTTCTGTGTGGATATTGATGCCGATGCTTGGGATACCGTTCATCCTATCCGGTGGTATCCGGTTGAAAATGGCGATTGCTTCCTCCACGCCTGCGATATTCTCATGGTATTCTCCAAGATTGTGAAACTCCCCGCACTCCGCCACTGTAAGGGTAACAACCGTCTGTTTTCCCTCCTGTGCCTGCTCTGCGGCTTTCTCCTGCATGGCGGCACGTTTTTCCTCAAGATAGGCTTCCACACCCGGAAGGTACTCCCCAAGTGTCCCGGTCTTACCCTCCGTAATAGGATTGATGTCTACCTTAACGCCGCCGATTGTAAAACCGTCCTCGTTAAAGGCATTGAACAGGTCATCTTCGCTTTCCCTTCCCCGGTACTCCACCACCACGTCAAGGTCAGAAGCAGCTTCCTCTAAACCTCTGCATCGGCTTCCGGATACCGCTACATTAACAAGCTCTATATTTATCTCATACTCATCAATTTTAGACTGCAAATAAGCGTAGACACTCAGCTCTATATCCTCCTGTGTCTGCCCGTTGATGCCATGAAATAATTCCTCTGTTCTGGCTTTAAAGTCTGCAACCGCCTTACGTTCCTCCGCATCCTTCCGGATACGGTTTTCAATTCCATATTTTGCTTCCTGCTCCGCTTTCTCTGTCAGTTCGTCATAATCAATGGGTATCAGTTCATCATAGGTGTGAATATTTCCCTCCAGCTCACTCCTGTGCATAGGTTCTTTCAAATCCGTCACAATCTCATCAAGTGCCTGTCTGATTGTTATGTCCGGATTGTCATATACGCCCCCGTCCAGTTCCCGGTAGTTCATATCATAAATGGTGTAATCATATCCCTCAGTGGCTTCCTGAATACTGATATAACGGTCTGCCAGACGGAAGGCAAGCTCTGTTTCTTCTCTGCCCATTGTCTGGCTTTTGGTGTCTATGTACGGATTTTCCCACTCCGTAAACGGTACATCTTCCACGATGTGCTTCTGGTTGGCTGTTGGCATGAGATGTTCCATTTTCCCCTGTTCATAGAGGGCATCAAACCTGTCCATATAAAGGGAAATATCGTCAAGACCGCTGCTCTTTAGCTGGTACTCAAACCGCTGTTTCACAAAATCCTTTATTTCCTCCGGTGACATTTCCCGGT
>BLMJ01000237.1 GCA_011960625.1 Lachnospiraceae bacterium | reverse complement strand
CCTGCGACCTCCTGGTCCCAAACCAGGCGCTCTAGCCAAGCTGAGCCACACCCCGCCACTATATGTCTTCTGTATCTCGAAGTCACATCTCCGTAACACAAAAATTATTATATAGGAATATCCTCTGCTTGTCAACAACTTTTTTATAGTTTTACCAATTTTTTTACAATCTTTTCGGAAAAACTACAAATACCTCTGAGCTATCTCCACATTTCCCTCTTCATCCAACTCCATAATCATATAACTAGGCTTACGCCCCTCCTGCCTGGGATAGGCCACGCTGCCGGGATTCAGCGTAATCAGATCCGCATCCCGCGTAAGAGCCGGTCTGTGAGTATGTCCATACATCACAATGTCCGCCCCTCTTTCCCTTGCCTCATCCTTAAGCCTCTCCTCACTCATTGCAACATAGTAATAATGCCCATGAGTAATAAAGACATGATGCCCCATGACCTCAAACTCCTCCTCCTGCGGAAGATCCGAAAAAAAATCATTATTTCCCCTGATAATGTGCGACGGACAATCCGCAAGCGCCGCAATATAATCTTCGCCGCCCTCAGTATCCCCCAAATGAATCAGCATATCCAAAGGGCGAACCTCCTCCAGAATCCTCTCAAGATTCCTGTGAGACTTATGTGTATCACTAACAATCAATATCTTCATATAAACCTCTCAAATCTACCTCTTCTCCAATCTCGCTCGAATCTTCCTAAGCCCCTCACCCCTGTGGCTCAGTTCATTCTTCTTCTCTGGCGCAAGCTGCGCACTGGTACATCCATACTCTGGTAGAAAGAAAATCGGATCGTAGCCGAATCCATTTTCCCCTGCAATCTCATACCCAATTATACCCTCCATGGTTCCCCGAACCACCTCAGCGCTTCCGTCCGGAAATGCCGCCGCAATCGCACATACGAATCTCGCTGTCCGCTGCCCCTTTGGTACTCCTTCAAGCCTGTCAAGCAACGTTTGATTCTTAATATCATAAGAGGTATCTTCTCCCATATACCGCGCCGAATAAATCCCAGGCTCCTTATTCAAATAGTCAATTTCCAGCCCAGAATCATCCGCTAAGACCACTGCTTCCTCCAGACCTTTGATTCTCCTTGCCGCCTTCGCAATCTCCTTAGCCTTAATTAGGGCATTCTCTTCGAAAGTCGACCCGTCCTCCACAACGTCTGCTTCAATCCCTGCCTCCCGCTGTGAAAGAATCTCTGCGCCAAGATCTGAAAGAATCATACGGATTTCCACCATCTTATGCTCATTTCCCGTTGCAAATATAATCTTGTTCATCCTATCTTCCTCCCCGTTTCGGCGGCTTCGGTCCCTGGAACTGGTAAAAATATGTCTTCAGCATTCCATTGTAAATCTTACGGTTCTTATCCGCCTTCCGCCCAAAATACTTTTCTGTCTCCTCATAGGACGTAATCATGTACGCCGACCAGGAGTCAAGCCTGCGAAAACTTTCCCCAAACGCCCTGTATAATCCTGGCAAAGCCTCTTTCTCTTCTAACCGTTCCCCATAAGGAGGATTTGTAATCACAAATCCGTACTTCTTGGGGTGGTTCAATTCACTTACGTCCCTCTCCTGAAAATGTATCAGATGTCCGACCCCAGCCTCTTTCGCATTTCGTCTGGCAATCTTGATTACAGAGCGGTCCGCATCATATCCCTGGATGTCAACCTCCACATCGTCACGGATTCTGTCCCCTGCCTCCTCCACTGCATCATACCAGTGCTTCTTCGGAATCAGATTCGTCCACTCCTCCGCGGTAAACGAACGATTCATCCCTGGTGCGATATCCGCCGCTATCATTGCCGCCTCAATTGGAAATGTGCCGCTTCCACAGAACGGGTCCACCAATATTCGATCCTTTTTCCATGGTGTCAGCATAATCAGCGCTGCTGCCAAAGTCTCAGTAATGGGAGCTTTGCCGGATACCTCACGGTATCCCCGTTTATGAAGCGAGACGCCTGACGTATCAATCCCCACCGTCACCTCATCCTTCATAAGAAATACTCTGACCGGATACGGCGCTCCGTCTTCCGGAAAATGCTCCATTTTATAACATTCCCCTAATCTCCTAACCATCGCTTTCTTCATAATTGATTGAATATCAGAGGGACTAAATAACTTACTCTTTACAGACGCCGCTTTCGTCACCCAAAACTTACCATTCTTGGGGATATATCTCTCCCATGGAATCTCCCTGGTGCTCTCAAATAGCTCTTCAAACGTAACCGCCCGAAAACTCCCTACTTTCCACAGAATCCGCTCCGCTGTTCGCAAAAAAATATTAGCATAACAGACTGCTTCGGTATCCCCGTAAAAAGTAACTCTCCCATCCTCCACCCTGGCAATCTCATACCCCAAATCCAGGATCTCTCTTTTCAGCACCGCTTCCAACCCAAAATGGCAGGGTGCAATCAACTCTATTCTCTCCATATAGTTTCTCCCGATTTCTCTTACAATCGTTTCTTCTCCATCTTACTTTTTTCCCTATCTCTTGTCAATAAAAAGAACGCCACATAAGACGATTTCTTATGCAGCGCACTTTTTCGTTCTTCTTTTTTTACTCTAACACAGGTATTGTCACAGGATACCCTAAATCTCTCTAGTAGTTATCGCTGTAGTTTGTGCTGTTAGAGTTTGTGCTGTTAGAGTTCTTGTTCTTTGAAGTCGTGTTGGACGCATTCTTGTTAGATGCATTCTGGTTGTTTGCATTCTGGTTGTTTGCATTCTGGTTAGATGCGTTTTTGTTAGATGAACTATAATTCTTAGCCATGTCAATTCCTCCTAAATCATTTTTGTTACATGGCTATTATGTCCGCCGAACAATGTTTTATGTATCTATTTCATAAAAAAATTTATTTTTAATTATTTTTCTTTTTTTCAAAATTTTTCTTGCATTTTTATTCATACTATACTATACTAAGATGTGTAGAAAGGAAGCTTTCTACAACCCCTTATTAATTATTTATACTCCCCTCAAAAGCTCGATGGCTCCCCCATCGAGCTTTTACTTTGTGCTGTTCTCTCATCGCCGCCCTCGGCCCCCGATCAGACGTACAATAAATATGATTATGAGAAGCGGAACTACAATCGGTGCAAGGAGTGAAAAGATTCCGCCAACCACAGCCACCACCAGCATGATAATGCCCAATATCCCTAAAATTACCAACAACCTTTTCCACCAAGAATGAACGCCGATCACACGTACTCTTGGATTTTCACTTTGCTGCCCGTTCCTGTAGCCCTGCTGGGGATCGTATGTATAACTCTCCTGTCTACTGCCCGTATTCTCCACAGACTCAATAATCGTCCTGGCAATCGCCCATGGATCGCCAAGCTCATCAATCACAGCCTCTTCACTGCGTCCCTTTCTTACCTCGTCGCTGATATACCCGTCATAGTAATAAATATTATCCTGTATCACGGAACCGCTCAAGTCATTCGCCAAGGCATGCCGCATCTTTTCCAAAAATTCTTGTTTTGTCATGGTAAGTCCCCCTGAGTCAGATTTTCTAAAATTCTAATAGGTAAGCTTCATCCGCATCTTCTGCCAATATAAAAACCTTGCACTTAGAATATCACATACCTGTGTTGATTCCAAGTCCAAGGTTCTTAAAATTTCCTAATATCTTTATAAAGGTTTGCTGTTCATACCTACCGTACTCTCAACAACATATCCGTAATATCTGAAGTTCACCTTACGGGAAGCGCTACACTTCAAAGATCAAATCGCCATATGACGGCATAGGCCACGCTTCTTTGTCCACGATCATCTCCAATCTGTCAACTGGAGTGCGCAGCGCTTCCATGGCAGGAACCACGTCAAAATGATAGAATCTTGCCTGCTGTTCTCCCTCGCTCATGGACGACGCCTGCTCTGTAAGCTGAACTAATTCACCCAATGCCTGCTTCGTCTTAGCGAGCAGACCGGATATCTCACCCAAAAGCTCTGCCTGTACCGATGCGTCCGCCCCTGCTGCCTTCACAGCGATCACCGTATCCGCAAGCTCCTTGGTATACTTAATCACCGCTGGGATAAACTGCTTACTCGCCATATCAATCATAGTACGCGCCTCAATATTGATTGCCTTCGCATAATTCTCATACTTAATCTCTGCACGCGACTTAAGCTCTGCCCTTGTAAATACTTTAAACTTCTCGAACATTGCCGCTGCTTTATCCGTCGTAAGGGCAGGGATAGCCTCTACCATAGACCGAATATTAGGCAAGCCGCGTCTTTCAGCCTCTTCTACCCACTCGTCTGAGTATCCATTGCCATTGAATACAATCCGATAATGCTCCGTCGCATATTTCTTAATCAAATCATGCACAGCTTTACCGAAATCCTCAGCGCTCTCAAGCACGTCGCAGGCCTCTGCAAACGCCTCTGCAACGATGGTGTTCAGCACCACATTCGGTCCTGCAACAGAATCCCGGGAGCCCACCATACGAAATTCAAATTTATTTCCGGTAAATGCAAAAGGCGACGTCCGGTTCCTGTCCGTTGCATCCTTCGCCAAATCCGGCAAGGTCCTTACACCTGTCTCCAGCTTGC
>BLMJ01000236.1 GCA_011960625.1 Lachnospiraceae bacterium | reverse complement strand
AGGGACGACGGCTTCAAGGGTATTTAGAGAAAGATACACGAAAGAATGTGGCAGCCATAAAAGAGCAGGGGGAGGGGGCGCCCATTGAGACGGAGTATGCTCCGATGGCGTGGAATAAGACGGTGACGCTTCTGAAGGTTCATCTGATTACGGGAAAGACACACCAGATTCGAGCGCATCTTGCCTCCGTCGGCCATCCTTTGGTGGGTGACTACAAATATGGCGATCGCATTTTCAATGATTTTTTTAAGACGCAGTTTCAGATTACTTCTCAGCTCCTCCATGCATATGAGGTTACATTTCCCGTTTTTCATGGGACCTGTGAGGCGATTTCCGGAAAGACATTCACGGCAAAGGTGCCTGAGAAGTTCTGGCGGCTAATCAAGGAGACGGAATGGGAACATGGAATTCAAGAGGCCTTCGGGGTTCAACACTAGAAGAGATGGTTAACCGGACCAATGAATGGTATCTGGAAAAAGGGCTTGCCTTGATTCAGAAGATACCGACGCCGATTACCCCTGTGAAGATGGACAAGGAGCATCGGCATATTACTCTAGCCTATTTCGATAAGCGGAGCACCATCGATTATATCGGCGCTGTGCAGGGACTTCCCATCTGCTTTGACGCAAAAGAGTGTGTGGCGGAGACGTTTCCTTTGCAGAATATTCATGAACACCAGGTGTCCTTTATGAAAGAGTTTGAGCGTCAGGGGGGAATTGCTTTTCTTCTCATCTATTATTCTTCCAAGAATATCCTCTATTATATGAGGTTTGAAGAACTTTGCATATTCTGGAGGCGTTCCAAGGAGGGGGGCAGAAAAAGCTTCCGTTTTGACGAGCTTGATCCAAGATTTTTCATGGAATTTCTGCGGGGGTGTTATGTCCCTTATCTGGATGCCATGAATCTGGATCTTGAAATACGGGATGAAGTTGATGGGACGGAAACTTGACAAAAAGAAGGAAAATGCTTATAATTCTATACGGTTTAATATAGTAGTATACTAAAGCAGCAGATGCGATCAGGAGGTACTATGAAGAGGGTATTACATACTCCGGAAGGAGTCCGAGATATATATAATGTAGAATGTGGAAAAAAACTTACTTTGGAAGGACATTTGAAGAAGATTTTTCAGTTATATGGATATCATGATATCCAGCCGCCTACCTTTGAATATTTTGATGTGTTCCGAAAAGAGATAGGGACGATTCCTTCCAAAGATTTGTATAAATTTTTTGATAAGGACGGAAACACCCTTGCGCTTCGACCGGATATCACTCCGTCTATTGCCAGATTTTCAGCCACGCTGTTAAAGGACATGAACATGCCTGTGAGACTGTGTTACACAGGGAATACCTTTATCAACCACTCCAATTATCAGGGGCGGCTTCGGGAGACGACACATATGGGCGCTGAGCTTATGGGAGATGGTTCTGTGGAGGCAGACGCAGAGATGCTGGCGTTGGTGATCGAGTGTCTGTTGACCATTGGTTTAAAAGAGTTCCAGCTTAGCGTGGGGAATGTAGATTTCTTCCAAAGTCTTATTGAAGATGCCAGTCTGGACGAGGAGGCTGAGGAACGAGTACGGGAATTAATCAATAACCGGAATTTCTTCGGAGTGGAGGAATTTTTAGACAGTATTCAGGTGAAACGCAGCTCTAAGGAAGCGTTTGCAGCGCTGAATGATTTAGTGGGCGGGATTACAACCTTGGCGCAGGCCAAGAATATTGCTCCTAATTCAAAAGGTGTGAAGGCAATCCGTAGATTGGAAAAAATTTACGATATTCTAAAGCTATACGGTGTGGAAAAATTTGTTACGTTTGACTTTAGCATGAGTGGTACTTATGGATACTACTCTGGAATTATTTTTCGAGTATATACTTTTGGCACAGGAGATGCCATTGTAAAGGGCGGCAGATACGACCATCTGACAGAAAAATTCGGGAAAAAATCTCCGGCGATCGGCTTTGCAATCGTAATCGATGAACTTATGAATGCACTGGTTCGCCAGAAGGTTCGGATTGTCTACACAAGAAAGAATACCATTATCCTGTATGATCCAGAAAGGAAGCGGGAGGCAATCTCTCTTGCCAGGGATTTCCGCAGGAAAGCGAAAAATACAGAACTAATCCGCAAGGACGGCGCCCGTGGTCTTGATGAATATGTGGCATACGGCAATGAATACTATGCAGGAAATCTGATTTACCTGGATAAATCCGGAGAGATTACTATGGTCAATCTTGTCACAGGGGAGCATAAGATTTTAAACGGAAGCGCGGACAGCAATCCGGATAACAGCAAAGAAAACAGCACAGATAGGAGTTCATAAGATTATGAGATACCTGACATTTGCTTTGGGGAAGGGGCGTCTGGCAGAGCAGACATTAAAATTATTCGAGAAGATTGGGATTACCTGTGAAGAGATGAAAGATAAGGATTCCCGCAAACTGATTTTTGTCAACGAGCCCATGAAGCTTAAGTTTTTCCTGGCCAAGGGGCCGGATGTGCCTACCTATGTAGAGTATGGAGCGGCGGACATTGGCGTTGTGGGAAAGGATACGATTCTGGAAGAGGGACGCAAGGTTCATGAGGTACTGGATTTAGGTTATGGCAGGTGCCGGATGTGTGTTTGCGGCCGTTTAGACGCCGAGCCGCTTCTAAAGCACCATGAACTAATCCGTGTTGCTACCAAGTATCCCAATATAACCAAAGATTATTTTTATAATACAAAGCATCAGACTGTGGAGATTATTAAGTTGAACGGTTCCATAGAGCTTGCTCCGATTGTTGGGCTCTCGGAGGTGATTGTGGATATTGTGGAGACGGGAACAACCCTAAAAGAAAACGGTCTGGAAGTGTTAGAAGAGGTCTGTCCTTTGTCTGCCCGTATGATTGTAAATCCAGTGAGCATGCGGATGGAGAGCGTACGGATTAAAAATCTTCTTGTTCAGCTTCGTGCACAGCTTCTTGACTAGGCAGTTACCTATGGATGAGATTACATGGAAGAAGGATGGATGGAAATGAGAATACAATATTTAGACAGCAATACAAAACAGAATCTTTTGGAAAACCTCTTAAAGCGCAGCCCGAACCAGTATGGGGAATATGAGAAGGCGGTTTCGGAGATTCTGAATCGGGTGAAGGAAGAGGGAGATTCGGCTCTTTTTGCATATACAGAAAAGTTTGACCAAGCCCATATTGACGCAGAAGGCATTCAGGTTACAGAAGAGGAGATTAAGGAAGCCTATGAGGCTGTAAAGCCAGAGCTTCTTGAGATAATCCGTAAGGCGCTGCGAAACATTGAAGACTACCACAAAAAGCAGCGGCAGTACAGCTGGTTCGACAGTAAACCGGACGGGACCATGCTTGGTCAGAAGGTGACGCCCCTTCAGCGGGTCGGGGTCTATGTACCAGGGGGAAAGGCTGTCTATCCATCTTCTGTGCTGATGAACATTGTACCTGCGAAGGTTGCCGGGGTGGAGGAGATTGTCATGGTGACGCCTCCTGGAAGAGATGGAAAAGTGACAGCGAACACACTGGTAGCCGCAAAAGAGGCCGGAGCGGACGTGATTTATAAGGTGGGCGGCGCACAGGCAATCGGGGCTCTTGCATATGGAACCGAAAGTATCCCGAAGGTGGATAAGATTGTGGGACCTGGAAATATCTATGTAGCATTGGCAAAGAAGGCGGTTTACGGTCATGTCAGCATTGACGCGGTGGCGGGCCCCAGTGAGATTCTGGTCATTGCGGACGAGACGGCGAATCCTCGATTTGTGGCGGCAGACCTTTTGTCCCAGGCTGAGCATGACGAACTTGCGTCTTCGATTTTGGTGACGACCAGCGAGACACTTGCACATGAGGTTTCCAGGGAGGTTGACCTGTTCCTAAAGAAGCTTTCCCGAAGGGAGATTATTGAGAAATCTTTGGAGCAGTATGGCTATATCCTGGTGGCGGACTCCATGGAGGAGGCCATTGCGGTGGCAAACGACATTGCTTCTGAACATCTGGAGATTCTAACCAAAGAACCCTATGACGTTATGATGAAGATTCGCAATGCAGGTGCAATTTTCATCGGAGAGTATTCAAGCGAGCCTCTCGGGGATTATTACGCAGGGCCGAACCATGTCCTTCCCACCAACGGAACAGCCAGGTTTTTCTCTCCCCTGTCTGTGGATGATTTTATTAAGAAATCCAGTATTATTGCTTACTCAAAGGCTGCGCTTGAGGCTGTGCATGAGGATATAGAGAGGTTTGCCAACGCCGAGCAGCTAACCGCACATGCCAATTCTATCAAGGTACGTTTTTCACAGGAGGGCTTATAAATGGAGCGAGAAGTAACCCTTAGAAGAACCACAAAGGAAACGGATATATCCCTTTCACTGAAGCTGGATGGAACAGGGAAAAATGAAATAGATACTGGAATCGGTTTTTTTGACCATATGCTGGATGGCTTTGCCAGACATGGGCTGTTCGATTTATCTGTCACAGTAAAGGGTGACCTTTTGGTGGATTGCCATCACACCGTCGAAGATACGGGGATCGTGCTTGGCCAGGCAATCCTTCAGGCAGTGGGGGATAAGACGGGAATCAAGCGATACGGACATTTTATTCTGCCTATGGATGAGACTCTTGCACTTTGCGCCATAGACTTGTCTGGAAGGCCTTATCTGAAATATGACGCAGAGTTTACGGCAGAACGGCTGGGTACGATGGACACGGAGATGCTTCGGGAGTTCTTCTACGCCGTAGCCTATGGGGGGATGATGAATCTCCATCTTCGTATTATGGAGGGAGAGAACAATCACCACAAGGCGGAAGCTTTGTTTAAGAGCTTTGGGAAAGCCCTGGATATGGCAACCCAGGAGGAACCCAGGATAAAAGAGGCGTGGACCACAAAGGGAACGTTATAAAGGAGATGAAGTGATGAGCTATAAAAGATTAATCCCATGTATTTTCATTGCAGCGGGAAAAGCAGTAAGGTGGTTTGACGACCATACTGTTATCGCAGAGGACGCCGTTGAGCTGGCGAAACGCTACAGTGATAACGGTGCGGATGAACTGATCGTGTTTGATCTGTCGGACTATGCGGATGAACATGACGAAGCTATTGATCTGATGAGGCGGATGAATCGGGTAATTCGGATTCCCATGGTTGCCGGCGGCAATGTAAAAAGGCAGGAGGATATTAAGAAGATTCTCTATGCCGGGGCAAAGCGGGCTATACTGAATTTTTCCAAACAGGACAGTATCAAACTGATCGAGGATGCCGCCAAACGGTTCGGGAAAGAAAAGCTTGCTGTCTCCTTACATGATTTTGACGCGTTGTTTAAGCATCAGCATGTGATACAAGAATACTGCAGTGAGATTATTTTTATGCACAGGCTGGACTTAAATTCTGTTGCAAATATTACGGATATTCCCTATGTAATCGTAACGGACACCATGGAAGTTTCAGAGCTTTTTAAGATTTTGAAATCTCCGGGAGTCAGGGGGTTATCTGGAAGATTCGTAAGCTGTCCGGACATGGAGTTTTCTTCCTTCAAAGAGCAGTGCGAGGAGAAGGAGATTCGCATGACCTCCTTTGAGAGTATGATTGAGTTCTCAGAGTTTAAGACTAATGACCAGGGGTTGATACCGGTTATTGTACAGCATTATAAGACCCAGGAGGTTTTGATGCTGGCATATATGAATAGAGAAGCGTTTTACCAGACGATTAAGACTGGACGGATGACCTATTTCAGCAGAAGCCGTCAGTCTCTCTGGGTTAAGGGGGAGACCAGCGGGCATTTCCAGTATGTCAAATCTCTGACCTTGGACTGTGATAATGATACGCTGCTTGCCAAGGTAGACCAGGTGGGGGCTGCATGTCATACCGGAAGCCCTACCTGTTTCTTCCAGCATCTAGCGGGGAACGACGTCGATGAGACGAACCCGCTGCGTGTGTTTGAGTCGGTGTATCAGGTGATTGCGGATCGTAAGCAACACCCCAAGGAAGGGTCTTATACCAATTATCTGTTTGAGAAGGGGATTGACAAGATTCTGAAGAAGATTGGCGAGGAGGCCACAGAAGTTGTAATCGCTGCGAAAAATCCTAATGCCGAGGAGATCAAATATGAATTGTCAGATTTCCTGTATCATGCCATGGTATTGATGGTACTTAAGGGAGTTACTTGGGATGATATTGTGATGGAGCTTGCGGACCGATAGATCTGGATGAGTTTTTATAGGAGTGGTATACAAAGGAGGGAACCTGCATATATTTTCCTGAGGTGATGAACGTGAACGATTCTGAAAAGAGAAGGCAGAGACTTTTAGAACAGACTCGGGAGTTATACGGGGAGAAACGCTCCATCCCGGCAGTCCATCCCAGATATGGCGCTGCCTACCATCAGATCTACGGCGATGAACAGCAAGGGATTGGGGCAGGCACCTTCGGAATAAGGATGTTTCTGTGCCTGCTGTTGTTTGCTGCCTTTGTCTCCATGGACAAGAATAAGAGCGAGGTCATGCATGTCGACAGCAGCCGTATCGTGGATGAGATTTCAACAGATCTGGATGTGGCAAAGGTCTGGAAGGAGCTGTAGAAAGCTGCAGCTCCTTTTTTCCGTTTTACTTCGTACCGAAAATACGGTCGCCGGCGTCCCCAAGCCCCGGCACAATGTATTTGTGATCGTTTAAATGGTCGTCTAAGGCTCCGATATACAGCGCAATGTCTGGATGTTCTGTTTTCATTCGTTCTACACCCTCCGGCGCCGCAATGATGCATAGAAAACGGATATGCTTCACACCCTTGTCTTTTAGTAACTGAATGGCCGCAGCAGAAGAGCCTCCGGTGGCCAGCATGGGGTCTACGACAAACACTTCCCGTTCATTGCAGTCTGCCGGAAGTTTACAGTAGTATTCTACAGGCTGGAAAGTCTTTGGGTCTCGGTACAGCCCGATATGACCGACCTTGGCAGCTGGTATCATTTTAAGTATCCCATCCACCATTCCAAGTCCTGCCCTCAATATTGGCACTACAGCGATTTTTTTTCCGCTTAATTTCTTGCCTATCATCTCACAGATTGGCGTTTTAATCTTCTCATCCTGCAATTTTAGGTCGCGGGAAGCCTCATAACACATGAGGGAAGCGATCTCGCTTACTATCTCGCGAAATTCCTTGGAACCCACGTCCTCACTGCGAATATAGTTAATCTTATGCTGGATCAGCGGGTGATCCATAACCTGTACATTTGGCATGTCCATCATCCTCCTTTGGTGGGAAGGACATGGTTCGGCCTTGCGTAA
>BLMJ01000235.1 GCA_011960625.1 Lachnospiraceae bacterium | reverse complement strand
CGGCATTCTTTATTCGACAATAGATGTAAAAGTATATGGAGGGTGTATTTTATTGTTCACGGCAATGAAAATATAGGGGCTGGACATATCATGCGCTCTATATCTTTGGCTAGAGAATTTCAAAAAAAGGGATATGAAGTAATTTTTTTCAGCAAATATCCACAGGGAATTGAGTTGATTCAAGAAGCAAAAATAAAGGTGTTCCCTATGCCTCATGAGAACAATTTTCAGAAAAACACTTTTTTTTATGGAAATAATTCGGAACTAAAGGAAGATATTCGATACATATACGAGAATATACAAGAAGAGGCAGAAATGATAGTAGTTGACAGCTATAATGTGTCGGAAGAATTTTTTGATAGTTTGAGAAAATTGACAAAATGTTTAATTTATATTGACGATCTCAATGCATTTTCCTATCCAATAGATATATTGATTAACGGAACTGCAGCTGCATTTAATATGGGATATGAAAAAAAACAGACGGCTGCTTTATTATTAGGACTTAAATATAATTTGCTTCGTTCAGAATTTTCAGACATAGGAATGAGGAAAATAAAAAATCGTGTACAAGATATATTAATAACTACGGGAAATTCGGATCCCTGTCATATGACCCAAAAGTTATTGAAGGATATAGTATACGATACGAAATATAAAGAAATTACGTGTCATGTGATAGTAGGAAGTGGATTTGATAAGGATATCATGTTCAATCCGCAGTTTACAGATAATACGAGCATAAAGTTATACGATAAGCCGAATAGGATTTCAGAGATAATGCTGCAGTGTGATTTGGCTGTAGCAGCAGGCGGTACAACCCTATATGAATTAGCAGTATGCGGTGTTCCAACAATCGTGTTTGCATATGCAGATAATCAAATTCCACATATTAGTGCGCTAGAAGAAAAAAGGATGATTAAATATATAGGGAAGTATGATGAATGGAATGAAAAACAATTAAAAAGAGAGCTTGATTTCTGGATAACACATTTTGAAGAACGAATAGAGTTGATAGAAAAATTACAAACTTTGATAGATGGGAATGGGTGTAAAAGGGTTGTGTTAGGGATAGAGCAGTGGATAAAAAGTAATGTTAGTTAAGTGCATTATTTATTTAAAGGAGAAATAAGATGTTTTCGTTTAGAGCAAAAGGGAATTGGGAGAACTCCAAAAGGATAGAAGTGACGGATATAAGAAAACTATTGTTAGAAGACGTTTCTTATCTACCATCAGAGTTTTTAGGTATATATGGAATAATCGGTCCATATGGAATCGCATATCATTTAAAAAATTATGCAGGGATTGATCAAGATATATTACTTAATAAATGCAGCTTTGAGCATGGCCCATACTTTTTAAATATGGTATGCCATATGGAGGTAACTCATCATGCAAGTTGTATTTTAACCTATAGCCCTTTTCGAGAAGAGGTTATAAAAGAATTAACAGATATTAACCCAATTGCAATTGGTCCATACATTGCTTATGCAGACGAGTATCGTTCTAGAGAGTCAATAAAAAAGTTAAAGAAAAAACTTGGCCGTGT
>BLMJ01000234.1 GCA_011960625.1 Lachnospiraceae bacterium | reverse complement strand
GGGATATCTTGAACATTTGGTCGATTACGAGTTGGGAGCAAAATACAAGGTAAGAGGCGAGCTGCCTTCCTTATCCAGACCCATCTATGCCACCTTGCTGACCGGCCTTCCTGTCTTTCGGCATGGGATTACGTCCAATGGGACGGTCAGGGTCTTAAACGGCAAGAGTGTGTTTTCCATGTGCAAGGCAGCGGGAGGGGTGACGGCTGCTGCAGCCTATCATTGGATGAGTGAATTGTACAACGATGCGGACTTTCAAAAGGAGGAGGATAGAATCAGGCTTCAGAAAGGCGGTATGATTGATGCAGGAATCTTTTACTGGGCGGACGACTATCCGGACTCTCACCTTTTTGCGGACGGGGAGTATCTGAGACGGGAGTTTGACCCGGATTTTATCCTGTACCATTCAATGGGAATTGACTTTTGGGGACATCGGAAAGGGGCTCAGAGTTCGGAATATGAGAGTGCGATTGGGAATGTGGACGCACTGCTGTCCCCATTGATAGAGGTATGGCGAAAGGAAGGGTATCAGATTGTCATTACTGCGGATCATGGGATGAACGTACTTGGAAATCACGGCGGTACGGATGCAGTGCAAAGGGATGTTCCCCTTTACATTTTCAGTGATGCAGTCAGGTGCGGCAGGTTCGAGGAGGAATATATTTCCCAGCAAAACATAGCTCCCCTTCTGTGCCGTCTGCTGGGAATACCGCCTGCAGAAAATATGATTGGCCTGTCTGAAATTCAGATGACCGTAAAATAGTAAAATTATTTTGTTTTTACTTGACAAAGCGAAAAGATATTGTTATGATAAAAAACAGAACGCACTCTGTTTTTGCATGAAAGAAAGAGGTGCATTATGCAAAGAGTTTATTCATTAATCGTTGATAATACCACAGGTGTCTTAAGCCGGATATCAGGGCTTTTCAGCAGACGAGGGTACAGTATTGACAGTATTACTGCCGGAGTGACGGCAGATCCAAGGTTTACGAGGATTACGATTGTTGCGTCGGGGGACGAGCTGATTCTGGCGCAGATTGAGAAGCAGGTACGGAAACTGGAGGATGTGGTTGAGATTAAGGTATTAAAGCCTGAGGAATCTGTGTACCGCGAGTTGATTATGATTAAGGTACGGGCAGATAAGGCAGAACGGTCGGAGATTATTTCTGTGGCAGATATCTTCCGCGCCAAGATTGTGGACGTGGAGAATGATTCTTTGATGATTGAGCTGACGGGAAACCAGTCGAAGCTTGAAGCGTTTATGAATCTGTTAGATGGGTATGAGATTTTGGAGCTTGCCAGGACAGGGATTACCGGGTTATCCCGCGGGAGCAAAGATGTTACATATATCGACTGAGCGCGTATGTCAAACGGAGAATAGACTTTCTGTTTTCTGTTTCACAATATTATTTCAACATATTATATTTTATTTTTTAAAATGTAGGAGGAATTAAGATGGCAAAGATTTATTACCAGGAAGATTGCAATTTATCATTACTGGAGGGAAAGACGATTGCAGTGATTGGATATGGAAGCCAGGGACATGCCCATGCCCTGAATGCGAAGGAGTCCGGCTGCCATGTAATCATCGGTCTGTATGAGGGCAGTAAGTCCTGGGCAAAGGCCGAGGCGCAGGGATTTGAGGTATATACGGCTGCTGAGGCTGCAAAGAAGGCGGATATCATCATGATTCTGATCAATGACGAGTTACAGGCCGCTATGTATGAGAAGGACATCGCTCCTAACCTTGAAGAAGGCAATATGCTGATGTTCGCCCATGGTTTTGCAATTCACTTTGGACAGATCGTGCCTCCGGCAGGCGTTGATGTCACAATGATCGCTCCTAAGGGACCTGGACATACGGTAAGAAGCGAGTATCAGGCAGGCAAGGGTGTTCCGTGTCTGGTAGCTGTAGAGCAGGATGCTTCCGGTAAGGCTCTCGACAAGGCTCTGGCATATGCTTTGGCAATCGGCGGCGCAAGGGCAGGCGTTCTTGAGACGGATTTCCGTACAGAGACAGAGACAGACCTTTTTGGTGAGCAGGCAGTTCTCTGCGGCGGAGTATGCGCGCTGATGCAGGCAGGCTTCGAGACTCTTGTGGAGGCAGGATATGACCCGAGAAACGCTTACTTTGAGTGTATCCATGAGATGAAGCTGATTGTAGATTTGATTTACCAGTCCGGTTTTGCAGGAATGAGATATTCGATCTCTAATACGGCGGAATATGGCGATTATATTACTGGACCTAAGATTATTACCGAGGATACCAAGAAGGCTATGAAGAAGATTCTGTCCGATATCCAGGACGGAAGCTTTGCAAAAGAATGGCTGACAGAGAACAAGGTCGGCGCACCTCACTTCCGCGCTATGAGAAGAAATGCTGCAGAGCATGAGTGTGAGAAGATTGGCGAGGAGCTTCGTAAGCTCTATAGCTGGAGTGATGAGGATAAGCTGGTGAACAATTAATAACAGATAGCTGGCGAAGTTTAGGAATTATGAACGCGCATCCTGAAGGATGTGCGTTTTTTATGAAATATTTTTGAAAATCTCTCATATTCGAAAATATGATTTTCGGTATATTTTTATCAGGAACCGCCAAACTAAGAAAGACATCGTTACGAAATCTATAGAATGGGGCCAAAGAGACTATGAGAGATGTAATTAGGAGAGTACCGATTCCGCTATGCGGAGTGATGCTGGGGACAGCGGCCTTAGGAAACCTGCTCCAAAGCTATTCCGAGGGAATCCGCTATATCTGCGGAGTCATAGCAGGACTCCTGCTTTTAATGGTTTTGATGAAGCTGTTTCTGTTTCCGGAGGCGGTAAAAAATGACCTAAAGAATCCGGTTTTGGCCAGTGTTTCAGGGACATTTTCCATGTCGCTGATGTTGTTGAGCGTCTATGCAAAACCATGGCTTGGCGCGGTGGCTTACGATATCTGGCTGTTTGCCATCGGTCTTCATATCCTGCTGATTTTCTATTTCACAGTAAAATTTATCATTAAGCTTCATATGACCGATGTGTTTGCCAGTTATTATATTGTATATGTAGGTATTGCAGTCGCGGCGGTCACTGCCCCGTCATACGGAAAGCTGGCCTTGGGGACGGCGGCATTTGGGTTTGGTTTTGTTTCTCTGATTGTTCTATTCATAGTGATTACCCTTCGTTATATAAAGCTCAGGGAGATTCCGGAGCCGTCAAAACCTCTGATATGTATTTACACGGCCCCAGTCAACTTGTGTATTGTCGGCTATCTGCAATCCGTGACGCCGAAAAACTACGAATTTTTACTGCGTATGCTGGGGGCGGCGTCTGTACTGTATCTGTTTGCCCTTGTGAAAGCAGTGGAATATCTGAGACTGCCCTTTTACCCTAGCTATGCCTCTTTTACATTTCCCTTTGTGATTAGTGCGATCGCAGTGAAGCAGACGACGGCATATTTTATGAATATGGGACACCCCATACCAGCCCTTCGATATGTGGTAATGCTTGAGACAATCATTGCGACGGTGTTTGTGGTATACACACTGCTTCGCTTTCTGCAATTTTTATTTATTGACAGGCCAAGCGCCGTCTGACAGCATGGAGGTATACACCCGTTTTAGAGAGTGCATACCTCCGTTTTTTCTCTGCTTTTTCAGTCTGGATGGATGGTTGCACTGTCACATAAGGTATGCTATACTGTTTATCAGCGCAAAAAGCGGCAATACTATATCTTAGGAGTGTTTCGAAATTATGTCACAGATTGCAGAGGAAATAAAGAAGCAGATAAAAAAGCGGCGTACATTCGCCATTATATCCCATCCGGATGCCGGAAAGACGACGCTGACAGAGAAGTTCTTATTATACGGGGGCGCTATTAATCTAGCGGGCAGTGTCAAAGGCAAGGCGACGGCGCGCCATGCGGTGTCAGACTGGATGGAGATTGAGAAGGAGAGAGGTATCTCCGTCACCTCGTCGGTATTACAGTTTGGTTACGACGGTTACTGCATCAACATCCTTGATACCCCAGGGCATCAGGATTTCTCGGAGGACACCTACCGCACATTAATGGCGGCGGACTCTGCCGTGATGGTAATCGACGCGTCCAAAGGTGTAGAGGCTCAGACGAGAAAACTGTTCAAGGTATGCACCATGCGTCATATTCCTATTTTTACGTTTATCAATAAGATGGACCGTGAAGCAATGGACACCTTTGAGCTTCTGGACGATATTGAAAATGAACTGGGAATCGCCACCTGCCCGGTGAACTGGCCCATAGGCTCCGGCAAGGAATTTAAGGGAGTTTACGACCGTAACACAAAGAAAGTAGAATTGTTTTCAGATACCCAGAAGGGAACGACCCAGGGAGAAGTGCGTAAGATTGACATTGATGCTTCTGCGCTCAATGAATGGGTGACAGACGCTCAGCTTGCACAGTTGAGAGAAGAGATTGAATTACAGGACGGCGCAGGGGCCGAGTTTGATCAGGAGTTGGTCAGTCAGGGAAAACTTTCGCCTGTATTTTTCGGCTCTGCCCTTACGAACTTCGGCGTAGAGACCTTCCTTAGGCATTTCCTTAGTATGACGACCTCACCCCTTAAGCGGACGTCAGACCAAGGCTTTATAGATCCTATGGAAGAGGAAGATTTCTCTGCCTTTGTATTCAAGATTCAGGCAAATATGAACAAGGCTCACAGGGACCGCCTGCCGATAGGTTGTACGCCGTAGAACCCGTAGGCGTAGAAAGAACCACTCCGTCCGCCTCATAGTCGTTCAGAAGCTCTCCATTCACATATAACCGGAAATGTATGATGTGCAGCTCCCCTTTTCTGGACACCACGATATCATTGAGAGAGACATCCGACCTGCCGTCCTCAAAAATTCCTTTCAGCATCATTCGCTTCTCCAACGCATAATCTCCCGAAAGGAGCTGCCCGATTGCCGCGTCAATGCCGCCGACCTCAACCTCTGTAAGATACCCTAAGGTCCCCATATTGACACCCAGAATTGGGATATCCTTCTCCCAAAAAAGCCTTGCCACCTCAATTAGGCTTCCATCCCCGCCGATTACAATCGCACAGTCCACGTCCTGCGGCACAGAAGACTTGACAATCTTCTTATTCTCGTCTTTCCGACATAAAAAACAGACTTTCCCAGCCGTCTCAAGCAGCTCCACCACCTGTCTGGTCACGGTCTGCTCTGTATCTTTTCCGTCATTCGTAACAATTAAAAATCTGTCCATCATTTTTACTGCTCCTTCGTCAGCGTGTCAAATGCCTTGTCTGCGACCTGCCGGATATCTATCGCACTGGCAATACTGCCCTGCCCTTCTTCGCATTTTACAAGATGCATCAAATATTCGATATTCCCCTCTGGTCCGCGTATTGGGGAAAAATCCAGCGCCAGCACGTCAAACCCTGTCTGAACTGCATATCCCAATACTGCCTCAATTACTTCCACATGGGTACTCTTCTCACGCACAACGCCTTTCTTTCCGACCTTCTCGCGCCCTGCCTCAAACTGAGGCTTAATCAACGCAACCACCTGTCCCTGCCTGCACAGATAGCGCCAGATTGCAGGAAGCACCTTTGAAAGGGAGATAAAGGAAACATCCACAGAGGAAAAATCCACCAATTCTCCAATATCCTTCGGCGTCACATAACGGATATTGGTCTTCTCCATACAAATCACCCGTTCGTCCTGCCTAAGCTTCCAGTCAAGCTGCCCTCTTCCCACATCAATGGCATAAACCTTTAAAGCGCCGTTCTGAAGCATACAATCTGTAAAACCACCTGTGGAGGCGCCCACGTCTGTACAAACTTTTCCCCTCACCTCAACGTCAAAATTCTGAAGGGCTTTTTCAAGTTTGAGTCCGCCGCGGCTTACATAGGGGAGTGTATGCCCCCGTACCTCAATGGCACACTCCTCAGAAAATGACGCCCCGGCCTTATCCTCACGCTGCCCGTCCACAAAAACGCTTCCAGACATTATGATCGCCTTCGCCTTCTCACGGGAAGGAGCCAGTTTTCTTTTCACCAGCAATAGATCTAAACGTTCCTTCATAGTCCCTCCCATCATTCGGTTATCAAGGATTTTCCGTCAGCAGAAGTCAGACTGCGGTAAGCCTTCATAAGCTTGCCAGTCATCGTCTCTACATCAAGCCCTGTCTCTTCTCTTAGAGCCTTAATGCTCCCATGCTCCACATAATCATCGGGAAGCGCTAAAGAAAGCACCTGTATGTTTTTACATTTTCTGCTGACATATTCCATCACATGTTCTCCGAAGCCTCCTGTCTGCACATTCTCTTCAATCGTTGCGATTAGCCTGTGGTCTTGGCATAACTCTTCAATCAAGGCTTCATCAATAGGCTTCACAAATCGAGCATTCACCAGGGTACAGCGATATCCTTGCTTTTTAAGCTCATTGCGGACTTCAACCGCAGCTTCAAACATATGGCCAACGCTTAAAATGGCAATCTCCGATTCCTGATACACTATCTCGCTCTTTCCATAGAGCACAGGCGTACGAAGCTTTTGATAACCGTCATAAGCTTCCCCCCTGGGATAGCGCAAAGCAATAGGACCTTGGTACGAAAGGGCAAACCGCACCATGTCCGCCAACTCCCACTTATTTTTGGGAGACATCACCGTCATATTTGGAATACTGCTCAGATAGGATAAGTCAAAAATCCCCTGATGGGTCTCCCCGTCGCTTCCCACCAGTCCGGCCCGATCCACAGCGAACACCACCGGAAGATTCTGAAGCGCTACGTCATGAATCATTTGATCATACGCCCGCTGCAGAAATGATGAGTACACGGCAAATACCGGATGAACACCTCCTGCCGCAAGTCCTGCCGCAAAGGTGACTCCGTGTGCCTCCGCAATCCCCACGTCGAAAAAACGCTTAGGGTAAAGCCGGCGGAACCTAGAAAGCCCTGTCCCATCTGCCATAGCCGCTGTAATCGCCACGATTTCCGGACGATTTCTGGCTTCATCACAGAGCACCTTTCCAAATACGTCGGTATAACTGTCCTTCTTCTTTGCCGTCTCTGGTTCCCCCGTCTCAATCTGGAACGGCCCGATACCGTGGAACTTGTCTGGATGTTTCTCTGCCGGCTCATATCCCTTGCCCTTTTCCGTAATGACATGGAGCAGTACCGGCTCGTCCATCCTGCGGGCCTCCCGAAGAGCCCGGCACAGTACGGGAATATCATGGCCCGGAATCGGCCCTAAATACGTAATTCCCATATCCTCAAAGAACATCCCCGGCACTACAAGCTGTTTGATACTGCTCTTGGTCTTACGCATCTTCCGAATCATGGAATCTCCAACCACCGGAACCTTATGCAGCGCATTCGTGACCCCTTTTTTCAGACCTGTATAGAAATCCGCAGTACGAAGTCCTGCCAAATACTTGGACATCCCACCCACGTTTTCTGAAATCGACATGTTGTTGTCATTGAGCACGATAATAAAATTCGTATCAAGGGCAGATGCATTATTCAACGCCTCGTAAGCCATTCCGCCCGTCAGGGGGCCATCCCCGATGACGGAAACCACTCTATAGTCCTCGCCTCTTAAATCTCTCGCCTGTACATATCCCAGTCCTGCCG
>BLMJ01000233.1 GCA_011960625.1 Lachnospiraceae bacterium | reverse complement strand
GTGATGTACTATCTATGTGAGAATGGAGTCTGCCAAGCGCCGGTAAGGGAGTTAAACTTTTGAGAAAAATTTATATAACAAAACGCTGAGCGTAGAACAGGGAGGTCGGAAAATAGCTGCATAAAGCCCATTTTCCGACCTCCCTTAAAATATGTCTTATCCGATTAAAACAGTTTTTCCTTCAAATGCAAAGCCATATTTGCGGATCCGCTCCTGTGTGATCCCCTTTGCTTTAAGAACGGCAGAATATTTCATGCGTTCGATCTGATTTAAGGCTTTCTGTACCGTATCTGCAAGAGTGGCTTCCTCGTCAGGGTCATGGACTTTAAATTCCAGTATAATTGCGTCGTCTGTATCAAAAAGCGGCTCCAGTATTACATCATACCTTCCGAAGCCGCTTTCGCGGTTGGAGGTAATGGCATACCGTCCTGCAAGATCCACCATTAAGCCTAGAACAAAGCCATGATAAAATTTTTCGGGTTCCGCTGCTTCAGACGGATGTTTTCCAGTATCGAAGTAACTGAAGGTAGTGAAAGCGACTCGGTTCATGTATAGATTCATTGCTTTTTTGTCGTCGGATAAGAGAGCCTTAATGAAGTTATTATAAGCAGGCGTAAAATCGGAAAACCAATCCTCTACCATCTGCTCAAACATGAGAGATACTTCTCGGTTGGTCAGTGCAAGTTCGTAAATCATACGGTCTCTTTTGTCCATGCGTAAGTGGTTTACACGCAGATAACCACTTGCAAGCAGCAGACTCCAGATGGCACTTTCCTTACGCCCTAATTGGTCGAATATAATCTGCTCATCAATCTGTGTGCAGAGCATTCTGCCTGAAAGGAGATCTTCCATAATCATTTTTGTATCTGCACTTCCCTCATCTCAGTAATATCCCAGCGTTCCCCTTTCTCCACCATAGGCTCTAACTCGCCCCAGGAAACATGGTCATAATCCGAATGAATGGTTACATGCTGAAACGTAGTGTTATTCCCGTTCTCATTTGGCTCGATAGCTGTTCCGATACCCGCCCCTTCTACCTTATTCATAGCATTTGTATGAAAATCACGGATATAGTCCAGGCTCTCCGCCAGCCCCATATCAGACGCGTCTGCAATTCGGGTGTAAAAATAGATATCGCTCTCTTTGCCAGTATTCAGCACAATCTCCAGCACATGCTCCCGTCCTGCCGTCACAGCATCTCCAAGCGTCACCGTAAAACTCTCCCCATTTCGGGACAACTCGCCTTCCCCCATCTTTTCTTTTCCGTCCAGCGTGTAGATGGTAT
>BLMJ01000232.1 GCA_011960625.1 Lachnospiraceae bacterium | reverse complement strand
ATAACTATAACAACGGCGAGACCCCCACATTCCATTGGTTTGTGGGGTTTTCGTTACCCTCTTTTTCTTAGTAAAACACCGTTTTTATTGACAACCAGGAAAAACTCTACTAATATAAAATACAATCACTGTTCATATGTCAAACATTTTAGGAGGAAAACATGCCAAAAAGAACAGACATTCACAAGATACTTATTATAGGCTCCGGCCCGATTATCATTGGTCAAGCCTGCGAGTTCGATTATTCCGGAACCCAGGCCTGCAAAGCACTTCGAGGTCTCGGTTATGAGATTGTACTGGTCAATTCCAACCCTGCCACTATCATGACAGATCCAGAGATGGCAGACGTCACTTATATCGAGCCGCTAAATGTAGACCGTTTAGAGCAAATCATTGCAAAAGAACGCCCTGATGCACTCCTTCCAAACTTAGGCGGACAGTCCGGGCTGAACCTATGCGCTGAATTAGCTAAAGAAGGAATACTTGACAAATACCAAGTGAAGGTAATCGGTGTTCAGGTGGACGCTATTGAACGAGGCGAAGACCGTATAGAATTTAAAAAGTCCATGGATGCCCTTGGAATCGAGATGGCAAGAAGCGAAGTTGCCTACAGCGTAGAAGAAGCTCTTACAATCGCTGATGGTCTGGGGTATCCCGTAGTCCTTCGCCCCGCTTATACCATGGGCGGCGCCGGCGGCGGCCTTGTATATAATAGAGAAGAATTAAAAACCGTATGCGCCCGCGGCTTACAGGCAAGTCTGGTAGGCCAGGTCTTAGTCGAGGAATCTATTCTGGGCTGGGAAGAGCTTGAGCTAGAAGTCGTCCGCGATGCAGACAACCATATGATTACCGTATGTTTTATTGAAAATATCGACCCACTCGGGGTACATACCGGCGACTCCTTCTGTTCCGCACCGATGCTAACCATATCGGAGGAATGTCAGAAAGAGCTGCAGCGGCAAGCATATAAGATTGTCGAATCTGTCAAGGTAATCGGCGGCACCAACGTGCAATTTGCGCACGACCCTGTGACCGACCGCATCATCGTTATTGAAATCAATCCCCGTACCTCCCGTTCCTCTGCACTGGCTTCAAAGGCAACTGGATTTCCTATCGCACTGGTATCCGCCATGCTTGCATGCGGTCTGACCCTAAAGGACATTCCCTGCGGAAAATACGGTACTCTGGATAAATATGTCCCGGACGGCGACTATGTGGTAATCAAATTTGCCCGCTGGGCCTTCGAGAAATTTAAAGGTGTAGAAGACAAGCTGGGTACACAGATGCGGGCAGTCGGTGAAGTCATGAGTATTGGAAAGACCTATAAAGAAGCCTTCCAAAAAGCCATTCGCAGTTTAGAGACCGGCCGTTATGGACTGGGATACGCCAAAGATTACCATACAAAGAGCAAAAAAGAGCTGCTCCAGATGTTAATCACTCCGTCCAGCGACCGCCATTTCATTATGTATGAAGCCCTTCGCAAAGGCGCCTCCGTAGAAGAGATATTCGATATTACAAAAGTAAAGACTTACTTCATCACACAGATGAAGGAGCTTGTGGAAGAGGAAGAAGCGCTCTTAGCAGCAAAAGGCAGCCTTCCTTCCGATGAGATGCTGATTTCTGCAAAGAAAAATGGTTTTTCGGACAAATATTTGAGCCAGCTCCTTGAAATCCCTGAGGACGCTCTTCGCAGCCGACGCATGGAGCTTAACATGGAACAAAGGTGGGAAGGCGTTCATGTCAGCGGCACCCAGGACAGCGCATATTACTATTCGACCTACAACGGCACAGACAAGAATCCGGTCAATACGGACCGTCCAAAGGTCATGATTCTTGGCGGCGGCCCAAACCGAATCGGACAGGGTATTGAATTTGACTATTGCTGTGTCCACGCGTCACTGGCGTTAAAAAAACTGGGGTTTGAGACGATTATTGTAAACTGTAATCCAGAAACCGTTTCCACAGACTATGACACCTCCGACAAATTGTATTTTGAGCCGCTGACACTGGAAGACGTGTTAAGTATTTATAAGAAAGAGCAGCCGGTAGGCGTCATCGCACAGTTCGGGGGGCAAACTCCGCTGAACCTGGCTTCCGAGCTTGAGAAAAACGGCGTCAAGATCTTAGGAACCTCTCCTTCTGTCATCGACCTGGCGGAAGACCGAGACCTGTTCCGGGCAATGATGGACAAACTTAATATTCCGATGCCAGAATCCGGCATGGCGACTACCGTAGACGAAGCCCTGGCAATCGCCCAAAAAATCGGCTATCCTGTTATGGTTCGCCCTTCCTACGTCCTTGGCGGACGCGGCATGGAGGTGGTTTATGATGATGGCAGCATGGAAAGCTACATGAAAGCCGCTGTGGGTGTAACACCCGACCGTCCAATCCTGATTGACCGTTTCTTAAACCACGCCCTGGAATGTGAAGCTGATGCAATCAGCGACGGAAATCATGCATTCGTGCCGGCAGTCATGGAACATATCGAGCTGGCTGGCGTACACTCCGGAGACTCCGCATGCATCATACCTTCCGTACATATTTCCGAAGAAAATGTACGGACGATTAAGGAGTATACGAAGCGGATTGCCGAGGAAATGCATGTTCAAGGTCTGATGAATATGCAGTATGCCATCGAGAACGACAAGGTATATGTGTTGGAGGCCAACCCTCGCGCTTCCCGTACTGTGCCGCTGGTATCTAAGGTCTGCAACATCCGTATGGTGCCCCTGGCAACCGATATTATTACTTCCGAACTAACGGGCCGCCCATCTCCAGTGGAGGGGCTTAAGAGAAAAGAGATTCCTTACTATGGCGTAAAAGAAGCCGTCTTCCCGTTTAATATGTTCCAGGAGGTTGATCCGGTACTCGGACCGGAAATGCGTTCCACAGGAGAAGTCCTGGGCCTTTCTCCCTCCTACGGCGAGGCCTTCTACAAAGCGCAGGAGGCGACACAGTCAAAATTACCGCTAGGAGGTACTGTATTGATATCTGTCAACCGCAAGGATAGGGCAGAAGTCGCTGAGGTTGCCGGTATGTTTGCTGAAGATGGTTTTCACCTTCTTGCAACCGGGAATACGTATGAGATTATCCGAGAAGCAGGAATTGAAGCTGAGAAGGTGAAGAAGCTATATGAGGGACGTCCTAATATTTTAGATATGATTACCAACGGAAAGATTGATCTTATTGTAAATTCTCCGGTAGGCAAGGACAGCGTCCACGATGACAGCTATCTGCGAAAAGCGGCTATTAAGGCAAAGATTCCGTATATTACTACCATTGCAGCAGCTAAGGTGACCGCCAAGGGAATCCGGTATATGAATGAGCATGGTAAAGGAGATGTAAAGTCTCTGCAGCAGCTCCATAGAGAGATTTCTGACAAGTAGCTTTTAGAAAAAGGGGCTTTCGGTTAATACCGATTTTAGCCCCTGATTCCTGAAAAGAGAGAGTCCCGTGTAATTTCGGCTTTTTAAGCCCTTAAACTTCCATGGGACTCTCTCTTTTCTTTTGGCTGGATTTGTTTTTGAGTGCCAAAACCTCCGGTTCTTAAATTATTATACGACTAAAGAAACAAAAATATTTCTCATTTCTGCCTATTCAGAATCAACGTAACCATACCGCAGATCATGCCTCCGATAGGATAGACAATCCAGCAGATTTCCCAGAGGTGAAATACAAGTCCGGCAATCAAGAATATAATCGTGGCAAAAAGCATAATACATCCGCACCAGACTGCTACAGGAGTATTTTTTGTATTTACTTTCGGGTCATTTTCTCGGTTGTACTCTTCAACATCATATGCCTGCTTATGCATCCCCGTGTAGACCAAAATAGAAACAGCAATTGTCACAAAAAGTAAAAATATTCCATTGTAAAACTCTACATTCATATTCTGTGGCAGGGGAAGTCTTTCTGCGTTCAATACAACCAACATTCCGATTAGGATCAGACCAACCCCAGTTGCTATTTTAGCCGGAAAATGACTGTCGAATCCTTCCTTCTCTTCTTCCGTGTAGAATACCTGAATAATCGGGTGCTTCTTACGATAGTCAGAATCCTTCAGTCCTTGTACCACCAGAATCAAAATACCGATGATTGCAATTATCATAAAAAAAGTATCCTGCACAGATTCATGGAATTTCCCCCATCCTTCCATCAGCTCATAAAAAGCAGCGGCAAAAATCAGCAGGGCTATCCCGCAGGTAACCCATTTCCGAAACTCTCTCATATGTTTTCTATGCTGCAGATTATCCTCAATCTCAGCCTCACTGGCATTCTTGCGGAGCAGCGTATCAAGCTCGCAAGAAAACAAATCACATAATTGAAGCAGTTTCTCCATCTCTGCATAAGATGTTCCTGCCTCCCATTTTGAAACCGTCTGCCGAGATACCTCTAATCGTTCCGCAAGCTGTTCCTGTGTCATGTTATTTTGTTTTCGGTAATATTGAAGGTTATCTCCAAATAAACTCATAATTATTCACCCTATCTTTCTTCAATTTTCCTTTACGCGCTTCAGGTTGGGTCTATCTTATAATATTCTTCATGTAAAATCTACAAATTTGATGTTGCTTTTAAAGAAATCCATGTAAACTTGAGGTTGCGTGCGTTAAAATAAGCGAATAAAACACTTTACACATGGGCAGCTCATTACGTATAATGAAATCATCCTGAAGATACATTGAATCCTCCTGAGCATTTCAGGAATCATGAAAAAGGAATGGAAAACACAATGGAGACACAATACAGAAAATTACACGAAAACGAAATATGCCGCGATTTATTTGGGCAATTTATCCGCCGCCAAAAGGTTGAAAAGTGTTGGAGAAAAGAGGCAGGAAAATGGGTAATAAAAGACGCTCCCTTTATCGACGATTGGTCAGAATCAGATTATAAGATTTTAATAACCTGTCTGAAAAATACGGCAGCTACAGACGGTCTTGTATATGGATTTTTTTGCAACGGTCAGCTAAAAGGCTTTGTTTCCGTCGAATCTACTTTGTTTGGTGCAAAAGAAAAGTATCTTGACCTAACAAGCCTGCATGTATCCGAGGATATGCGCGGCAAAGGGATTGGAAAGATACTTTTTCTTGAAGCAGGGGCATGGGCAAAGGAGCATGGGGCAAAGAAGCTGTATATTTCTGCTCATTCCGCTGTGGAGACACAGGCTTTCTATAAGGCAATGGGATGTGTGGAGGCACAGGAGTATCATCAACAGCATGTGGAAGCGGAACCTTTTGACTGCCAGTTGGAATTTTCCTTATAGTTAAAATGAGTATACTAAAGAAACCTGATTTTGAAGAGCTCTGTTTTCGACAGAAATTATTAGCGGATGAAAAGACCATGCAATATAACCATGCATATGGCGGTATCATAACATTTCCCCGTGAAAGGTGGGCCAACTGGTATCACCGTTGGATTTCCGATCCTTCCCCCAACTATTTTTACAGATATATTGTTGATGAAGAAACGGGCGAATATGTTGGTGAAGCCGCATACTACAAAAGTCCAGAGGATAACCAGTATTTTTGCAGTATTATTATTATGGAGCAATACCGCAATCGAGGTCATGGACACAGAGGATTAGAAGCACTCTGCAATGCAGCAAGAAATAACAGGATTAAATATTTATATGATGATATTGCTATAGATAATCCGTCAATCGCCCTGTTTCTAAAGTCAGGGTTTGAAATTCTATGGCAAAATAACGAGGTCATAAGAGTTCGGAAAGAATTAAGATGAAAATTATATAAAACTTCAGGGGCAGCTGTGGCTCATACAAGCCGCCTCTGCCCCTGTTTCGGATGTTCTCTTTTAATGGCCGTCTTTATTCCTCAAATGCAATCACAGCCCCGTCATATTTCTCATCAATGAATTTCTTAACATCATCGGATGTCAGCACACTCACCAACGCCTTGACAGCCTCGCTATCCTCGTTACCTTCTTTGACCGCAATGACATTCACATATGTCTTAGCCGCCTCGGAATCAGATTTCTCGTAAGCAATCGCATCAGACTTCACAGAATATCCTGCCTCTAACGCATAATTCCCGTTCAATACCACAAACGCAACCTCGTCTACAACTCTGGACACCTGCGCCGCCTCAAGCTCTACAATCTTGATATCCTTCGTATTCTCCTCGATATCGTTCACCGTAGCATTTAAGCCCGCGCCCTCCTTCAGCGTAATCACACCGTTATCCTGAAGCAGCAGCAGCGCTCTTGCCTCATTAGTCGTATCGTTTGGCACTGCAATCGTATCTCCCTCTTTCAGCTCATCCAGACTTTTCTTGGTTCCCGGATAGATTCCAAATGGCTCATAGTGGATTCCTCCGGCATTAACCAGATGGGTCCCCTTCTCATCGTTAAAACTGTCGAGATATGGAATATGCTGGAAATAATTGGCGTCAAAATCCCCGCTCTCCACTACTTCGTTCGGCTGAACATAATCATTAAACACAGTTACATCTAATTTATAACCCTCTTCTTCCAGAAGTACCTTCGCCTCTTCTAAAATCTCAGCGTGAGGTGTTGCAGACGCTGCAACCTTTATCTCTTTCAACTCTGAAGATGAATCAGCGCCGGACGAACCAGAAGCTCCATCTTTATCAGAACCACCGCATCCAGTCAATGCTGCCGCCCCCAATACACCTGCCAACAATACTGCCAATACTCTTTTTTTCATCATACTTCTCCTCCATTTTTGTTTTTTACTTTCTTTTATCTAGATGAACAGACAGCTTCATACCAACCGTCTGGAATATTTGCACCAGTAAGATCAACAAAATGACTGTAACCGCCATGATCTCAAACTCATACCGGTGATATCCATAGCGGATCGCAATGTCTCCAAGTCCGCCTCCGCCGACCGTTCCTGCCATTGCAGAATACCCAAGTATCGTCCCAAGGGTAATCGTAACTCCCACGATCAGGGACGTCCTTGCCTCCACCAACAAAACCTTCGTCACAATCGTAAACGTTGACGCGCCCATAGATCTTGCCGCCTCGATCACGCCTGCGTCCACCTCTCTGAGGGAGGACTCCACCATACGGGCTATGTAAGGAACTGCCGCCACCACAAGCGGTACGATCGTCGCCGTAGATCCATAACTCTTTCCCACAATCAGCCGCGTAAATGGAATCAGCATAATCAACAGAATCAAAAACGGAACACTCCTTACAATATTTGCCGTTACATCCATAATCTTATAGAGAAACACATTAGGTTTGATACCTTCTTTGTCGGATATGGTCAGCAAAATCCCCATAGGCAGCCCGAACAGATATCCAAACAATGTAGACGCCAGCGTCATATACAGCGTCTCACCGATTCCCTTAACCAACATCTGTATTACTTCACTGCTAAACATCTCCTGTCACCTCCTCAATCTCCAATCCTCTTGCGCGGATATAATCCTCAATCTCCTTCTGCAGCTTCTGGTCATCCGGAAGCCCCAGAATCATCTCGCCTTTGGCGATTCCTCCCACATTCTTCGTGTCCGCCCTCAAAATATTCACCGGTCTGCCTGTCTTCAATACCATATTGGCAATCACAGGCTCAAAAGACGAATTTTCTGAAAAAACAATCCTTATCTTCTTGGCCTCCATCAGCCTGTCCTGCGGCTTTGTCAGATTGACGGTTCGCTCACCCTCCGTATCTTTCAGAATCAGTTCCTTAGCTTCTTTCGTCTTTGGATGGCTGAAGATCTCGTCCACCCGTCCATGCTCCTTTATCTCCCCCAGTGACATAATCGCTACATGGCTGCAAATCTTACGTATCACCGACATTTGATGGGTAATAATCACAATCGTAATCCCAAAACGAACATTAATATCCTTAAGCAGCTCTAAAATAGACGCTGTGGTCTGAGGATCCAAGGCGCTGGTGGCCTCGTCGCAGAGCAAAATTCTTGGGTCCGACGCCAACGCCCTTGCAATGGCAACCCGCTGTTTCTGTCCGCCGGAAAGCTGCGCCGGGTATGCCAACGCTTTCTCCTCCAATCCTACGATTTCCAACAATTCCTTCGCCCTTGCCCGCGCGTCTTTCTTCTTTGCACCTTGAATTAACAGCGGAAAACTAACATTATCCACCACATTCTTTTGCATCAGCAGATTAAAATGCTGAAAAATCATTGCAATATCTTTTCTTTGTTTCAGCAATTCTTTCTCCGACATCCTGCCAAGCTCCTTGCCCTCTATCAAGACTCCGCCCTCTGAAGGCTGCTCCAGATAGTTTAGACATCGTACTAACGTACTTTTGCCCGCGCCAGACATGCCTATGATTCCATAGATATCCCCCTGCTCAATCTCAAGGTTGATGTCCTTCAACGCCTCAACCTTTACATCCTTTGAAGTAAATGTCTTCGAAAGATGCCTTACTTCAATCTGTGCCATCTGCTTTTTCTCCTCTCCGTTTCTCACATTCCAGGACACACCGTCCTTTTCATTCACTTGAAATATATTTTTAAATACAAAAAGGAACAAGTACACGCTGTACCTGCTCCCTACACTCTACCCAAAAACAATAGTATGTCAAAATCAGATAATCAGACGCATACACTAATAAGCCATGTTCATCATGCACATCATGCACATATCAACACAGCCTGCCATCATCATATTCTGATTCATATTCTGATGAAATGTCGCCTTCATATCTGTTCTCCTTCCCTGTCAATCTATGGAATCTGTAAACTGCCAAGAGAAGCTCTCCTGTTACTTTATTTGTTTACAGTTCTATAGTATATTAGAACAATCTGAAAGAATTGTCAAGTGTTAATAAATCATTTAAAGATAAAAATTTCTTCAATCGGCGTCTTAACTGCTCTCGAAATATCTACCGCCAGTTTAAGAGAGGGGTTATACTGCGCCTTTTCCAGACGCATAATCGTCTCTCTTCGTACGCCAACCTGTTCTGCAAGCTGCTCCTGAGTCAACTCCATCAACTGTCTGTATTTCTTCAGTCTGCATTCAAAATCCGCCACGCCCTATTCCTCACTTTCATCAAGTAATTCGTCCTGATCATAGTGGTATAGCAGATATTCCCCAAGAAACAGATTCAGTGCAAGGGACAGCGCCACAATGACGATGATCGCAATCAATGTATATTCCAGATTCCCCATCAGACCTCCCTGCCCCAGCAGCAGCACAGCGATAAAAATAATAGCTAAGGCAATCTTATCGGCCATGAGACGAGCTTTCATCCGGTTCTCTCTGTACCGCTCATCCATATAAGTATTCGACATCTTCCCTTCATAGAATAATCCAAAGAAGCCGAAGAATAAGAAAAACACAAACGGAAAGATCGTCTTATTCACTCCGTATGTCCAAAAGCCCAGAAATCCAAAGAAACCAAAAAAGCCAATAAGTCCCATCTTAGGGTTGATCTTCCTTGTGGTTACTGAGTTCTTTGCATTGCGCTTATTCTCCATAATTGCAGGAACCAACAATAGCAGGAGGTAAAGGACATATGCGGCCAACAGAACACCTGATATAATCATGGGAAGGTCCTGTGTCCGAAATTCGTATTCCGAGAAACGCATCGGCGCGACCAGCCTGGAATCGTTGTAAAGGACTGAGTATCCGACAGACGCGGACATAGATATAAGACATAGGATACCAAGGATAATTGTACGTTTCATTTTTGATTTTTTCATAGTTTTGTCCTCCAAAAAGAGATGTATTTGTAACTTGTTAAGATAAATATATCACTATACTCATATTCTGTCAAGATGAAAAGTTACAAATATATCTCTTTTTAATTGCTTCTAAACTTACAGCTTTCACCCGATTGTATCCTTCCTCCCAAGCCTTACCTCTTCCAGCTCTTCTGCCATCCCTTTATCCATATGATCAAACAGGTAATTCTTCCCCTTTTCTCTCCTGCTCTCATACTCCTCCCTAATCTGCCGCCTTACAAGCTCCACCTCTTCCTTAAATTCCCTAGATGAAATCAACGTACCACCCTGTCCCATAGTGACAACCTGCTCCACACCGTCTGACGTCACCACCGTCACATGGTATTTCTTCCCAATCTGATGAACCACCTTTTCTATATACTGGTCCGCAGTCTCCGCTTCCTTTGTGTAAACCACATGGATATTGTGGTATTTCTGAATTTCCAACACAAATCCATCCACTTTGTAGGCGTCAAATACCAAGATTACTGCGCATTTACGAAATCCTTGGTAATTGCAAAGGATATCCATCAGCTTATTACGCGCCGCCTCGATACTCACCTTAGCCAACTCCTTTAAGTCCTCCCATGCAAATATCACATTATATCCGTCCACCAGCAGATACTCCTTGACGGCTTCATCCTTTTTATTCCGCTTCTTCTCCGATACACTAGCTACCGTTTTCGATATCAACCGCCTCTTTTGCTCAATCTTTCCATAAGTTCGGATAAATATCTCTTCCAGCTCTTTTTCTGATATCCTCTCGTCTGCAGCTACTCTGTCTCCACGTCTGGCTGTTTCTGCCGTTCCCGCTCCTGCCGCCGCTTTGCTCCAATTCACGGTCCCGCCTGCCCTTAATATATTCTCCTCATCCTCCCGTCGTGCCTTCTTCTCAAGCTGGCTCTCAATATGCATATACTCTGCCACCTTATCCCAAGGCACCACGAAGCCCGCCCCATGGGCGCAAAATACTGACCCCGTGGGATTCTCCAAATCCCCCTCTGGGTCATACCCCTTCTCTTCTATTATCTCCTCTGCATTATGGCAAGGCCTATATCCCTTGAATGTACAAGAAAGCCTTCCCCGCCCTCTGGAGTAGCTATTCACCTCCATCTGATAATCTCGCATAGTAGCTGCCGGCGCCGTTCCCACCAGAACAACCGTCTCTTTATCCACCTGAGGCGGCTCAAATTCACCTGACCGCTTCTGAATATCCGTCATAGCCCGTCCAACCATCTCCGCCGGAAGTTCCAGCCGATATTCATAATAAGGCTCCATCAAAACACTTTCGGCCTGCATAAGCCCCTGACGGACAGCCCGATAAGTTGCCTGACGGAAATCTCCGCCTTCGGTATGCTTTGGATGTGCCTTCCCCGCAATCAACGTAATCTTTATATCCGTGACCGCCGCTCCCGTCAACACCCCGCGAGGTTCCCGCTCTGCCAGATGGGTTAATATTAATCGCTGCCAGTTACGATCCAACACATCCTCACTGCAGTCTGTATCCAACACGATTCCACTCCCCGGATCCCCTGGCTCCAACAAAAGATGGACTTCCGCATAATGACGCAAGGGTTCAAAATGTCCGACCCCCTCTACGGTATCCTTTATGGTTTCCTTGTAAACAATATTCCCAGTGTCAAATACCACCTCCGTATGGAAACGCTCCCATATGAGACTCTTTAGAACCTCTATCTGCACAGCTCCCATCAACTGCACATAAATCTCGCCCAGCTCTTCCTGCCACATAACCCGAAGCATAGGGTCCTCTTCCTCCAACAGCCGAAGTTTTTGAAGCATGATATGTGCGTCATACCCTTTGGGCAATTGAACTCGATAATTCAATACCGGCTCCAATACAGGCGACGGAGAAGCTTCCTCCACTCCCAAACCCTCTCCCGGTAATGTATGGCTAAGTCCCGTAACTTGGCAGACACATCCTGCTTTCGCCTCCAAAACCATATCATATTTCTCTCCGGAATAGATGCGGATCTGATTAACTTTCTCCTCCCAAGGTTCCACTGCCTCCGATCCAGATGATAAAATATCCTTTACTTTCAACGACCCCTTTGTAACCCTTAAATGGGTCAGACGGTTTCCCTGAAGGTCTCTGGATATCTTAAACACTTTTGCGCCAAACCTGCCTGCCTTTTCGTTAATCTCCGGTTTCCATGCACGCATATAGCGTTCGAGCCCCTCCATAAATTCCTGTACGCCGAAAAGTTTCAATGCAGACCCGAAATAACAGGGATATACCTTTCGTTCTGCTATCAAACGTATAATGGTTTCGCCGCACAGATTACCATACTCCAGATATTCCTCAAGAGCCGCCTCGTCACACATTGCCAGCTCTTCATGGAGAATCTCTGCTTCGTCCTCGAAATCCGCACAGGCCCCGTCCAGCTTAGCCTTAAGCTCTTTAAGAATCATTTCCCGGGAAGTCCCCTCCAGATCCATTTTATTGATAAATAGAAAAACGGGAATATGATACCGCCTCAAAAGACTCCAAAGTGTACGGGTATGTCCCTGCACGCCGTCCATACCGCTAATAACCAGGATTGCGTAGTCCAAAACCTGCAGCGTGCGCTCCATTTCCGTGGAGAAGTCCACATGACCGGGCGTATCAAGAAGCGTCACCTGGTTTTCTCCGAGACTGAAGACCGCTTGTTTGGAGAAGATAGTAATACCACGGCTGCGCTCTAATTCATAGGTATCCAGATATGCATTTTTATGGTCTACGCGGCCCAGCTCCCTGATTTTCCCGCTTAGATACAGAAGGCCCTCCGATAAGGTGGTCTTACCTGCGTCTACATGGGCAAGTATTCCTATACATATGTGCTTATTTTCTGATGAGTCGGCCATCAAAAATGCCCCCTTTTTTGTCGTCCACGATAATATTTATTATCATAGCACAGAAAAAGTCAGTTGCATATCACCCAATCATTTTATTTCTCCCCTATCGTATGACTAAAATTAAGCTAAATTTTTATCAATCCCATATATTTTTATCCTTCTCTATGCTATAATGTACAAAATCAAATAGAATAGGAGTGATTACCAATGGATATTTCAAATGATATCAAATATGTGGGCGTCAATGACCATGCCATAGATCTATTCGAGGGCCAATACACAGTAAAGAATGGCATGTCCTATAATTCCTACGTAATCATGGATGAAAAAGTAGCCGTGATGGATACCGTAGACGCACGTTTTACCCATGAATGGCTGGACAACATTGAAGCCGCAGCGGGCCTTCGCAAACCAGATTATCTGATTATACAACATATGGAGCCTGACCATTCCGCTAATATTGCGAATTTTATGAATGTATATAAGGACACCACCATCGTATCCTCAGCCAAGGCATTTGTCATGATGAAGCAGTTCTTCGGCACAGACTTTGCGGACAGACAATTGGTTGTCGCTGAAGGCGACACACTTTCTCTCGGAAAACATGAGCTGACCTTCGTAACTGCACCGATGGTACACTGGCCAGAAGTTATCGTAACTTACGACAGCTTTGAAAAGGTACTATTCTCAGCCGATGGTTTCGGCAAGTTTGGCGCATTGGACGCAAAGGAAGAATGGGCGGACGAAGCGCGCCGCTACTATATCGGTATTGTGGGCAAATACGGCGCACAGGTTCAGAGACTCTTGAAGAAGGCTTCTACACTGGATATCCAGATGATCTGCCCGCTCCACGGACCAGTCCTTACGGAGAATCTGGGCTATTATCTGGGGCTCTACAATACATGGTCTTCTTACAATGTAGAGACAACCGGCATCGTTATCGCTTACACCTCCGTGTACGGTAACACTAAGAAAGCGGTGGAGGTTCTGGCTGACAAGCTGCGCATGAAAGGCTGCCCGACTGTAATCGTCCATGATCTGGCACGCTGCGACATTGCAGCAGCAGTAGCCGACGCATTCCGCTATGGCAAATTAATCCTTGCAACAACAACCTATAACGCAGACATTTTCCCGTTCATGCGTGAATATATTGAGCATCTGACCGAGCGGAATTTCCAGAACCGATTCGTTGGACTGGTTGAAAACGGATCATGGTCCCCTCTTGCCGCCAAGACTATGAAGCAGATGCTAGAGGGCTGCAAGAAGCTTACCTTCGCAGATACTACGGTACACATTCACTCTTCACTGAATGAGGAGAGTAATGCACAGTTAGAAGCTCTGGCCGACGAGTTCTGCAAGAATTATCTGGCACAGCATGATGAGACTGCCGATAAGAATGATCTGACTGCACTCTTTAAGATTGGTTATGGCCTCTATGTTGTCACCTCTAATGATGGAAAGAAGGACAACGGACTGATTGTCAATACGGTGACACAGGTGACAAATACGCCGAACCGTATTGCCGTAACCATCAATAAAGATAATTACTCTCATCATATTATCAAACAGACGGGCATGATGAATATCAACTGCCTGTCAACAGATGCACCTTTCAAGGTATTTGAAAACTTCGGCTTCCAAAGCGGACGGACTGTGGACAAGTTTGCCGGCTCCTCGCCGCTGCGTTCCGACAACGGACTGGTATTCCTTCCAAGATATATCAACTCCTTCATGTCCCTAAAGGTTGAACAGTATGTAGATTTGGATACCCATGGAATGTTTATCTGTACCGTCACGGAAGCCCGTGTAATCTCTAATGTAGAGACTATGACATATAATTACTACCAGAGCAATGTTAAGCCGAAACCGGATACCGAGGGCAAAAAAGGCTATGTGTGCGTAGTTTGCGGCTATGTCTATGAAGGCGACGAGCTGCCGGACGATATTGTTTGCCCGCTCTGCAAGCATGGCGCGGCCGATTTCGTTAAAATCGAGTAAAATCTAGATTAAGTACTTTAAAGGGGCTGCCACCAGCCCCTATTTCTTTAAATCCCCATTGGCCGGATTATCCAGCAGCTTTCCAAACCCGTCAAACCGCGAACCATGGCAGGGACAGTCCCAAGAATGTTCCGTCTTATTCCATTTCAATGCACACCCAAGATGGGGACACCGCTTCTCAGAAATGGTCAGCAGGTTTTTAACTGCCGTAACCCCATTGACGAACAACTGTGGTTTTATCATATTTCTCGACGGGTTGAACACCTGTGCGTAGGGATTCTCCTTTTCCAAGATCATATCCGTCAGAAGCAGAGCCGCCGCCATAGACGAAGTCATCCCCCATTTATTAAATCCTGTCGCGACGTAGCACCCCTGCATACTTCGGGAATAGCGTCCAATATAGGGAATACCGTCTAATGTCATGCAATCCTGCGTGGACCAGCAATATTTTTCATCCAGATTAGGGTAATATAACCGGGCACAATTCCGGATTTCCTCCCAGTTACCGCCCTTTTCTCCGGTTCTGTGGCTTCCGCCCCCCAAAAGCAGATAATCCCTATAACTTCGAAAAGACATGCCATCCTTCGCCTCATCGATATACATCCCCTTAAGGCTTGGGGCATCCTTTAAGGCAATCACATAGGATCTGTGCTGGTACATTTTCAAAGGATACATGCCATGCTTATTGTCTATGGGAAAATGTGTTGCAAAAATAAGTTTCTGGAATGTGATTTCTCCATGCTCAGTCACAGCCGTCTGAGTTTTTAACTCCTTCACAAAGGTATTTTCGTAAATCTTTAATCCCTTTGCAATCCTGCTTACAAATTTCAGCGGATGGAAACTTGCCTGCTCTGCAAAGCCTACCGCGCCCACCGTCTGAAAGGGAAGCTCGCACTGGTCTGTAAGCCTTGGCTGAAACCCAATCCGTGTCAGAGCATCTGCCTCGTCCTCCAATTTCTTTCGGTCATTTCGGGAATAGACGTAGGAATGTTTGACCTCAAAATCACAGTCCAGCCGCCGGCAAAGTCTGGTGTATCTGCGTACAGCGTCTTGATTGGCGTCTAGATACATTCTGGCCCTCTCAGACCCAAGGCTTTTTAACAATTTCCGGTAAATCAGCCCATGCTGAGACGTAATCTTCGCCGTAGTGTTTTTCGTAATCCCCGAACAGATTCGTCCTCCTTCTAAAAGGGCGTAATCAACGCCTGCCATCTCCAGAAAGTAAGCGCATAGAATACCCGTCATGCCTCCGCCGATAATCAACACATCCGTTTTCTTATCGCCTTTGAGCTGTTTAAACTGTGGCAAACTTATATTTTCAGTCCAGATAGAACACATTTCCACCACTCTTTATTTCCTCCGTCTAATTCCATTTTTATTTATGCTCTGAGTGAAGTTTATCCTGGATAGTTTTTGTCATATTACCAATAATTATACTTAAAAGGGCAAACTACACTAAAAATTCCCGATTTTTTCTACCATTGTGCCAAATCAATTTCCGTAAAATCATGGTATACTTTTAGAAAATGGAAATATTTAGGAGGACAGTAGGACTTATGGGAATTATTTATAATGAAACATCGAAAACCATCACCTTACACACAAGACATACGTCTTATCAGATGAAGATTGGCAATCTGGATTATCTCCTTCATCTTTATTACGGACCGTCTATCCAAGATGCGGATATGTCCTACCAGATTATGCAGTATGACCGGGGCTTCTCCGGCAATCCGTATGAATCCAGGAACGAACGTACCTTCTCACTGGATGCACAGCCTCAGGAATTTAGCACGCAGCAGCAGGGAGATTTTCGTACTGCAAGTATTGAAGTTGTCAACGGAGACGGAAGTTATTCTTACCATGGGAAGGCCGTCGATTATAAAATCATAAAAGGAAAATATCAGTTGGAGACTCTCCCTTGTGTATTTGCCACAGATAACGATACGGTGAACACACTGGAAGTTACCCTGTCGGATGCGGTCAGCCATGTGAAGGTAGTTCTGCTCTACAGCGTTTTTGAAGAAGCCGATATCATAACAAGGGCAGTGAAAGTAATCAATTCCGGCGATACCTCCATTCATCTGAAAAAAATCATGTCCGTGTGTCTGGACTTTTTGAACGGGAAGGACTTCGACTTAGTCAGTCTTCCAGGGCGGTACGGTCAGGAGCGGCAGGTGGAACGCCAGCATATGACCCACCACATCCACACCATCGGCAGTGTACGCGGCTCTTCCAGTCACCAGCAGAACCCCTTTGTGATCCTCTGTGATAAGGATGTCACGGAAGATTATGGGAAATGTTATGGTTTCTCCCTGATGTACAGCGGCAATTTCCTTGCGGAAGTTGAGCTTGACCAGTACGACCAGTTACGCCTTGTAATGGGAATACATCCCAAGCAGTTTGTATATGAATTAAAACCACAGGAAGTTTTTGAAGGTCCGGAAGTCGTCATGGCCTTTACCGAACATGGCTTTACCGGTCTGTCCCATCTGTATCATGATTTCTATCGGACGAACCTCTGCAAAAGCAAGTTCGTGCAGGAGGTTTTGCGTCCTGTACTGATTAACAGTTGGGAAGCGGCATTTATGGATTTCGATGATGTAAAGCTGGTGGAGATTGCTAAGGCGGCAAAGAACATGGGCGTTGACCTGTTAGTCATGGACGACGGCTGGTTTGGCAAACGTGACGACGATAACAGCGGTCTTGGAGACTGGTACGTGAATCAGGATAAGATTAAATGCGGCTTACACAAACTTGTGGAACAGATTAATGACCTCGGCATGAAGTTCGGTATCTGGTTCGAGCCGGAGATGGTGTCGGAGGACAGCGACTTATACCGGGCTCATCCTGAATGGACCATGCAGATTCCAGGACGCCACGCCGTACGCAGCCGTAACCAGATGGCGCTGGACATGAGCAGGCACGACGTTCAGGATTACCTGATTGAACAAGTCAACTCCATACTGGACGACGCCAATATCTACTATGTAAAATGGGATATCAACCGTTCCCTGGCAGATATTTGGTCTAACGAACTGCCGCCCGAGAGACAAGGCGAAGTCTACCACAGGTATATTCTGGGCCTTTACCGGGTGATGGACAACATTATCAAGACCCATCCTGACATCCTCTTTGAAGGCTGCTCAGGCGGAGGCGGCCGGTATGATGCAGCAATGCTTCATTATTATCCGCAGTATTGGGTCAGCGACAATAACAACCCGATTGACCGGTTAAAGCTCCACTATGGAACCTCTTTCGTATATCCGGTCTGCACGATGGGCGCACACATCTCAGACAGCGGCAAATTCGTACCGATTAAGACAAAGGCTGTGGTCGCCATGTGCGGAACCTTCGGGTATGAGTTGGATGCAACCCATCTTTCCGAGGAAGAACAGAAACTCTGTAAGGAACAAAGCGATCTGTTCCGCAAGTATTATCCGTTGATTATCAAGGGGGATTACTATCGGCTGACCAATCCCTTTGAGCTGGGAAATATGACTGCATGGCAGCATGTATCCAAAGACCAGTCGGAAGCCTTGCTAAGCGTGATTGTCACCAACCTAACCTGCAACGGCCCTCAGGAATATATCCGCGCGAAAGGACTTATGCCGAATGCAATGTACAGCATCAATGACGGCAAGGAGCTTTATTCCGGCTCTGCCCTTATGAATGCCGGGCTTCCCATTCATCGGGAAGTGGATGAGTACAGTTCATTCCAGTTCTATTTGAAAAGGCAGAAATAGATAAAAAGCAGTTTGGATCTCTCCAAACTGCTTTTTGCAGCATCTCACCGCTGTTTTTTCATCATTTCCATCAATTTTTTCGGGCTTGGCGGATTCCCCTTATAGAGGGACATCATTTTATAGATTTTCCCTGCCGCCATAGTAATCAGCGTCGCCGTCAATACCACAAGACCAAGAGAAATAAGTGCCTCCGGTATGCTCATCACGCCCAAGAGAATCTTTGTCGGCGCAACCAGAATCGACGTGAACGGAACCCATACCTGCCAGGTAACTGCATCCCAGGGCACATCCGCACCTGACCCTCCAGCAAACATAGTTGCAAAGAAGCTGACCAGAAGCACCATCACAAACAACATATTCGTATTGGACAGATCCTCCGGTTTCTCCGCCAGCGCCCCACCGATTGCCGCAAGGGAGCAATAAAGCAAAAGCCCCGCCGCCAACATCAAAAGCGCAAGAATCACCCCTGAGACCGTGAACATCCCTGAAAACTCGCCAAAGGATTCCACCAACTGAATCAACGCCATATCAGTGTTCGGATTCACCATTTTTGTAAAATGGATGCCAAGGGCAAATCCCCCGAACAGTCCAAAAAGCCAGATAAAAATCTGTAAGACCCCGGTTGCCGCCATTGCAAACACCTTGCCCAGCAGCATCGCTCCCGGTTTCACAGACACCAGCAGCAGATCCATGAGTTTCGACGTCTTTTCCGTAATTGCGGCATTCGCCGTCCCCTGCCCATAGGCAAGAATCATAAAGTAGAGAATCATGATATTCAGATAAGGCAATATGGTTGCCAGCGCTTCCTTCGCCATCGCATACTCGTCGCTTTCATCCGCCGAAACACTGCTGTCCCGCACCGCTGTCTCAATCGGCATGGTAAGCTCCGCAATCTGCGTAACCTCAAGATTTGATTTCTGAAGCAGGATATAGCGGAACGCACCCGAAAGGAAAGCTTCATATGCATTGACATCTTTTTTATTCAGCTTCGTCTCATCCGGAAGAAGCACAGAAAGCTGATAACCGCCCTCCTGATAACCTACGGCAAGCAAGGCCGAGTACCCCTCCTCCTCCGCCTTTTTTGCGGCGTCTTCTACATTTTCAGCCGTCTCATAAGTAATATCCGTAAACTGCGTAGGATCTACGCCATTCAGAACCCCATAATCCGCTGCCCCGTCCGTATTGCCGCCTGTTTCAACCACATAAACTTTGTCAATCTTACTTACGTATGTCTCATCCTCTTTAAAATACTCAATTGCAGGCATAATCCCCGCCGGAAGCAGCAGACACAGAAGAGCAACTATGACCGTCACATTCCGATAGCCTTTTTGCTTTATATGCTGGATAAATGTAAACGAAAATATATTTCCAAGCCCTTTCATCTGTTCCCCACCTCCTTTGTACGGTTCTGACGGAACATGGTAATCCACCCGCTAAGCTTCATACGGTTTCCGCGGTACATCATCAACGCCCGATAGATTCTTGCACACACAAAGGCAAGAAATAGAATCACAGCAAGCTGAATCGCCCATGAAAACGCCAACATTCCAAACCCGATATCTCCGATGATATAACGCACAGGCGCACAGAACATGGAGGTCACCGGACACAAGGATATCACCGCCGCCAGCACAGGATTACTGCCGCTTCCTGCAGTCAAAACTGCGATCATATATCCAGCCATTACTAACAAAACCATCGTCATGTTAGCCGGCTCCACATCCTCCGTACTGGAACATCCTGTTCCAATAAGCCCGCTAAGCAGAGAAACCTGCAGATAGCCAAGCAAAAATGAGACTATCAGAATCACCACCAGAACCGGTGAAACCTGCAGCGTTTCCAAGGAAATGCCAAACACCGCAATCTGCTGTCGCAGTACCGAGGTATCCACAAACCGCCCAGTAATCACATAAGAGCCGCACATAACCACTGCAAGGCTAGCCACCAGACCAAAGATATAGGTCATCACGGCAAGGATCTTCCCCACCAGCATCGCGAGCGGGCTTACGCTGACCATCAAAAGCTCCGCTAATTTTGACGCTTTTTCCTCTATCACTTTCTGGATAATAAAAGAAGAAACAAACGTACACAATATCAAGAGCGCAACCGAATAGAGAAGCTGCACCCCGAACCTGGTGTCAAAATCATCCTCTTTCTCATTCAGATATTCTGAAACGCTCTCCACCCTCGTCTCATAAGGACTCGTCAAAGCGGCAATCTGATCGGGCTTTGCATTCTGCTGCGCATAACGTGCTTCATCCAACAGCCCGGACAACAGGCTTATGCAGGAATCCAGAGCCTCATCTGAGAAATCCTTCTCCTCCAGCGCATAGGCGCCGACGGTAAAGCTCATCTTTTCTGTGTCTCTCTGAAGGTGAATATATGCTTCTGTGGGCTCCACCATAGACTCATATGTATCTTCCGACCACTCTACATCCATCAAATCCGTATCCACAAAATTCGTATTGGAAAATATTTCATTTTTCTGTGGAATACTTTCCAAATCCAGCTCATACCCCGTCTCATTCTGAACGTACACAGCAACAATTCCCGAAGCTGCGGCCTCATCCGCGGACGTGCTCTGCTCCCCGCCCATCATAAGCGTCATAACTGGGATACTGGCAGCCGCAAACAGGAAAAAAATCAGCATGGTGATAATATTCGCTTTCCCCTTTAACATCTGCACCAGCGTAAAACGAAACACATTACTCGTTCCGGCAAAATCACTCTTTCTAAACTTCATGTGCATCACCCACTTTCTCCACGAAAATCTCATGGAGAGACGGCTCCCGCAGGCTGAATGTAACAACAGTAACCCCGTTCTCGATCAAAAGCTTCAAAAACCGGTTCGCCTGTTCATCTCCGGATACTTTGATCTGATATTCCGTCTCTTTAGCAGAAACCAGGGTTAGCCCCTCCTGCTTGATAAGGTCTGTCACGTCCGTCTCCGTTTTCAGCAGCAGGTTAATACGTCCATAACTCTTCTTAATATCATTCAGATGACCCGCAAGCACCGTCTTAGAACGATTCAGTATAATAATGTCTGTACAGAACTCCTCCACCGTAGCCATCTGGTGGCTCGACATAATAAGATATTTTCCTTTGGCAATCTCATCCCTAATGATGCCCTTAAAGAGATCCGTATTCACCGGATCCAAACCGGAAAGCGGCTCATCCAGAATCAATAGGTCTGGATCTGGCAAAAGCGCGGTCATGAACTGAATCTTCTGCTGATTTCCTTTTGAAAGCTGATCCGCTTTTTTTGCAGCCTGGGCTTTTGCGCGCCCTCGTTTCTTTCCATCCTCTGATTTGGGCGCCTGGGGATACAGATATTCTTCTACCTCCAGTCTCTCTGCCCAGTATCGGATTCTCTTCTTCGCCTCCGCCTTAGGTATTCCCCTAAGTCCGGAAAAATATATCAACTGATCCATCAGCGTATATTTAGGGTACAACCCTCTCTCTTCCGCAAGATAACCAACATTACAGGTGGCTGTATCAAGCGGTGCGCCATTCCAGAGTACTTCCCCAGTGTCCCGTGAAAGCATATTCAGCATCATACGGATCGACGTCGTCTTTCCGGCTCCATTGGTCCCAAGCAGTGCAAATACACCTGGGTTCTTCATCTCAAAGCTCAGATTCTCCACTACAGTCTTCTCTCCGTATTTCTTTGACAAATTTCTTACTTCTAAACTCATCTGCTTTTCTCCTTTCTTTGCTGGAAACAGTATAGCACAAATTGAGAGATTTTATTTCGTTTTTGCGTGAAGTGTTCTATTTTCGTCGCCAATGGGACATTTCTAACTAAAAACTTCCCACAGTCGGAATCAGCAGAAGGAAATTCAATCCCCACATCACAACCGCGATAAGGATACCGATAATGCAGAGAACTTTCCCCACCTTTGCCTGTCCGGACTTGCTAGATCCCGCCCCCATCCTCGCTCTTGAGAAACCAAGGCACGCAAGTATAATCCCCAGAATTGGTATAAATATCCCCAATACTACGCTCATAATCCCAAATACCAGCCCCATGGTAGCCGCACCGGAATTATCCACCGTATGTACCGGAACACAATTCTGATATGGCTGTGTCGGATCGGACTGCATACTCTGTCCCGGCATGGGAATCGGCTGCTGCAAAGCGGCGAATAGCTGCTCCAAGCTCTCCCGATAAGGCTTCTTTTGTAAACATCCAACAAAACCGTCCAGGTTCCACTCTCCCCCAAACGTACCTTTCATCCACGCTTCCAGATGAAAAACACCGTTCTGATAGTACCATCTCAGATACTTATACCCTTCCATCATAGCGTCCCCGGTACGGTACGCCGGTTCTCCCTTCCAGTTAGCCATCACAAAACCATTCTTCCTCAGGAAATCATTCATAATAAACTGCACAAAATCATCTGGTTTATTCAATACCAATTCCTTTACATATCTAGCCATTTTTCTACTCCTCACTACAAAATTATTCTGCAAATAATACCGCTAAAACACCAGCTCCTGCTGCTTTAGCACTTCAATCTGGGACACAATCAGAGTCTCCTGCTCATTTCCCCGCAGATGCTCCGCTTTCAGATATTGCATCCCGCCCCGAAGATTTGCCGCAATCAAGTTCAGCACGTAAATATTATCAAAACGGTTATAAATAGACTCTCCTCCAAGTCCCGTCAGGCACACCAACTGGGTATTCATCTTCTTTGCCATGTCCATCAAGGGTTTCAGCAAATGGGATGCATTTGTCTGGGCAAAAGGGTTATCCATAATTAAAACCTTCCCCTCATTCTTATCTGCAAATAGATCCGTATCGTCCTTGCGCATATAATACAACAGGCTCGATAGCAGCACAAACGCCGACAAGAATCCCTCTCCTCCCGAGTTGCTGGCCACCTCCGCCCAAGTAATGGGATACTCCCTCTGGGCCTCAATCTTATAAAGCCGAATCTGCACATTCCCGATTCCGACTACTGTATCGTAAAGATTTCTTGTGGTAATCTGAGTTCCGAAATACTCCTGCGCATTTTCATTCTGCTCAAACAGTTTAAGCCCCTTTTGTGTAATGTGATCAATCATATCCTGAAGGCGAAGCTGATACAGCTTCTCATTTTCCTCCCACTTTGGAAGCCCAATCTTCAGCATCTTTACAGGACGTTCTCGGATGACAATCGTAGAATTGTTGTCCATCTTCCCAAGGTTCTGATGTACTTCTCTGAGATAATCCTCCAAAAGCTCCACGATTTTGTTCTTCTCCTTCTCCACAAGGGAAATATCTACCTCCAGCTTCTCCATCAGACTGTCATAGGACTGTATCGTCGTATTCAGCTGCTTCCACACAGCAAACGCGTCGTCCGTAAGTTCCAGCATTGCCTCTAAGGGTTTCTTATAGAAATCCTCCTGAAACTGCTCCATACGTACAATCTGGTTCAGAAGCCGTGTAAGCGCATCCTGAGCCTCCCTGCGTTCCCGAAGCATCTGATTATAATCCCGAATTAGGATACCTTTGAAATTACGGAGACTTTTGGCGTCCAGCTTGGAAAAATCCTGTTCCCATACAACCTTCTCCCCAAATGGAAAATCGTTATACTCGGACAGCGCCGTAAGATTCTCATCATAACTGCGAAGCTTTTCCTTCCAGATATCCGCTTGCTTTAGAGACTCATTCTCCTGATAACGGAACTGATTCTTACGTGCGTCAAAATCCTGCTTCTGAATCTCTTCCTTCGGCAGCGGCTCTTCCTCGCCGCATTCTTTCTTCATCCGTTCCGCCCGCTCACTCTTCTTCTGGTTCACTACGGCAATCTGCTTATCCTCATCATTCCAAAGTCTCTGCTTTACAGAGATCCTCCTGTTAAGGTCTTCCAGCATAATTTCCTGATGCGACTCCTCCTCCCGATTATAACTCACCTCTTTCCATTCTTCATCGGAAAGCCCGTATTTTCGCTGCAAATACTTCAGTTCCTCCAGCGCCTCCTGATAACGGCTTTCCGCCCGCTGCTCCTGCTCTTCCAATTCTTGAATTTCCTGAGACATACGAGAAGTTATGGCTGCATACCTGGCTTCCATTTCCCTCATGTTATCGGACTCGTCCATCGACGTACGCTTCCATCCGCCCGTAGCCTCCGCCTTCTCATACGCCTTATATTTTCTTTCCTCCTTCCAAAGCTCCTCTCCCCTTTGGAACAGCTTCATTCTCTCAAGCTCTTGGGTTTTCTGCTGCATCCTCAGCTTTTCCTGCTGATTACGGAACAACTTCTGCTTCTCCGATAACTTATCTGCCTCTTTCTTACAGCGTTCCATCTCTCTCAAATTCTGCTCGTACGCCTCATACTCCCTACACAGCCTCTCAAAATCCTCAAGCCTCCTCTGTTGATACTCTGCTGTACGGTCAGCCCTTCGAATATCTCTTTCCTGTTTCTCAAGCTGTGTCCTAATCTCCGCCAGCTCCTCCTCAGAAGCGCCGCACTCTTTAGAAAGCTTCTCAATCCGTTCCCCAAGCTCCCTGCACTGTTTCTCGTTGGCGTCCCACCTCTCCTTGCTGACTTCCTGGTTCCTAATCAATTCCTGCCGTTCAAAATACTCTGTATACTCTGCCTGCCGAATGGAAATAGCCTCCCTCTTTTTCCCTATCTGCCTCTCCTTTTCTTGCACCAATGCTTTAAGCTTCTCTTCATTCAGCAAATTCTCATTGAACCAGACATAGAAGCTGACTCCTTCAAGCCGGACAATCCCACACTTTCTATCCTTCTCACCTCTCTCCAATCTCTCCCTGACCACGATAGGAATAGGAAAAGAGGTATAAATTCCACCCATATTCCGGGATAATTTGTGCAGCTCAGCTTCTGACAAAATCAGCGCATAGGGCAGAAAGGGATGGCAGCGAACCAGCTCCAGATTCTCTTCTTCGCAATACCCGTTCTTTGACAGCCATTCCATCCCATACACCACATGCAGACCAAGATTTTCAAGCTCTTGTGCTATTTCCTCAGGCAATTCCAGCGCTTTCCCCTGAGTCAGCCGCTGATACTCTTTCTGCAAAACGTCCTCTTCTTTCTCCAGTTTCCTCCGAATCTCCCCAATCTCCTGTAATTTTCTCTCAGATCTGTGCAGAATCTTTTGTCTGTCAAAAGGCTCGGCTTCTTCTAAATTCAGATACCGCTGCACCACCTTTCTTGCCTCTAACTCCTGCTCATATTTCTTCCGCACATCTTCCTGCTGTCTAAGCTCAAGCTTTCCCTGAACCAGACCGGAACGTATATCCTGAAGTTTCCGCTCAAGACTTCGGCTTTTCTCATTCGCCTTCTCTTGCTCCCTTCTGAGGGTCAGAAGCGATCGTGCAGCCGTCTTTTGTTCTTTCACATAAGCCTCCCGACAAATTTCAAGAGCGCCGGGTTCGTACATTCCGAGAATATTTCGCACCAGCGTCTCTTCATACCGCCGGTTATACTCTTCCTCCGTCCGGTCATAAGATGCCGCTGCACTCTTAAGCCCGCCTTCCCTGGAGGCATTCTGAAGAAAGCTCTCCGCCAGCTCTGACAGTTTCTTTTCTACCCGCTCTAACTTTGCTTTCGCTTTCACGGCTGCTTCTTCGTTTTCCCTTTTCCTGCTCTCGTTTTCATCCAAAAGTCCTTCATAATAACGCCTTAATGTATAACCCAGATATTTTATCTCCGGTTCCAGCTTCTCTTCCTTCTGTCTCGATAAAATCAGCTTCTGCCTAAGCACCTCCAGTTCCTTTCGCTCCTGATATGTGACCTTCTGCTGCTTCGCACAAGCTAAAAGCTTAAGCGCACGCTGTCTCCTTGCAGCCTCCTGTTCCAGCTCCTCCTTCTCAATCTCTATCATATTCCGATTACTCAGGTGAAAACGCAGTTCGTCCCGAAGCTTATGTATGTCGCTGGATAGCTTCTCATATTCCACCCTCGCTAACTGTCCCCGAATGGACGCTATCTTCTCAAGAAGCCTCTGATATTCTTCCTCCGCCTCCTCATGAAGCCGCACAAGCTCCCCAATAAAATTTGCGATCAGATTCTCCTGATTTCCTGCCTGACAGCTCTTGACCTGATAAGCCTCCGTTTTCTTACGAATCTTATCCCCCTCTTCTTTAAAAGCACGTATAATATCACGCCTCTTAATCTTTGTCTGATTATCCTTATACTGTCCTACATATTTCTCCAGAATCACCTGAAATTCCTTCATACGATTCCGTTCCTTGTTAAGCTTACTCTCCACAGCCTCCAAAAACCACTTCTCCACAAGTCCCTTCTCGTCCCGGCAGTCGGAAAACAAATCAGACAGTCCGGACTCCTTCAAATTCACCTTCTTGATAATAGTCTCCCACTCCTTATAGTGAATCTGATACTCCATCAATTTATCAAAATATTGCCTGGACTGGGCCGGATTGTTCATATCATAATAGAAGAAACACATAGCTCTATCCTTCTTATAAGACTCAAACATCTGCCTGCAAGCCGCAAAATTCTTAAGGACAATCTCCTTCTTTCCCTTTTCCACCACAGGAAGATGGTGTATATCCTGGACACAAGGCTCTCGGTACTCACTGATGATATTAACCATCTCAAGCTTCTCTCCATTCTCCTCGCCCACAGCCTGGCTTCTTCTCACCATCATCCCCGTAAGCACGCATCCCGTTCCTCTGTCCAGAGCCCATTCTACAAGGATAAACGACGGCCTATTGGTGGTAAAATAGCTCTCAAAGGGCCGGTCTTTCGCATCCCGATATCTCTTATGTACAAACAAAGCCGTCACCAACTGAACCAACACAGACTTGCCGCCCCCATTTCTAAGGGATAAAAGCGTGCTCTCGCCATTCAAATGAAAACACTCGTCACTGATGCGAATGGCATTATTATTATAGTTGACATTAATCATCCTGATGGCATTTATCTTGCTCATATGCTGTCACCTCTCTTATACATGCTCCAACGCCCCCAGTACACGCAGAACTCTCTGATAATTATTCTGATTGAGAAGATTCCAGTCCATAAAATTATCCAGCTTCTTGGTGGTCTTAATCATCTCGTCTGCTTCCACGTATTCAATCAATCCCTGCTTCTGCAAAAATATCAGTATCGAATAAAGGAAGCCTTCTTTCGTCGTCTTTGCCTTCGAGCCTTTGTCATCCGACCGCAAAGCCTCATACGCCTCAAGCATATTGGAAAAAGCAATCCCTGACTGCTCTTCCTGTTCTTCGTCCATACTCTCGGCTCCCTCCTTCAGACGGACGGAAATACAATTCTGCAGCTCTCCTACCCGCATATACTCCCGCGCCTTACTGCTGCTCCCCTGCCCGTCAAAAAATTCCACCAAAAGCGTCAGCACTACAAATTGAGAGAGATAATAGTCCTTATCCGTACCAGAAGATTTGCACAGCGCCGCCTTAAGCTGTGCCTTGGAAAAGCCAAGAAAATGATTCTCTTCCTCTGGGATTAGATAAATTGCATTTCCATAACGCTCAATCCGGCTTTTGGCAATCTCCCCCTGAGATTTCACCAGGTTCTGAATCTCCTCCTGCTCAGTATACGCCCTGTAGAGCTGCATTTCCTCATTCTCATGAAGCTCATGGTGTTCCAAAAGATAGTAGAAAATCTCTTGGCTGGTTCGGATCTCGTCTAATTCATAAGCCATATCTGTTTACTCCTTAACTACTGAATATAATGTGGTCAGTACACTAGTTTACCACCCGAATAAGCACATTGGAGCATCGAATTGCCCTCCTCGTCTTATCCTCATTTAGAATCCCTTCAAACGTCACAACACTGCCATCCTCTATCCGGTAAGTTTCTACCCTTCGGATATCCCGAAACTGCCTATACTCCTCTACCAGATACAGCAGCATCTCATTCAGTTGAAATTCCCCCGACATATCCTGTATATACTTGCTGCGCTCCTTTGCAAGTACGGAAATATCAATCTCCTGATTCTTAATCAGCTCCACCATGATCTCCTTGAAAATCTCTACATTTGGAATCAACTGCTCCCGCTCTTCTTCCCGTTCCATTGTAATCGAGCTAATCTCCCTGAGCGATATCTCTCCCGTCCTCACAGCATAGCCAAGCAGACGGCAAAGGCTTGTCTCATATCTTTTAAGCTTTTCCTTGCGAAGCCGCTCCTGTTCCCGCATCCACTCTTCCTCGTCAAAATCCAGTTCCTCTGCAATATCCTCCTCTGCGTGCTTTTTTACCGGACGCTGCAGCCGGAACGCTTTATTCAGATTGTAAACCTTACTGGGTTCTTGATTAAACAAGGGGCGCAGGAAAAAATCCAGATTTCTTAGCGCCTTCGGATTCTCCAACACCTTATCATATAACTCTGACCGAAGCGGGAATCTTTGAATCAGCGACATCTGCGTCAGTGTCTCCAACTCCTTTGTATACAATGCCTTAAGATCAAAATGACTGTTTAAAATCTTTTGATGTTCGTCGATCGTCCGGTTCAGATACATCTCAATCATACGCAAATGCCCAAGACTCTCTTCCTCCTTTTCACTGAGCCGCTTCACATTAATATTCTCTTCTTCCATGGCCTGCACCCGACTCTTCACCATCTCCCTGTAATTCTGGAACTTCTGCTTCGTATCGCTTATAGTATCCAGATTCTCAAGTAAAATCTCCTCATAGTCCTTTACTGAATAGTTCAGCGCATTTCTTCGGATCTTTCCCATAGCCTCCTGAAGTTTTTGCAGCTGAATCCGAAGCAGATTAAACACATTTTTAATCTCCTCCACCGCCTTATCATAACTCTGCTTCTCAAGATGCATCTGGAAAATCATCTCATGAATCGTCAGCTTCATATTATTCTCAATCTCCAGAGTCGCCAACAGAAGATTGTACCCGTCGTCCGTCAGATAGTAAGAGGTACGCTTAAACTCCTGGTCTATGTAGATAATCCGGTTGGCAACATAGCTGATATGAAGGTTCTGATACTCATTTTCCTCAAAATCGAAACCCTCAAAATACATAACTCTCCCCTCGTTGGACAGTATCACATTTACCACAAAATCCCCTAACTGCCTGCACTCATCGTAGGACATGCTTTTCTGAAAATGGCGTGTATTGACCGTATCAATATACGCCCCTATATCATCCATAGTGCAATGCTCTTCCTTTAAAGACTGCTCCATAATATAGAGCATGACTGCAAAAACCACGTTCAGCTGTTCCCCCAGGGTAAGGAAACCATACTGCTTCCAAGTCGTCTTCTGGGCGCTGTTCTGAATCAACAGGGCATATAATCCGACGTTTTTCATTCTTCTGGGAAAATGCTTCAAAAATTCATATTGCATTATATTCCTTTCCTTTATTCCATTTCATCTAAAAGTCAGCTATACTCAATATCTCCTGCGGAATATATTTTCCGGCTTCCAGTACTGCCTTCATCCTGTTTACCAAATCTGCAGGAAAATGGGAAAAAAACTCCTGACGTATATTCCGGTTCTGCTGCTCTTTCATATCCGGCAGCTTTTCCATCCCACATGTCCTATCCGCCTTCTTAACCATAGCCTCATACGCTCTTACAAAAGGCAGGAGCTCCCGCCCGTCTGAAACCATTTCCGCAAGACTTTCATAGATTCCAATTCCCTCATAATCCAAATCGCCAAAATAGTAGAGCCGGTTCTCGCTGTTCCTCATATAAGGCTCCACACACAGGTCAAAATCCAAAAATGAGCGCAGAATCCCTTTCCCCGCGCCATAGATTAGGGTTCCTATCTCTGCTCCGAGGATTCTGCTCTTTTCCAGCAATATTGCCGGGCTATCCAAATGACCGCCTATTAAGCGCCGCCGCATACTATAGAATGTATCCTTATTCTCCAAAATCAGAATATTCTGGGGTACTTGTCTCGTATGGGAATAATATGCTAAAGGCTCAGTCGTCTGGTATGTATTAAGGAAATCTTCTTTCAATCCGCAATTCTTTAAGATACGTTTTCCCTTTCCGCGGCTTAAGAACTTTTCATGGCTCCAAATTTCGAAGCTTCGCTCATTGACAGACTCCGTATGATACAAGCTTTCCCTGCTGTTTTTCAGATATTCGCTCAGCATCAGGACCCATGGCCTATCTTGCTCATAGACGCTAAGATGGGATAAATAATAATCTATGGCTATCAAGGGGTGAATCCGATACTTTAGCTCCTCTTCAAATTTACTGTTATCTTTTTCCTGCTTAACTATCCAGTATTCACGGTAAAGCGCAGGGCTCTTTCCGTTCGTGCCAGATGCTTTCAAAGGTCTTATCTTCCCCTCTGAAAGTAATGTCAGCACATATTGATATTCCTGCTCATAGGCAGTAAACTGATGAGAACAAAGCAGTTTCTCAAGGGATATTCGTTTCATACACATCCTCCTCTTGAATTGCCTAATCTTCTTTAATATATATTAACACAATTTTTATTGAAAATACAGCATATCTCTCCCTCTGCCATATTAAAAAAGACCTCGGAATCATATTCCAAGGTCTTTTTAATCATTTTAATAGAAATTCCTAGCTCTTTTTCTTCTTTCCTTTACCCTTCTTGTTCTTGATCTGCACGCCTACAATCACTGCCACGCAGGCAACTGCCAGCCCAACCCATACAAGAAGTTTATTGGTATCGCCAGTCTTTGGCAATAGAGACGCCGCTGCAGATTTGAGGGCGTCGGCAGCGCTACCTGAGCTGCCGGTTCCAGTACCATTTGTTCCCGTTCCATTCGCTCCCGTTCCATCGGTAGATTTGCCTGTAAGTGTATCGGTTCCATTCGTTCCCTGATTACCGGTAGTACCATCGGGCCCGCTGGTACTATTATTGCCATCTCCGCCTTGATTACCATCTCCGCCTTGATTACCATCTCCGCCTTGATTGCCATCTCCGCCCGGATTCTCGTCTCCGCCTGGATTCTCGTCTCCGCCCGGATTCTCGTCTCCGCCTGGATTCTCGTCTCCGCCTGGATTCTCGTCTCCGCCTGTAAGCGCTTTCCACGCAATTGCAAGGGGTGATGTTCCATGAACCGTAAACTCAAGCTGGTTTCCAACTTTATTGACAGACAATACCTCAATCTTTCCGGCTGTCGTTCCCAGTCTGTCAGAGGTTGTTGAGAACATATGTCCTACAACAAAATCATTTGCGTTCGTGGAAGTTCCCTCCGGACAATCCACAAGTATGGTAAGCCCTTCTTTCGGGAAATTCTCAGGTGTTACATCCACCCATTCTTTGTCGTCCGGACTAAGCTTCATCTTGATCTTCAGATCATAAAACGCCATATTCTGATAAGTATATCCCGGCTCTGCTGAAAGTCTATTGGTCAGGTCTGCAATTACATCACCCATCGGCTCTTTTGACGAACCGTATATCGCTTTCAGCTCCTCAGAAAGGAAGCTTGTGGGACTTCCAGCTGTAATCCCTTCCATAATAGCATTTGTTGTCGGCGTCGTCTTGGTAAATACTGCCGTTGCAACCGGGCTGTCATTTCTCTCCTCGGCCACAGCAATTGCATTCACTGTAGTCGTATCTTCAACTACAAACGGCTCTTCATATACTGTACTCTCCACAGTGGGAACACTTCCATCAAGCGTATAATAGATGGTAGCGCCTTCTGTAGAACAACTAATCTCCACCGTCTGAGAAACGGTAAAGCCGCCGCCATTCGGCTTAAATTCAGGCGCTGCCGCCGTCAGCATCGGTGATGTTCCGATTACCTCTGTAACCTTACTTGGCCGGTGTGTATCGTCCTTCACAAATCTTACATAACCCTTATACTCTGTCATTGGTTCACAGTCAATCTTTGTGTTATCTTCTGTGAAGTGTTCACACTCGAACTCTCCGTCGTCGTCCTTATCACAAGTCTTGTCACACAAGAAACTGTACTCACCATTCGGAACCTCTGGAATTGTTGCTGTAAAGGTTGCGTTATCTTCGTTTTGTTCAAACGCCAGCTCTGCTGCCTCTGGCTGTGTATCCTGTGCAGGCTTCTTAAAGTCCACTTCAATTCTGCCGATCTCGCTCTCTGCAACATTGTCAGAGCCTACAGAATAACATTCAAAGATCTGAGTTGTCTCCGGCAAGATACCTGTGAAGACGAAGGTATTCGGCTCGGTTGCTTCTAACCATTCACCCTCGCCGTTCTCATCAACCATTCTGTAACGATAATCGCCTAATTCCTGTGGATTCGTAAGCTTCAGCGTATAGATGAAAGTAGTCTTATCTTCGCTGGAAACATACTCGCCTTCCAGTTCCGGTTTTGCCGGAGCGTCGGCCTTTTGAATCTCCACATCCTCTGTCAATTTCAAACCTTCTGCCGGAATTTCCAGAGAATAGTTGTTTGCCGCATCTCCGGTAAGTTTCGGTTCTTCGAACAGAACTACACCGTAAGTCCCAACATCTGAGCCAGAAACTGTTGTTTTCGTTGCTTCCAGTTTTACCTTACCCTCATCAGCTTTCTCAAGATTCGCAAACACAACTTCATCAAGCTCAATTACATTGGTCTTGTCATACTGTCTGGTCTTTGCTGTAATCTTAGAGATTTCTAATGGTTTCTTATTAATTGTGTATGTTGCTACAGGCGCTGTCCCTGTATAATTACCTTTACCTTTTATAGTGATAGTATAAGTATTCGCATTCGTCACCTTATCGTCCGGGGTGTATGTTACGTCATAATCCTTGCTTGTTAATACCTTTGGCGGTGCGGACGGCTCTGTCGGTTCATTGTCCGTATTCTCGTCGCCCTCTTCTCCTTCTTCCTCTCCTGCATCCTCGTTACCTTCGTTTGAACTTTCGGCATTTAATGTTACGGTAATCTTTGGTTTCCGTGCCTTGCCGTTATAGACATTCTCCGTTGGCGCAATGTCTACCTTTGCCGTATTGATAGACGCTTGTGCAATGGTAAATGTTGCTTCTACTGGCTCCCTATCCTTAGTAGTATAGTTACAGCCGGGTTCTGCTTCAATAGAAACAGTGGCATTGCCTACATTGACATTATCCTTGAAACCAACAATAGTATAATCTCCTTTCACCTCATCAGAGGCTTCCACAAGAGTCTGTTCTTTATATTTAATTGTTATTGTTGGAATAATTGCTTCCCCGGTATAAGTAAAATCACCGGAAATATTTATCATATCAGTTGTAATTTCTTTTTGTTTTACGTCAATCGGATCAAGTATAATAGAGGGAAATTTATCTCTGTCATATGATACTCTATAACTGCCGTAATTAACAATTTCTGTTACCGGAACAGCGTCCTTCGTAATATTCTGTTTCCATCCACTGGTATCTACCTGATAAGTTAGGCCTCCTTCTTTTCTCGTCTTATTAATGGTAATTACAGATTCTGTCTCTAACAGATTCGCTCCTGTATAAACCAAATCTGACTTCACATTAATATCATTCTTTGTAAGGCTTACTCTTCTGTTATCCATCGGTATTTCCAGCTTACCAGACGAACCGGCAGTTAAATGATGTGGATCAATCAACATACCGCCGCCCTCAATCGTTCCCTTATTCGCATAATTCAAATTAGGAACTGTCAAAGATGCTCCTGTTGGAATTCTTATAGTCTGCCCTCTCTCCACGGGAGCTGTTAATGTCGCATCACCATACACACGGGCAACATCCTCATTACCGGCTTCTCCCCAGACTACACCGTTAAATTTACCAGTATCTCCTGAAATGCTGTTTGCAGTCATGGTTACACTATTTCCTTCTGACGATAATGAACTGCTTGCAATACCATAGGCTTGTATCGAACCGCCATTTCTATTGGTTCTGCCTCCAATAGCAGAAACGCTTCCTCCATTAATAATAACGTCATTATACGGAGAAAGTATAGAGCCTATCCCAGCTCCGGCAGAGAGGTTACTCGTGTCATCACCATCACCGCCCTGGGCTTTGACAGTACCATTCTTAATTGTAATCCTTCCGGCTAATCCATCCGGTCCTGAGCCAATACCGCAGCCGCCGTTTCCGCCGGTAGCATTTATTGTGCTCCCCGCTGCATCAATCATGATACTTCCGCAGTTAGCGCTGTAACCATCTCCGCCTATTCCTGCCCCAGTATGTCCTCCGGAAACATCTAATTTTGATTGCGCCGTACCTTTAACAATATTAAGGCTCGATCCTGCCGGGACATGCAATCCAGCTTTTGAGCCAATACTTTTCAGCGTATTATTTCCCTCTAAACTCAGATTTACACTCGCACTCGCACCATCAGCTCCATTCAATGCAAAGGGGCGTATATTCAACTTTTCAGCGGCATCAGCATTCTCCAAATTAATAGTAGCATTTTTTAAAATGATATTATGTGGTCCGCCATTGACCAGAACAATCGCCTCTAAAGTATCATATGATTTATTAGCAGAACCAAACGTACCTGTAATGGTATGTCCTTTACATTGTCCCGGACAATTGCTGATAGTTATAGGAACTGCTCTATTCGGCCAAGTAGATGATTTGGACAAATCTATTGTTTCACCACCCGCTGCATTAGTTCCTCCTCCAGGCTGTGTGCCGCCCGTATTTCCTCCTCCAGAACCATTTCCACCAGCGCCTCCTGTTCCTCCGCCGACATCGCTAGCACTGACCGTCAAAGGAGCTAAAAGCAACATTGTACATGCCGATAAAAATACTGTCAATAATCTTAGTTTCTTTTTCCGCATCTTGTTTTATTCCTTTCTAAAATATTTATCATATTGTTAAATCTATTGGCAAAATAGAATTTTGACCTTTAGATCGACCTTTATATAAGTATACTTCAAATTCTTAGGGAGTTCAATGTTTTTATACCTAATCTGTAATACTTATATATGAAAAATTTTCCTTCCAATGTCATTATATTCACATAGGTTGTCTGAAATATCCGACATTACAGAAATTTCTTACGCTGCTTTATCTAGAAAAGCACTCTGAGGCCAACACTCATACATCTGAGTATACGATCCACCCCCTCTTCCAGCTTTCTTACTTTTCTAAGATATCAACACCGGCATCCCGGTAATAATTCTGTATCCTAACTCATATCCACCTCTTTCCAGGATACATTCCGGCTTCTCCCTCGTATCGCCTAAAAAGAGCGTCTTATAATATATCGTCAGAAAAATGAATTTGATTATACAACTTAAGAAGATGTTTTAAGATTTATGAAAAAGAAACAGCAGAAGCGCGAGGGGGCTTCTATATCCCCCTCTCATAATTTTTCATGCTTTCACATTCTGTATTCAGCCTTTTTAGGCTTCAAATTATCTACAGATATTTCTTCATATCTTCCATGAGTTTCTCTTCACATTTTACCAGTTTCTTCGCCAAAGAGATACTTCCATGGGACGCGTCCGGACATTTATTCATACACTCGCTGATGGATTGTATCCCCATATTGCACCCATTCATAAGGAGCTTTGCAATCTGTGTACTGTCGTCCTTAACCATCAATTTCACCTCAGTTGTAATCAATGAAAATGCCGCTGCAATTTTATCCGGCTGCTGCCCGCTCTCTCCCAGCTCCGTCAGAAGCTTTTCTGATTCTTCTTCCAGTTTCTTATGCTGTTCCTTGTATGTCGTTAATGTTTGTTCTAATTCTCCATTCATCAAAAAATCACTGAGTCGCTCCATGCTATTTATCGCCATCTTACATCCCGCATTGCACTCCTTTAAAAGGGTAACTGTCTGTTTATCCATATTCTACACCTCTATTTATCAACATTTTTATATAGTCTGTAAATAAAGTCCATAAATTATACTTCTTTCATGACAAAATATCGCATTTTTGTACTATAACCCTTAAGTGTAGTTTAACAAATTTCACAAAAACAGACTAATATTTTATACATTTTCTTGTTATCCTAGAACAAAATTCAGAAAGATATTCTAGTATGCTGACACATTTGTCTGAAAGTAAATGTGTCAGCACACTAGTCAAGTTTCTCTCTGAAACATTTTTGTTGTGTTTCGGAACAATACATGTTCTTTAACGAAACATTTGGTAAAATATACCAAAGATAAAACTCAATGTTAGGACACAAAGGAGGAAAATCATATGGCTTTTGCAGAAAAACTCAAAGCCCTACGCCTTGAAAACAACATGACACAGGAATATGTCGCTCAGCGCATGAGCCTGGCACGTTCCACAATAGCGGGTTATGAAACGAAGAATCGCCAGCCTTCACATGAAAAACTGTCGGCATTTGCCAGTCTCTTTCATGTTACCATCGATTATCTTCTGGATGACGAAGAACCTACATACATTACCATGGATGAAGCCCGAACTCTGCCCGATGATACGCAAAATCTTCTGATAAGGTTCCGCCGTCTGCCCATACGCTCGAAGAAGGATTTGCTGAAACATCTCCACCATCTGGAGATTCAGGCCGGAATCGACACAGAGGAAGAAGTATCGGAAGAAGCCGTAACCTAGGGTGCTGACACACTAGCAACAAGCGGCATCAATTACATAAAGGGCGTAAAATAATCCAGATACTCTTTCACAGATTATTTTACACCCTCTTGTATATTTCTAATTAATTCTCTTTATTCTATAACCCATACTTCTTAACAATACCCTGCATAGTATCCCATTTTGCTTCCATATCTGCAACCAGCTTAAACTGTGTCCGGCATCTGTCAAGATTATGTCCTTCCCTATGAATCTTAAAATACCGGTCTCCCTGAAGGTAATCCGTCAGGAATCTCATACCGCACTCGAAGGTCATAACCTTTGCCCCCATCGGAAGCAATTCAATCTCTTTACTGGTCAGTCTTCCAGCACATCCTTCTATGAAGCCTTTTGCATACAGATCGAACAAGTCCATACTACAGGACACCTTAGAAAGATCTCTCTCATCCTCTGCCGCGGTGCTGGCGCCGAAACGAATAGAATCTCCGAAATCATTCATAGCAAGCCCCGGCATAACCGTATCCAGATCGATGACACAGATACCCTTCCCAGTCTTGTTGTCAATCATAATGTTATTGAGCTTCGTATCGTTGTGGGTTACACGCAGCGGCAGCTCTCCCTTGTCCTGAAGCTCGGAAAAGTAATTTGCAACGTCTTCTCTGTCCAGCACAAACTGAATCTCTTCCTTCACAGAAGAGGCTCTTCCTAATGCATCCTCCTTAACTGCTTTCTTAAATACATCGAATCTTGCACGCGTATCGTGAAAACCGACAATCGTCTCATTCAACGTATCAGCGGGATAATCCGCCAGCATACACTGGAAATTCCCGAATGCAACTGCACTCTGATAGAAATGCTCTGGCTTCTCTACCACGTCATAGCTGGTAGCATCCGTAATAAACTTATAAGAGCGCCAATATTCCCCATAAGAATCCCTATAATACGGCTTACCGTCATATGCCGGAATTACATTCAGCGTCTCCCTCTCAGGGTCCCCGCCATTCTTAATGATCTGCTCCCTCAGATAAGCCGTCACACCCATGACATTCTCCATCAATTCAATAGGCTGCTTAAATACATCCTTATTCATTTTCTGCAGGATTACTTTGATGTTACCCATACCTGAAATCTGAAATGTCAGAAGATAGGTGTCATTAATATGGCCGTTTCCATAGGCACAGCCTCTCATAAGCCTTCCGTTAAACTGAAAATTCCCAATCGCCTCTGCAATCTGAATTGGTGATGTCTCTCCCATTATACTTCCTCCCACAGGTGCTCTGGATAGAGCCCTTCTTCTTTCATTTTCTGAATCGCCGCGACAACTACCGGCTTATCCTCTTTGTATGTTACTCCATACCATTTATCTGCCGACTTAAGCACTGCCACCGTCGCACGTCCCTCTCCTAAAAGGTCGCTTACAACTGCCGGCAGGAAATACTCACATTTCATCGGATTACTCTTGATTCCTGTATCCAGAAATGCAGGGAAACGGTCGCGAATCTCTTTCAAAATGCTGTGTGTGAATCCCCACATATTCATAGACACCGTCGTGTCGCTGGCAACAGGCGTCCAAGTCTCGCCGTCATCCTCTGTAAATGCAATCCCGCCGTCACGCTTCTCAATCTTCGTTCTCTCCGTAATGCCAACAAGCTCCCCAGCCTTATTCATCTCGCAGATTCCACGCGCTACATGTCCATTGTCCGTCACGGTGTTGGCAAGAAGATACCCTACCATCGTATAACGATATTTCTCATCATCCTGATGTGCCGCCAGATAATTGTAGATTAACTCAAAGGCTTCTCTTCCATAATAATCGTCGGCATTAATCACCGCAAACGGTCCGTCGACCTGGTCGATGCAGCTCAGAACCGCATGCGCCGTCCCCCATGGTTTTACGCGGCCCTCCGGAACAGCATACCCCTCCGGAATATTTCCAATCTCCTGAAATGCGTAGGAAACCTCCATATATTTCTCCACACGGTCCCCAATCGCCTCTCTGAAATCAGCTTCATTTTCTCTCTTAATAATAAAGATTACTTTCTCAAATCCTGCCTTTCTAGCGTCAAACAGGGAAAAATCCATAATAATATGCCCTTCGTTGTCCACTGGGTCAATCTGCTTAAGACCTCCATAGCGGCTCCCCATTCCTGCCGCCATGATTACTAATACCGGTTTATCCATCTTTCCTACCTCCATAATTCTGATATCCGTATATTGATTGCTTCATCTGTATTCATTGTAGTACAAGGAGGCAGGAAAATCTTTATACTATATGATTCTTGATTTGCACAATCTGCATTTACGCCCTTTTCATTTTAATAAAAATACGATAAAATATTTTATAGACCCACAAATTATATCAATATATAGAGGTTTCGTTATGAGCTACAAGGGAGTTATATTAAGAAAATCCATATCTATCAGCAAAATCTTCAGCATCCATTATTTTGAATATATGAGCAATTTTTCTTTTGAGGGAGAAACCCACGATTTCTGGGAGTTTATCTGCGTAGACAAGGGAGAAGTGAACGTTACCGCGGGAAATGAGACTACCGTACTGAAACGCGGGGATATCGCGTTTCATCAGCCAAATGAATTTCACAGCGTACAGGCTACAGGGAAGATTGCTCCGAATCTGGTCGTAATTTCCTTCCACTGTGAGGACGAAGCCATGACATTTTTCCGAGAAAAGACATTAAAGATCGATGAGACGGAGCGCAACATCCTTGCCAGCATCATTATCGAGGCCAGACGTTGCTTCGACTGCCGGCTGGACGACCCCTATCTCCAGAATATGCCCCGCAAAGAACCAGATATGTTCGGCGCTGAACAGTTAATCTGCCTCTATCTGGAGCAGCTTTTAATTCACCTAATCCGCCGGTACTCTAACCCCCTTGCCCTCCCCAGGGAAATTGCCAAAACAGCTACCCTAAAGTCTACCAAGAGCAAAAGCGACGCCGAGATATACAGCCGCGTGACCGACTACCTTGCGGTTCGGATCAACGCCTCTGTTTCCATCGACCAGATCTGTCGGGACAATCTGGTAGGAAGGTCCCAGCTTCAGAAGATATTTAAAGAACGGTGCGGTATGGGAATCATCGAATATTTTACACTGCTGAAAATCAATGGGGCAAAAGAAATGATACGGACAGGACATCTGAACTTTACACAGATTTCCGAACAGCTGGGGTATTCCTCTATCCACTATTTCTCCAGGCAGTTTAAGAAATCTACAGGCATGACCCCTTCGGAGTATGCCCTTTCAATCAAAGCAATGGCAGAGGGGAGCTTTTAAACTCCCCTCCCTATCAATACGTAACTTCCACCGGCATCCCCGTATCCGCAGACTGATGGATTGCAATAATCGCAAGAGCAGTCCTCCTTGCATCCTCCAGCGTTACCCGAAATTCCTTCCCATCAACCAGGCGGTCTACGAAATCTCGAATACTCTCATAAGACAACCCCTTACATCGGTCAAATACCATATTAGATACCAGGATATCCGGTACGCTTGCCTTATCCTCCGTCACTTCTTCAATCAGGTTGTGGCTTGACAGATCCAGGCTTATCATTCCTTCCGTACACATTACGCTGCACCTGAAATCATTAATATTCCGGTTTCCGTTGGGCGTTACCCAGCCATTCTCCATATGAGCCACAGCGCCATTTTCAAACTCAATGGTTGTCAGGAAAATATCCGGCGTATCTACGCCAAGTTCTTTCAGGATTCCTTCTTTCTTCACAGAATACACCCGCTTAACTTCGGAATCCAGAAGCCACCTTAAGGAATCTAAGCTGTGGCTTCCAAGGAACCACAGGATGGATGACTTTGCCGCCCAGGAAAGCATGTCTGTAGCCACCCACTTTACATCACTGTGGCGGATGTACGCCGTATAGGGTTTCCCAAGCTTTCCCGAAGAAATCTCCTGTTTCGCTGTATTGAAGGGCGGATTCCAGCGGTTATGTAAATCCACCATACAGCGGACTTTGTTTTTCTCCACCGCCTCACAAATCCTAGCTATATCTTCCTTCGTCGTCGCAAGCGGCTTCTCAATCAATATGTCTTTTTTCGCCTCTGCCATAGCGCAGGCAATATCCGCATGTGCAAAATCAGGCGTCACGATTGCGACTGCATCTACCTCCCCGTCCGCCGCCAGCTCGTGGTAATCTGTGTATACTTTAGGGATTCCAAATTTATCCGCAATCGCCTTCGCCCTGTCGCGGTTCATATCACAGATTGCAACCGGATCCGCAAACAAATGCTCTGCATAGATGGAGGCATGTGTCTCCCCCCAGGTTCCTGCGCCTACAATCCCCATTCTGATTTGTCTTAGTTCCATTTTCATCCACTCCTTGTATCATAAATTTTAACCTATTGTTACTGCTTCACAGCCCCGGCTGTCATACCGCCTACCAGGTGCTTCTGCAGCGTCAGGAACAATATTACTACCGGTATCGTAACCAATACTGAGCCTGCCATCAACGTTCCCCAGTTCGTCGTATACTGTCCCTGGAAACTTGCAATCCCCATTGGAAGCGTCCAGTTCTCATAACTCTTCATAAATGTGCTTGCAAACAGATACTCATTCCATCCGTTGATAAATGCGAATAGCCCTGTCGCCACAAGTCCGGGCACAGTCAAAGGCATAACCACCGTTGCAAAACACCGAAAACGCCCTGCGCCGTCTACCTTCGCCGCCTCCTCCAGAGAAAGCGGAATAGAATCAAAGAAGCCTTTCATCATCCAGGTACAAAACGGCACAGAAAATGTTGCATATGCAATCACCAGCCCCAGCCTGGTGTCCAAAAGCTGTAAGTTCCCCATAATGATATACAGGGGAATCATAAGAAGCGATCCCGGCAATACCTGTGTCGTCAACACAATATAAGACAGAGCCCCCCGCCCCCTAAACCGGAATCTGGAGATACCATACCCTCCCAAAGTCGCAATAACCATGGAAAAAATGGTTGTCATCAGCGCTATAACCACACTGTTTACCGCCCACTTTTTAAAATCAAAGGTAGACGATTCCGTTGTCAGCATCTCTGCATATCCCTGAGCAGTCGGATTGTCTGGTATAAACGCAGGCGTATTGGTGTAAACCTCCTCCGCCGGTTTAAAAGACGTTGATATCATCCATAGGAAAGGAAACAAGGCAAACGCACACACCAGCACGACCAGAAAAACCGTTATGAGTTTTCTCCCACTCTTCTTTTTCATGCCTCCTCCTCCCCTCGATTCACTACCTTAAAATAGAAATATGTAAACACCAATGACACCAAAAGCATAAGCATCCCCGACGCTGCCGCCTTCCCAAAATCAAAATACTTGAACCCCATCTGCTGAACGTAAATCGTCAATAGCTCCGTTGCCCTTGAGGGACCTCCCTTTGTAAGCACGTATGCAATCGCATAGTCCTTGATTGTCCAGATAATCAGCAGCAGGAACACAATCGTAGACACCGACTTAATCGAAGGTATGGTAATATAACGAACCTTTTGAAGCCAAGTAGCCCCGTCGATATCAGCCGCTTCATACATATCTGAGGAAACACTCTGCATACCCGCCAGAAGCATGACCGCAACAAAGGGAAATCCTTTCCAGATGTTGACAACCGTTGCCGCCGGCAACGCTATCGAAACATCCTGCAGATATGCGATATTCTGGGAAAGAATCCCTGCATTGTTCAGCAGGAAATTAATAATTCCATAGTCTCGGTCGTACATCAGAATCCATACCAGACATGCCACTACTTCCGGAACCGCCCAAGGAATGATGATAAGGGCTCTTGCAAGTCCCCGTCCAAGGAATCTCGTGTTCAAAAGCAATGCTGTGATGAACCCAATGACATATCTTCCAAGCACCGTCACTACGATGTAGATTAATGTAACCTTTACAGAGTTGTAGAAATAATCATCCGTCAGAACTGCCTGGTAATTCTTAAGTCCTACAAAATAATTGCCGTCCGGCGAAGGCTTGGCTATATAGTAATATTGAAAACTCATAACCGCCGCCTTCGCAATGGGTACAATTAAAAATACCAGGATAATCAACAGTAATGGCGCCAGAAATATATAGGGTTCTAATGTTCTTTTCCATTTTCTGTTTTTATTCATATATAATCCCTTATTCCCTGCTCATAACTTCTTCAATCTGCTTCTGAGCGTTATCCATCTCCGTCTTAACATCCGCTGCCTGCTCGGAAAACATTTTCTGTGCTGCATCCAGCATAATCTGCGAAATTTCACCCAACTGCGCAATATTCGGGTCCGCAATCAGCTCCTCATAATTGTTCTGCATGTAATCCACGATTGCATATTCCAGCTCATGGTTCTCTATATATTCATCGCTGGTAGAATAATCTGTATTACTTGGAATCATGCCGCAGTCTGCAATGATTGCCTGCGCCTCGTCTGTAGTCATCCACTCAAGGAAAGCATAGGCCTCGTCTGGATATTCACAATTCTTACTAATCATCGTAACCAAGGGATAATTCGTAGGATTCGGTCTGAAAATCTCACCTTCATATACAATGTCAAACTGAGGAATAATCCCGATATCGTCCATCAGAGCTTCGTCTCTCTCCTTTGACATTCCCACAAACCATGGGCCATCCATACAGAACGGAATCTCGCCGTTCCAGAACATTTCTCTGGTATCCTTCTTATCCGGAACTAACTTTGCAGCCTTGTCTTTCAACAGAAAATCCTGCCACCACTGAGCAGCCCATACATTTTCCGGAGAATTTACATTCACATTCTCCGCTGTATAAGGCTCAGACTCTCCGCCAGGGAAGTACAACCCTCCGGATACCGGTCTTGCAATGAGGCGGCTCCACTCACTGACGGTAAACGCGTGGGTTCCGGATACGACTCCTGTTGCATACTTGCCGTCGCCCGTGAATTTTTCACATGCCTTGCGGAAATCTTCCTGTGTCTTAATAGAATCCGGGTCAACGCCCGCATCTTCCAACAAGGATTTCCGGTAAAAAATACCCGTCGTTCCCCATGCATAGGAAGAAATCGCCAATGTCTCCCCATCTACGTCGCACATATCCTGCCCTACCAGCTTGTCCTTCAATCCGTTGTCCATATACTCCGACAGGTCAAGGAACGTTCCCCCTTCTCTGATTGCGTGGTAAGTAGAAATATTTTCCGGATAAACCTGAATCATGTCGCTTTCGTTGTTCGCCAAAATCTCCGTTGTGATGTTATCCCAATAACCATCATAACCCGCGCCGAGAATCTCAATGGTCACATCCGGATTTTTCTCATTGTATGCCGCCAAAAGTGCGTCGATTGCCTTCTGGTGAGGCTCCTCCACATACACAGAGGTTGAAAATGTCAGCTTGACCTTTCCGTCGCTCCCTTTGTCCTCCTTCTTAGCGTCCCCGTCGCTTTTTCCTCCGCAAGCTGCCAATGCGGCGGTCATTGCCGTACACAACAATACTGCAAGCATCCTTGTCCTTTTTTTCATATGATTTCCTCCTCTTCTCTTGCCATACATTTCCGCCCTACAGATTACCTCTAATCATTTTGCACTATACAGCATCTTTGTATGACCTTATTTCTATAAAAATTATACAAATATTCTATCAATAAAAAAATGTAATATTCTCAGATTAAAATAGTTTTTTTATGAGTATTTTACATCTTATCTGAAAATATCCTTCTTATCCCAATGAAATTGATGTGTTTTATATAGACAGAGGGAATTGTATAGAGTATACTGATGAAAAATGTAGAAAGGAGCTGCATTAGCAATGTACAAAGCAATTATTATCGACGATGAACCATGGACAATTCTGGATATTGAGCAGACCTTCGCATTGGAGAATATGGGCTTCGAGATTGTCGGCTCCTTCCGTTCCCCCTTAAAGGCCCTTCCGTTCATCATGTCAAAGAAGCCGGAGCTGATTATCACAGATATCCGCATGCCTGGTATGTCAGGACTGGAGTTAATCCAGAAGGTACGCTCCCACCACTTAAACTGCGAGTTTATTATTGTAAGCGGATATAATGATTTTGCCTATGCCAAAGAAGCTATCGCTTACGGCGTAACCGGTTACTGCTTAAAGCCCTTAGACCCTGACGAAACCGCCTCCTGTCTGGAACGTGCCAGGACTGCATTGAATCGGCGCAGCGCCCTTCCACAAGCCAACGCCTACATAGACGATACTTTTGAGAATATTTTAAACTATATGAGTACTCACTTTCCCGAAAAGCTGACTCTGAAATCACTGGCTGCTGTCTTCACGATGAACCCCAACTACTGCTGTACCCTCTTCACCAAATATCTGGGCAAGACATTTTCCCAACATCTGACAGAGCTTCGCATCACAGAAGCACAGTCTCTTCTCAAGTCGACGAACCATTCTCTTGAGACCATTGCGCAGATGGTAGGATACAATGATTACTTTTATTTCAGTAAGGTATTCAAGAAACATTGCAGCTATTCTCCGAAAGAGTACCGGCGGCAATTTCACAGTATAAAGGAGTCCGATTCATGAAAAAATCCCTGTCGCGCCAGTTTATCACCATTCTCCTAATCCCTATCCTGATTATACTGGCCACGAACTACTATACCATTGCATTTATCCGAAAATCACAGAACGATAGCCTGATTCGCTACTGCGCCACCACCCTTGACAATATAGAGATAAATATCTCTACCATGGTACGAAGTATGAAAAAACTGTCCACCATGTTTTCGGCAAACAACGACATACAGGCGTATCTGCTGGACGATAACCGGGACACCCACAATCTGCCAAGACAGGCGGTCTTTGACCTGGTGGAGCTGTCCAAGTCCTATATTCCCGATCTGGTGGACGTGGTTCTCTGGGATAAATACTCCCCGACCAGTATTATTAACTACATTTCCGCGGATATGGAAGGATTTCTGATTGAAAATTTTAACGATTCCGAGAAAAATACAGAGAGTTACTTTGAATTTTATGTTACCCCTAAGACTGAAGAACCCTTTCTTATCTATTTTTCTACGGTGTCTGTAACCTCATTTTCGGAGAATTTCCGCAAACCGCTGGGAAATATTGCCATTATCTGTAAAACAAACACACTGGACAAATTGGTAAATTCCACTTCTGACATGCATCTTGATATCAAAGACGCCAAAACCGGGCAGATTTTGTACTCAAACACTGCTAAAGACGCCCCCTCCCCGCCGTCAGAAACAGAATTATATAAAGTCGTCCATGACGTAACCGCAACGAATCTGTCCATTGTAGGAACCGTATATACCGGACAGCTTCATCTTTTTCGTGATATACAATCCGGTCCGCTGACGCTGCTTGCCGTACTTTCCTTTATTTACATTATCTATATCGCATTCGCCGTACAGCATTTCATCATCCGCCCTATCTACAGGCTGAATGACGAGATTGAAGACCTTGACTACGAAAATGAAAATCCGCAGATACAGACCTCGCTGAAAAACGAGATTGGCTCTATCGCCTCCCATGTCAATTCTCTGCTGGCGAAAATATCGTCCTTAAACCAACGCAACATAGCTTCCCAGGCAAGGCTTTACGAGATGGAGCTTAACAAAAACCAGACCCAGCTCTATGCTTATCAGAGCCAGATCAACCCGCATTTTCTCTATAACATGCTGCAATGTATGAGAGGTATTTCACTGATGCATGGCATCCCTGAGGTGGCGCAAATCTGCACAAACATGGCTGGGCTTTTCCGTTATTCCATCAAGGGAGATTTTCTGGTGAATCTGGAGGACGAGCTAAACATTATCGACAAGTATTTATATATGATTCGCATCCGTTTCCAAGACCGGATCACTTATCAACTGGATATTAACGAAAATACCAGACAATGTAAGATACCAAAGATGATTCTGCAGCCCCTTGTAGAAAATTCCATCTTTCACGGGCTGGAATCCATTGATGAGAACGGCAGAATCCTAATCCGTACCTTCCGTGATCAGAGCGGTTTGTTTATCACGATTCACGACAATGGCATTGGGTTTGACGACAGAAAATTAGACGAAATCAAACAGCTTCTAAACGAAGATATCTCTAATGGAATCAGCGCCGCCTTCCAGGAAGCTCCCGGGCTTGGAATACGCAATATCCATAACAAGATCCGCCTGTATGAGGGAAATGAGTACGGGGTACGCATCGAAAGCAGCCCCCGAGATACCAACGTTACCCTCTATCTGAACGCCAAACAGGAATAACAAACAAGGGGATTGCAGGAAAATGACCTTCCAATGCTGCATTTTCCCACATCCCCTTTTATAGCTTATATGAATCAATTAGATCTCATACCAGATAATCTCATTCGCCCGGAGACTAAGTTCAAAACTTGACCCGTCTCCCTTATATATCGTCGTACTCTGGGGCTCATACGTATTATTCACCACACAGTACTTTCCGTTCTTGATATAAGCGTGAACCTCCACATTATAGTTGCTGGAGAACCATTGCTTCAGCTCCTTCTCCGCACCCGAAGCCCACAAAATCGCCCGGTACAAAAGCCTGCTGTTCTCGAAGCTGTAGGGAAGCCCGCTGATATACACGCCTCGCCCTTCACCGAAGGTATTTGCCGCAAGCTGCACTTCCTTATCCCGCTGACAGATTACGGTTGTCCCATCTAATGCGAAGATATTCTTCTTGCCCTCACCAAAATCAATCTCGCCCTGACAGTCCTCAGTGATAAAATGGGCATGCTCCTCCCAGTTATACTTATCCACATTCAGCGTAAAGCCTGTCTCTTCCTCCACGCCAAGGACTCCTGACAACTGGAAGAATCTTCCCTGCCACTGGTACGCCGCCGGTTCGCCCACTCCGATAAAGCCGCCTCCATGATGGACAAAGCTCTTCACGGCAGTCAAGATTCTTTCATCCTTCCAATTCTCGCCGCCTGTGTAGGCCGTATATGCATCTCCCACATTCAGGATTACATCTATATCCTCCAGCACAGAAGGATCCTTTCGGATATCCTCAAAACTGATGAACCTTACGTCAAAGGGCGCGCCGCTTAATGCTTCGATAATTCCCGCATAAGAATAGTTCTGCTTATAGTACAGCGCATGATGGACCATATGGTTGCCCCATGCCCGCATACGTCCCCAACTGTTCAGTACGGCAACCTTCTTTACGCAGTGGGGCGTCGTCCCCTTAATATTCTCATACAGGACGCGGAACTCCTGGCAGACCTCTTCCACATAGTCGATAAACTCAGGAAACTCCATGGCCAACTTCAAATACCCGCCGTAACCAATCCGGTCAATCGGCTTGCGCAGGATTGCCCGTCTCGCTGTTACCCAGTTCACCTTTGCCTCTTTTACCGGATCGCCACCCTCATGGAACGTATCCGGAAAGAAGTACGGCAGAAAACGCCCTTCTGTATACTTAACTCCTTCTATATCGCTGATCAGTCTAAGCGTAGACCCATTTCCCACACTTCCGACTACTGCATCCAGTCCGATACTCTTGAACTCCTCCATAAACGGCTCCATGCCAATCCAGTGATCCCCAAGGAACATCATGGCTTCTTTGCCGCACTCATGGGTGATATCCACCATCTCTTTCGCCAGCTTCGCAACCTCTCTGCGCTGGAAGTCCTGAAAATCACGAAACTCCTTGGACGGTACGCGGTAGGTATTGTTCATATACCCCTGGTCAATAATATATTCCGGACGGAAGGGGTAGCCCGCCTCCCGCTCAAACTGCTCTAAGATGTAGGGGCTTACGGAGGCTGAATAACCGTACCAGTCCACATATTTCTCACGGGCAAATTCGTCAAAAATCAGCGTAAACTGATGGAAGAACGTCGTGTAGCGTATTACGTCAATATGCGGGTTGTCAGCAATGTATTTTTTCAGACGCTCCATAGAGAATGCCTTTGTCTTAGGCTGGCGCACATCGAAGGTAATCTGCTTTTCTACGCCCTGCCAATCATTGGTTACGGCATTATACATATGCACTGGGTCCCACATAATATACGCAAGGAAGCTTACCGTATAATCATGAAACGCCTTGGCGCCTGTGATTACCACGTCCCCGGTCTCTTCTTCATAATGCCACTCTTCATTTGGGGCAACCTCTCCCTCTCTGCCGCAGTACATTCCTTCCGCAAGCACGATTTCCCCTGTAGTACGGTCAATGACCTCCCACCATTTCTTAATATCATCTCTGGAATTAACGGCAAGCATATCTGGGTACAGATGATTCATCAAATGAATCCGCAGGGTATCCTCCACCGCATTATAAAAAGGCGTCATGATATACATCTGCTGAATCTCTTCCGGATGTGCCTTCGCCCATTCATTATCTTTTCTGGTCGTATAATAGGTTGAATAAACCTTTGCATCTACATTCCTCAATTCCTGCGGGTATTCCGTTCCGTCACAGTCACGGATTGCATCTGCTCCCCAACGTTTCACAAGCTCAAGAGTCTCCGAAACCACATCTACATCTGTCGGGATCGTAACCCGACCTCTCAAATGATCACTCATATAAGTCCGACCTCTCTATCTCCCAAATTACTGCGGAATCTTAGAAAGTGCCGCCGCATCCGCTACAAGGGTAACGTCATTATGCATCTGAAGGATAGATGCCGGAACAGACGGCGTTACAGGCCCAAAGAATGCCTTTGCCACAATATCAGCCTTGTCCTCCCCGCTTACTACCACCAGAATCTTCTTCGCACGCATAATCGTTCCGATACCCATGGTATATGCCTGCCTCGGCACATCATCTGCAGAAGCAAAAAATCTCTTGTTCGCCTCAATGGTACTCTCCTGCAGGTCTACACAGTGGGTTTCCTTATCAAATGCCTCTGCCGGCTCGTTGAAACCAATATGTCCGTTATGTCCCAGGCCTAAAAGCTGCAGGTCAACCCCTCCGAGAGAACGAATCACTTCTTCATACGCCCCGCACTCTTTCACGCTGTCTTCCTTGGTCCCATCCGGCAGATGCGTATTCTTTGGGTCAATATTCACCTTGTCGAAAAGATGCTCATGCATAAAATAATAGTAGCTCTGGTCGTTGGTACGCGGCAGTCCCTTGTACTCATCCAGATTCACGGTTTTCACCTCAGAAAAATCCAAATCTCCCGCCTTATTCTTCTCTACTAACTGCTCATAAGTTCCAATAGGCGTTGAGCCTGTGGCCAAGCCCAGAACACAGTCCGGCTTCATAGTCACCTGTGCTGCAATCACATTCGCCGCCTTCCTGCTCATCTCCTTGTAATCTGCCGCTTTGTAAATCCTCATCGAAATACCCTCCTGATTATCTTAATTCTTTTATATCTACCCTCAATATGAGGGGAATATACACTTTGTGCCTATTCACTGAGCCTACGCTTAGGCAATGACTGCCTCCCCGAAGTATTCCGGCATATGAAAGCTTGGAATCTCTGAACGAATGGGGAAACACGCCGCATAATGTTCGATTTCCTTTGACTCAGATATTTTATAAAAATTACATGTAAATCTGCTTCCCTTTCCCATATTCAAAGGTCCATAGACCTCGTCCAGAATCCAAAGCGGAATATGCAGTTCGAAACTCCAACGTCCCTTTTCTACTGCCGCACTGCAGCCAAACTCTTCCAACGCTTCTTTGGAAAAATATGTCCGGCCGGCACGTCCGCTGCCATACTCCGCTAACAGCGCTCCGTTGGCATTTACCTCAAAGTTCAAATAAATTGCCGAACCGCCGCCTCCCTTTTCAGGCTCAAACTGAAAAAAAGCCTCCATTGCACTGTCGCGGTACACTGGGTCCAGCACATTCTCGTAAGTACGGAGAGGCTCTTCCTCCTCACATACCATTTTCAAATAAAATCCCTCCTGCAGAACAAATCCCAGATATCCGTAGGTTTTGGGGATAGCTTCTGTTCCCCACAGAAGCTGTTCCACATAGAACGGCTCAACTTCTTTAAGCTCCCTCTTACTTTCGATTACTTTAACTATCATAAATAATCCTTTCGTACCTCTGTAACTAACTATTCAAACTCTGTAACCTTATACATAATGTACCAAAAAAAAGAGCGGAAAGCAAGGTCAGCAAATACAAATGTACAATTATACAAGAAAAATCAACAATTATGTCCCAAGCCACCCTCCCCACTTCCTTGTTCCGGACGGCAAAAAGGCCGCCGCACAGCCAAATCAGCCGGTGCGACAGCCTTTATCTTCACATCTCAAACTCTAAAATCGATTACTCCTGAACATACGGCATCAGAGCAATATGACGCGCTCTCTTAATCGCTACAGTAAGAGCTCTCTGGTGCTTAGCACAGTTACCTGTAATTCTTCTAGGAAGAATCTTTCCTCTCTCAGAGATATACTTTCTTAACTTCGCTACATCCTTGTAATCAATCTCGTTATTCTCCTTACCGCAGAATACGCATACTTTCTTTCTTCTGCGTCCGCCGCCTCTTCTCTTGAAGCCGCCTTCCGGACGATTGCCTTTATCGTAAGCCATGATATTACTCTCCTTTCATTCCCTAATTAAACGGTAATTCTTCATCAATTCCATCCGGAATATTCATGAAGCCGTCGCCTGCATCCGATACAGGAGCCGGCGCCGGTGAGGGAGCTTGACGGTAGCCTCCGGCATTGGCATCACTCACAGCCTTACTCTCTGCAAACTCCTGCTCTTCTACCACAACCTCCGTCGTGTAGACCTTCACGCCATCCTTATTCGTATAGCTTCCTGTCTGAATCCTGCCTGTGATTACGACTTTGAGTCCCTGACGATAAAATCTCTCGGCATGCTCCGCCGCTTTTCCAAATGCCACGCAGTTGATAAAATCTGCGGTTGCCTCTCCGTCCCGCTTAAACCTACGGTCTACAGCAAGGGTATATCTCGCAATCGCCAATGAGCCTTCTCCCTGAGAATATCTCACTTCCGGATCTCTTGTTAAGCGTCCCATCAAAATTACTTTATTCATATAATTACCTCTACTTCCCGCCTATGCTTCCTGTCTAACGCATAAGTATCTGATAACGTTGTCCATAATACGGATTCTCTGTTCAATCTCGCTTGGAACATCAGCTTCGGCATCGAAGTGGATGAAATAGTAGTATGCTTCTCTCATCTTTTGAATCTCGTAAGCTAATCTTCTCTTACCCCATTCATCGACATCAGAGATCTGGCCGCCGAAGCGCTCTACTAACGCTTTCACCTTCTCGACTACCTGTGCTCTCTCGTCATCCTCGATCTTTGCACTGACAACAACAGCTAATTCATATTTGTTCATGTCGTCTCTGCACCTCCTTCTGGTCTTTTGGCCCCTCAATTCCTATTGGGAGCAAGGATATCTGCCGTCTGTGACTAGCAGATTCATTGTATCACGGTTTATTATGATAGCATAATCTTCGGCTTGTTTCAAGCTTTTTTCCTCAAATCCTTCGTGTTTTTTTCTACAAGCTTACGGGCAATCATAATCTGATGCCCACACCCTAAGCATTTCAGCCGGAAATCAGCTCCCACCCGCAGAATCTCCCATTCTCTGCTTCCGCAGGGATGCTGCTTCTTAAGCGTCACGATATCCCCGACTTCATATACATAATCATTTCTCATGACCTACTCCTTTACTTTTACTCCACGGACTACAAACCGATGATCATCATTCGCACTGGTACAGGTGGATAAGGTAACGATGGTGTCGGCCGTCGTCACTTCAATCCCCGTGTCATACAGGGCGACCTCTTTCGTCATGTTCAGGAACTTCTGATAGTCGTCATTGGTAGGAAAATCCGTCAGATAAGTATCTGCCGTATCCAAAACCTCTCCCACCGAATAGATATGATAGACCAATTCCTGACCGTCCGGCGTATAGATGTAAAAATACGGGTTTGCCTCCCAGAACGCCTTATCTTTATAATCCTCCAGATGGCGGAACATGGAGCCGTCATTCATATAATGTCCGTATAGAAGGGAATTTTCATCCAAAAAATTCGCATTATTATCCACATTCAAGAAAATCGTCCCTAATGTATTTTCATTTGCGGAAAAGGTCTTGTGTAGATATTCCTCGTTATCCTTCCCCTGTACAACCGGATAATTGATAACTGCTGGTTCCGGATCAAACCTCAGCCATGCAATGGTGTCAGGATTCAGGGCGCGCAGCTCATCAAAATTCACCTGAAAACCCGTCCCTTCTTTCTTGTCATTTTTAATGGCAAGTTCGCGAATCTTCTCATACTCACTTCGCCCATCGTAGTATCCCTTCCCGATCTTAATCAACTGAAAAGCAGATACGCAGAACACAGCCGCCGCCACAATCAGAATTATATTCGTAAGCAGGCTATTCTTCTGTTTCTTCCTCTTCTTCCGTCCTCTGTGACTGCCTTGGTTAATACTTTTCCCGTCAGGCGACCTGCCTTCTGTTCTGGTCCGGCTGGTGCGCTCATCGTCGACAGTACGTCCGCTCCTTCCTCTCGCGCTTCTATTTCTGGCGCTTTTGCCCTCCTCTGGCCTTACGCCGGCATTTCTCCTGCGAATACTCTTACCGTCCGCTGACCTTTCGCTTACCTCTCTACTGCGGATACTCTTACCATCAGCCGACTTTCTAACACTTTTACCGCTTTTACTCCTAATTTCTTCCATATTCTAAACTCCTCTATATTTCATATCCCTCATATAGTCTATGTTCCTTCCTAAATCAACCGCTCATTTCTTCTCCATAATCTCTACAATCGTTTTCTCTGTTTCGACCATTCCCGGAGAAGCAATCCTTCCCATGTGGCGCATGGTATCCTCTGGCGTTCTCCCGTTAATTCCGTGAATACTCCCAATACTTACGCCTGCCAATGCCATATCCACAGCGCGGAAAGCTGCATCCACAGCAACAATTCCTTTCATGGTACAGCCGTGATTTCCACCGTCGCAGATCATACCAGTCATACCACTGGCCATATTACGGATCACTCTGCCAATCCCTTCTTCGTCTGCTCCTTTCATAAATGCAAGCCCGCACGCCATTCCCGTTCCCGCCGCAATTGCGCAGCCGCAAAAAGCAGATAACCTTCCGGAGTACTCTTTGATATACATAGTAATAAGATAACTAAGTGCAGCGGCTCTTAGAAGCGCTTCCTCTTCCATCCCCTCTCCTGCTGCTTTATATTGTGCCAGCAAAGGCATGGTCGCTATAATACCGTGGGCCCCGCTTCCTGTAATACTCATTGCAGGTCTGGCAAGACCCAGAACACGCGCTTCAATGGCTCCGTTGCACAATAACTGGGCCGTTTTAAGCACATCCGTTGAAATGACCTCTCCTGCGTTTTCTTTCAGCAAACTCTTAGTAATCACAGCCCGCTCAGACTCAAGCCCTTCTTCTAGAAGCTCCATATTCATGGAAAAGGCTTCTCTTATAAAAGATATCTCCTCCTTGGGAGCTTCCCGGATATATTCTAAAATTTTGTGCAGTGAATATTGGTGGATAACAGCTTCTTCGCTCTCCTCGTCATTCATTGGCCGAAAAGACTCTTCCTCTGCATAGATCTCCTCGCCATTCTTCTCTATAGAAACAATATGCGTATGACTGTCCCGAATATGTACTGTGCATTTCTCCTGTTGGCTTTCTACGGTTGCGTCAATCATTATCCTGGATCCAATATGATCAAGAACCGTCTCTACCAAACCGTTCTCTACCATCCTTGCAGCTTCTGCATCGTCCTCTGGACGAATATCCGCAAGAGCTTCCAATCCTTTTGCCGCATCTGCCGCCACTGCTCCCAGAGCCGCCGCATACAGAAGCCCAAAGTTAGATGAATTGGGGATTCCGCAGGTATACGCATTCTTATACATTCCCGAATTTAATGCCACCCGCACCTTCCTGACCTCTCCCTGTATGTGACCTCTGGCGCTGGCAACCGCATAGGCGATTGCCCCCGGCTCTGTCACGCCAAGAGCTGGTTTCATATCTTCTTTTATCAATCTGGTTAAATCTTTCATAAGCTTCACTCTTCCATCTTTTTATACAAATCCTCTGATATTATATCACGAAGTATCCATCTATGAAAGCGTTTACAAACTTTGAATAAAAAACTTTGGACGAAAAACTTTATATATTTTTTATCGGCAATTTATTGACTTTCCCTCTATACAGCGTATCATGGAATTTATATTAGGAGGTTGATATACGTGAAAGAAAAATTTATTCGATTTATGTACGGTCGTTATGGAATGGATTCATTTGGTAAATTTACAATTATTGCCGGTCTTGTCACCATGATTTTGGCGGGTTGGAATGATAGTATGCTCCTGTCCCTGGTTTCCTGGACATGTATCGTTTATTCCTATTTTCGTATGTTTTCCAAGAACATCTACAAGCGTTCTTCGGAAAATCAATGGTATCTGAACAAGACTTATAAGTTACGTCAAGCGTTTTATAAGCAGAAGAATCTGATGCTTCAGCGCAAAACCCATCACATCTACAAATGCCCGACCTGCCGCCAGAAGATTCGTATCCCACGGGGCAAAGGGCGTATTGAGATTCGCTGCCCCAAGTGCAGCTCAACCTTTATTAAAAACAGTTAAAGACGAGGTTTTTTGATGTTTGGATATATCGCAATCAACAAGGCTGAGATGAAATTCAAGGATTACGACATGTATCACTCTTACTACTGCGGCCTGTGCCAATGTCTGAAAGAACGTTTCGGCATCTTGGGGCAGGCGACCCTGTCCTTTGATATGACTTTTCTAATCGTGCTTCTGACCGGCCTCTATGAACCTAAGGAAAAGATTAAGGCAGTCAACTGCATTGCACACCCGATGCAAAAGCATACTGCAAGGACGAATAAATTTACGGAGTATGCCGCCGCAGTCAACCTTATTTTATCGTATTATAAATGCAAAGACGACTGGGAGGATGAACACCAACGGAAGGGATATGCTGCGGCAAAACTTCTCACCCCTAAGATGAAGAAGCTTTACGAGCAATATCCCTCTAAGGTCGCCGCTGTATCCTCTAACTTAAAACGTCTGTCTGCTCTTGAAAAGAAAAATGAGCAGAACATTGATTTGATGGCTGGAATTTTCGGGAATATCATGGCAGAGCTTTTCGCATACCGCAAAGATGAATGGGAGGCTTCTCTTCGGAAGATAGGCTTTTTTCTGGGAAAATTTATTTATCTGATGGATGCTTATGAGGATGTGGAAAAAGATATTCGTTTTCATAATTATAATCCCTTCAAACAAGCTTTTCGGAATGAGCCTGATTTTTCGGAAAACTGCCGAAAGCTTTTGACACTAATGATGGCGGAATGTTCCCGTGAATTTGAAAAACTTCCAATCCTCTTGCATACTGACATTCTGCGTAATATACTATATTCTGGTGTTTGGTGTCGTTACACACAAGTACAAAGCCGCATAGAAGAAGCATCACAGACGTTAATATTAACAGATTTAGGAGAGGAAAAATGACAGATCCATACAGCGTTTTGGGTATATCCCAAAGCGCCTCAGACGAAGAGATAAAGAAAGCCTACCGTAACTTAAGCCGCAAATATCATCCTGATGCAAATATCAACAATCCGAACAAGGACCAGGCAGAAGCCCGATTTAAAGAGGTTCAGCAGGCTTACCAGCAGATCATGCAGGAACGGGAGTATCAGGAAGCCGGCTCTTTCGGTGGATTTGGTAGTTTCCGTGGTTTTAATGCCCAGTACCAGCAGACGTCGGCCGACCAAACGGAAGAGGACCTTCACTTAAAAGCTGCCTCCAACTTTATCAACAGCCGCCATTACAGAGAGGCATTGAACCTTTTGAACGGAATAACCAAACGTAATGCATGCTGGTATTATTACAGCGCACTTGCGAACTCTGGCATCGGAAACAACGCGACTGCCCTCCAACATGCTCAGGAAGCGTTTCGATTAGAGCCTGATAATCTTCAATACCAGTTTCTTGTCCGGCGTTTTGAAAGCGGCGGAACATGGTATCAACAGCAGCAAGGCCCTTATCAGACCACGTTTATGGGAGGAAGCGACTGGTGTACGAAACTTTGTATTGCTAATATAATTTGTAATATGTGCTGCGGCAGTGGTTTTTGCTGCGGCGGCGGTGGAGTGCCAGGCGGATATATTTAAGATAAGCTTACAGGAAAGGAATCATAGCTATGTTGGAATATCTCGTACTATATCAAAGTGAATCCGGAAATACGAAGAAAGTCGCCGCAACTATCTTTTCCCATCTCCCAGGGACTTCGAAAGACCTAATTGATATCATGACAGACAAGCAGATTCCCGATGCCCGCATTTACTTCATAGGCTTCTGCGTACATCAGGGTTCCTGCAGCATGATAGTCAGCGATTTTCTGAATGACTTAAGCGGCAAACAGATTGCTTTGTTTGGAACCTGCGGTATGGGGGATTCTCCCGAATATTACAGCACTATTGAGCACAGTGCAAATGCATGGATTGAGTCTGACAATGAATATCTGGGAGCCTTTATCTGCCAGGGAAAGATGCCTCAGACGGTCCGCCGGAAATATGAATCCAAACGTACCAAAGAAAACGCTTCACAGATTAATCTCTGTCTAAGGAATTTTGACCAAGCCTTGACCCACCCCGACAGTCTGGACCTAGAACATGCAAAAGTGTTTGTGGAAAAAATCTTGAAAAAAATAAAGGCAGAGGATTTTTAAGTCCTCTGTCTTTTATTCATGTAACAGCTACCCCCTATATGGGAAGTTCCAAGTAGATGTCCTTACCTTCTTTGATAGAAATGACTACTTTGCCGCTCTTTACCGTTGTGACTGCTCCCTGTACATTCATCTCAACTGCAGCCGGCGCTTCGGCCTGCCCTTCTTCGGCGTCCTGTGAAGCGCTCTCTGATACGTCTTTGAATCCTTCTACATTATCCACGGTCAACGGACAGAGCGAATCACTGGTCTTCGTAAGCTTTGCCCCCAACACCTGCCCGATTGTCAGACATCCCTCCAGATTCAATAAGCCGGAATCAACCAGCTCGTCAAAGATTGCCGGATCCTCTAAATTCGCCGCCTCAATGGTGATACCTCCCTCTGCTCTGCAGCAGAGCACTGCCGGATCATTTGCATGAGCTTTCGCGGTTTCCGCTGTAATAGACATACTCATTACCTCCTCTATTGTATATATTGTCTTAAGTATATCTTTCCTGCTCAATAATTTCCAATCACTTTTTTTCATGTATGGGAGACATTTATCAACATTTTCTATTAGCTCAAAAAAAACAGAGGAGTCATATCTCCTCTGTCTTTTCTATCTTACTCTTTACCGCATTGTTCTGCGTTTTACACTATATCCAACGCCTGCTGCTCCCAGCATCAGGAAGAGAGCGTAGAGAAGGATTGTGTTTGTGTCGCCGGTCTTCGGCGCACCGGACTTTCTCGGAATAGAATTGGTAATCGTATTATTTCCAGTTCCGCCAACCGCTTTTACTTCTTTCCAACCTAATGAGATTGGCGACAGGCTGGTTACTTTAAACTGGATTGCATCACCTTTTTCTACCGTCGGAAATTCTACTTCTCCCGGCTTATGTCCATTCATTTCTACTGTAAACATATGGGCCGCCGCAAAATCATGGGAAGCTTTTCCGGTTCCTTTCGGGTATGATAAGGTAACGGTAAGACCATTCTTCGGGAAGTTCTCCTGTGTCGCCTTCTCCCAGTTTCCATTCTTATCCTTAATCATCAATACTACGTCATAGACTTCAACAGAATCGCCTGCCTCCGGTAGTTTCTTCTTAATCTCAGACTTCATCTGTTCTTCAATCTTTGCTGGTGTATTTAACTTTTCATTGTCCTTTAACGTCTCTGGAACCTGTGAAATTCCAGTCTCGAATACCAGCTTGTACTGAACTTCGTCCGTTGATTCCGGAACGTTTGTATCCTCATAAACTGCATTGATTCTTCCGGTAATCTCCGGCAGCGATGCAGGCAGGGTGTAATTTCCACTCTTCGTTCCAGTAAGCGCTGCGGTATAATCCGCATCTTCCCATGCAAGAGTTACTTTCTGCTCGCCTGGTTTCGTATCCGCATATGTACCTACTAATCTGCTCTCTGGACTGAAAGTAACGTCTGAAACGTCAGCAGAAAGGATTCCGGATACCTTTAATTCTCCAAAAAGGGTTGCAGTATTACCTACAAGCGTCTTCTGACTATCTACTGCCTGTAATCCGCTTACATCCCATGTTAAAGCCTTGGGAGCAACTGTCACAACGCCGCTGCATACCTCTTGATCCTTAAACTCCTTGCCGCCGAGCTTTCCGTTGTATAATACACGGAAGGCTTGTCCTTCTCCTGCCTTGGGCATACCGCTTACATCTAATGTAAAGTGTCCGGCCTCACTGTCACTCTCATCACCGACTTTTGCCGTAAGCTTTTTAATCTTTACGATATCAGTCCAGGAATCTCCATAAATCGGATTACTCTTAACCGTTACCGCATTCTTAATTGTAGCCTGCTGACCGTCGACGATAAATTCAATATCTCTGACTGTAAAAAGGATGTCCTCTTGTCTGCCGATATAGTTTCCATTGCCTGGAACAAAGGTATAAGTAACCTTTGCGGTGTCGCCAACCTTTAATTTCGCAAGCTCTGATACGACTTCTTCGTAAGTCATTCCTGAAACATCCTTATAGCTATAAGTAACAGCGCCAGGAATCTCTTCGTTATTCACACCAGTAAATACAGGCTTCGCAAAGGCGCCGACTCCGGCTACCACATTCTGCTCTTTGGCTGCGCTGGCAGTATAATTACTTGTGGGCTTAATCTCAAAAACATTGCCAGTGAACGTAATCTTATAGTTCGGATTCTCACTTGCCAGTGTTCCTACATTGATTGCATATCCGTCTTTTTTTACATCTTCACCTTTGTCACGTGCCAACGCACCTGCAAGGCTCTCACCTGTTACTAACGGCGTTGTGCTGTCGACAACATACTTAAGCGCCGGATCCTCTTCTCCGTATACTTTTTCAGCCTTTTGAGCCGTAACTGTAATCGGTCTCGGATTTACGGTTACTTTTACAGAGAAAGTCTCCGATGCATATGTATCCATATCTTTCGGAATAAACACTGCCTTAAGTGTATTCTGTCCGGCATTACCATAGGAAGTAACGCTGCTTGCCCAAACAACTATACCGTCAACTGCATTTTTGTCCTCATCCGTCACAGAACATCCGTTCAATACATTCTCGCTTACTGCATCGCCATAGGTAACGGATACTGCAGGCATATTAATTGTAAGTTTTGGTTTCTGAACATAATTCGTCTCTGACAGTTTCAAAACTTCCGCCCCAAACAGGCTCAGCTGATCATCATCATAGATAAATTTGATATCCTCTCCCCAAATGGTAAATGTATAACTTCCGTCTGCATTGGCTTTGGTTCCCGCTAAGAACAATTCACCGTCAGAACCGATTGTGCCTTCGTCACTGTTGGTTATATCCACCATATAATTCTTTCCATCTAACGTGACGATATTCCACATATGGCCGCCTGCACCGGTTCCGCCGTCCATTTCGCCGCAAATGGTATAACACACCGTATTACCGCTGAAGGTTGACAGATCGCACAGATATTGGAATGCTTTTGCATAACCTTCGCACACTACGTTCGTATTCGGGTTGCCGTCAAACACCCAAATCAACTGCCAGGGATTCCCGTAAGGCATTGAACTGTCAGCCGCCGCATCGTCATAGTATGATACCAGATCGCAAATCTCCTGACAATATGCAGCAAGCTTTTCATAATCCGACTTATCTGCATGCTTTGCCACAATCGCCTTCGCATTGTCAGCAGCCGCTTTAACACCGCTGACTTTACCGGCGTCAATCTGGGTCCAGCCGCCGGCTCCCTGATACTCATACGCAACTGCAAATTCAAAGGTCAGCTGCGATACATTATACTTTCCTCCGCCGGATGTAAGATCAAACCTATATGCATACCCTGCCGTCTTATCAAACCAGTAAAAATCGTACGGGCAATCCATTAGCAGATAAGATATGATTGGATCAATATCCGCTGCAAGCTTACTCTTTACTGCGTTAATCACCGATGTACTATCCGAGGCGGTAATACCCAAGGTTTCCAGGGTCCAGGATACCGGATATGATATCTTAATCCCTGAAGTAGATGTTACCGTACCTGCGGCAATTTTCTCTATCTGGCTTTTTAAGTTATCATAAACCGCCTTCTTTTTGGGATCCGTCAGCTTATCCGCACCCACTTCTCCAAGCGTAGCGATTCCATCGTTAGCGCCGGCGTAGAAAAGCTGGTCTACATAACCTGCAAATAGTTCATCGTTATCCGGCAGATCTACATTCGTACCTTTCACTTCCACGTTGATTGTAGAAGTCTCTCCCTCAGAGCCTGCCTCCTCGCTGCCGCCTTGGCCTTCCGTCTCGGTTGGCGTTGTCTCGGTTGGCGTTGTCTCGGTTGGCGTCGCCTCCGTCGGCGCTGGCGTCTGCTCGTCCGAAATCTCCGGCTCTGTCTCTGATACGTCCAGTCCCTCTGTCTGTGTCACCGGAGTCACGCTGCCGTCTGCCTCATCCTCTGCAAAGGATGTCAGAACAGGCAAGTTGACCGAGCCTCCAATCACAACAAGGGATAACGCCACAGCCAACAACCGCTTCAGTCGTTTTTTCCTCTCCTTCATGTTTGTCTCTCCTTAATTAAAAACATTTATATTATTTCTTTATTATTCTATCATATCTATATCTTTAAAAAAAGGATTTTTTTAAGATTTCCATATATTATATGTTTTCCGTATACCGGCAGGCCGGATATCCGCTGCAGCCCCAGAACTCGCCAAATTTTCCGCTGCGTTTCTTTAGAAACTGCCCGCATCTGGGACAGACCTTCATATTTCCCGCCATCGCCGGCGAGGCCAGTTCTTCTCCCAGTTTCTCGAACACCTTCTGGTTCATGCTGCAGTCCGCAAGGGCACGATGGGCTCCGTCTGTGGAAATATGATAATACGACGCCAAATCTACCAGCTTATAATGTGAAAGCTGCGGCAGACATTGTCTGGCAAGAGACAATGTGTCTATGTAATCATTTGCAATCGTTTTCCCCCAGAACTCCTCTGCATCCCGCCAGATAAATTTCATATCAAAGGTATGGATATTATGTCCTACCAGATATTCTTCTCCAACAAAGGCGTCAAAATCTGCCAACGCCTTCTTAAACACAGGCGCATCTTTTACCATGTGGTCATAGATGTGGTTCACCTCTGACGCGCGAAACGGAATGGGCCTTTCGGGATTTACCAGTGTGGAAAAGTTCCCCGCAACCACGCCCTTTTGCACTTTGATTGCCGAAATCTCGATGACCGCGTCATTAGCCCAGCTGGTTCCCGTCGTTTCTAAGTCAAAGACAACATAGTCTCTGACGTACTTATCTATTTTTCTTCCTCTTTTATCTCCAAGCATGTCCCTTCTCCCCCGTGGTTTTATCCTTCCTTTACCTGTACAGCGTCCTTCCCCACAACAGCATAGATATCTCTTCCTGTCTTTTCTTCAAAATGTTGTTTCAGTCTTATATTATTCTCCCATTTTTCCTGAGGGTAATAGCCATAACGCTGCTTTACGTCCTTCATGCGTTCTTCAATATCCAACACCCTTTCCGCACCCGCCAAAGCATCGCATAACTGAATCAGCCTGTCGTACTCATCTACCGCAAGGGTCTGCAGAGCGTCCCGGATTATCTGTAACTCCTCTTGTGTCGTATCAAACTTTCCGATATACCCATCTGTCGTCTGGTCATGGAAGGAATGGGTCAGACAAACTTTAGCAGCTTCGTCATATCCCAATGACATCATATAAGAATAGCCATCTGACACATGCCCCAGATGTCTTACGCCAAATTTCCTGCCAATATCATGCAGCAGTCCTAAGATATATGCCTTATTGGAATCCATGTCTTTACATTCCTCTGCAATCTTTTCTGCACAACAGGCAGCTATACGGCTATGGTTTCCCCAAGGTCCCGGATTACATCGCTCCCCTTCTTTAAGGAGCGCCTCGGCTTTTTCTCTTGTCGGCAACATGTCTATTCCTCCGTGAAAAGCGGCGTAGAGTAGTATCGATCGCCCGTATCGGGCAGAAGCGCAACAATCGTCTTCCCTTTATTCTCTGGTCTCTTTGCCAGTTCAATCGCCCCATAAAGAGCCGCACCCGACGAAATCCCTACCAGAATACCTTCTTTCTTTGCAAGCAGCTTCGCCGCCGCAAATGCATCCTCATCTTCCGCCTTAAAGATCTCGTCATATACCTCGGTATTCAAAACCTCCGGTACAAAACCTGCGCCGATACCCTGAAGCTTATGCGCCCCTGCCCTGCCCTCTGACAACACCGGAGATGCTGCCGGTTCAAGCGCAACAACCTTCACTTCCGGCTTCTGCTCCTTCAGATATTCACCGATTCCTGTAATCGTACCGCCGGTTCCTACCCCTGCAATGAAGATGTCCACTTTCCCCTCCGTATCTCTCCAGATCTCTGGTCCCGTCTCTGCCTTATGTACCGCGGGATTTGCCGGATTCTCAAACTGCCCCGGGATGAAGCTGCCCTTGATCTTTCCCGCCAGCTCCTTTGCCTTTTCAATCGCCCCTGCCATTCCTTTCGTCCCATCCGTCAATACCAATTCCGCCCCATAAGCTTTCAGGATATTTCTCCTCTCCACGCTCATTGTATCCGGCATGGTTAGAATCACCCGGTATTCCTTTACCGCCGCAATGGAAGCAAGACCGATTCCTGTATTTCCGGATGTAGGTTCAATAATTACAGAGCCTTCTTTCAAAAGCCCCTTCTCTTCTGCGTCTTCAATCATGGCTTTTGCCGTCCTGTCTTTCACACTACCCGCTGGATTCAAATATTCCAACTTTACCAGAACAGACGCCTCAAGTCCAAGTTCTTTCTCTATATTTACCACCTCTACCAAAGGTGTATTACCAATAAGACCTAACATTCCCTTATAATAACCGGCCATAACCGCACCCCTTTCTCTTTCACTCAGCCTCAATGGCTGTCAGAATCATGAAAGCATCTGTCTCTCCTTTTTCCTTGCAACCCCTGAAAACATGGCGGCAAGTATTCCCAAAACAAGGTAAACAATCGCATACGTGACAAACGAACGGACATCCCCTCCAAGGAATACCACCACGCCAAGCAAGAATAAAATCACGGTCACAATGGGCTGCATCCACAGACACTTCATGTCTTTTCCTGCAAATATTCCAACGATAACAGCATAGATTGGATTCACGACAAAAAACAGAAGAAAACACACTGCCATTCCTGCGTCTGCACTCACAAAATTATTCGCAAGCCACGGTAAGCCCAACATCACGGTTGCCGAAACCAACAGCCAAAAAAACATTGCTCTTTTCATAAATCATCTCTCCTTTCAACTTTTCCTATAACACTGTCTCAATTATAATTCGCACATGATTCGCTTGGATATCATATCAATATTCAGCTTGTCTGTATCAATGCAATTTTCCATAGACGAAAAAAATGGTAAGGATTTTAAGCTTATTTCAAGCCACTCCTTTGTTCTCCATTCACAATTTTTATCGTTGTTCCATCTGTTTACCAAAGTGTCTTTCTCACATATCAGCGTAACATTTTTTATCTCCAATCCTAAGTCATGAATACCGTCAAAAACTTTTTGATGAACCCATTTTTCATCCATCAGCCATACTAACACAATCATTTTACACAGCGAACAATTCTTATAGTTACGAACCATGTGTAAAATATTATCGATTGCCATTGTTTTTGTTTCACAATTTCCAACAAACGGGTGAAGATCTAAACACCAATCTCCATCGATAAAAGCCGTACCTGCATATTTTTCTGCAATATATTTCCCTACCGTTGTTTTTCCCACTCCCATGGGGCCGTTTATCATAATTAGCTTCATACTACTTTTCGCTTTCATTTTAGTTAAAAATCTGTGATCTCCCTTTTCTACCAAAGTATACCTTATACCAAAGAATTAATCAATTTTAATGTTAAAATTTCTGACCTCATGTACATTAAAAAGTGCAAACCATTGTAAACTGTCTGAAAATTTGATAAAATAAATTATATTATCAAATACAGGAGGATATACAAGAGATGAACCTTGAACTTCTTGAAAATCTGCAGAACAATATTTCCAAAGTCATGATTGGAAACGAAAAAACAATGAAACTGATCCTTACGGCTATTTTGGCCAAAGGCCACGTACTTTTGGAGGATGTCCCAGGGACCGGCAAAACCGTACTTGCAAAATCCCTTGCGAAATCTATAAAGGCCCAGTTCGGCAGAGTTCAGTTTACCCCCGACCTGCTCCCGTCAGACGTGACAGGACTTAATTATTTCGATTCCAAAAAGGGCGAATTTGTGTTTCGGAAAGGTCCGGTATTCTGCAATATCCTGCTTGCAGACGAAATCAACCGCGCTACGCCGAAGACCCAGAGCAGCCTTTTGGAATGTATGGCGGAGGGCCAGGTGACGGTAGACGGAAAGACACGCTTACTAGAGGAGCCTTTTTTTGTCCTTGCAACACAGAATCCCTTAGAAACACTCGGCACATTTCCCCTGCCGGAAGCGCAGATGGACCGTTTTCTAATGCGAATCAGTATGGAGGATATGACGCTGAACCAGGAGCTTTCTATGGTAGAGCGTTTTCTTGTGGACGAGCCTCTCGCCGCACTTGAGAGCGTCTGTTTAAAAGAAGATCTTGTAAAGCTCCAGGCACAGTGCCGCGAAATATACATTCACAGAGATTTGCAAAAGTACATAATTGAGACTGTTCACGCAACGAGAAAGCACCCGAAGATCATGCTTGGAGTAAGTCCCAGAGGAACTCTTGCTTTTGTTCGGGCCGCACAGGGCTTCGCCATGACCGAAGGGCGCGAATATGTTGTGCCGGAAGATATCAAGAATGTGGCGGTTCCGGTTCTCTCCCACAGGCTTACTCTTTCTGTTCCGGCAGAGGGCGTTCGGTACGAGGAGGAAATCATTGAGGAGGTATTAAGCCTTGTCACGGTCCCTGTGGAAGATTGGGAAAAGCGGTAAAGGAGACGCCACTTATGTTGTTATTACTGTTTGCCGGCGCAGGAGCTTTCTATCTGCTCCAGCACATCATTTACAGGAAATACTGGAATAGGGGCCTTCGCGTTGCGGCGGAATTTGAAACACGCTCTGCCTACGAGGGGGATATTTGCCATCTCAGAGAAGAGATTACCAACGATAAACGCCTTCCGCTTCCTGCGTTGGAGGTCAATCTTGCCATGGATCGGTCGCTTAAGTTCTCGGGAGAAGCAAAAGAAAATGCCAATGTGACAGATCAGAGCTACCGAAGAGACATTTTTTCACTTTTTATGCGCCAGCGGGTGATCCGAAGACTCCCGTTTGTGTGCGAAAAGCGGGGATATTATGAGATTACCAAAGCAGATGTAATCGGATATGATTTTTTCTTCCGCCGAAGCTTTCACGACGATCGGATGCTGAAAACAGCCCTATATGTGTATCCAAGACTGGTGGATACACAGCGTATCAATCTGCTTTGCAAGGCTGTATCCGGCATGATGATAACACAGAACAGGCTGTTCCCCGACCCGTTCTGTTTTTCGGGAATCAGAGATTATCACCCCTCTGATCCCATGAACCATATCAATTGGAAGGCATCTGCCAAAGGGCAGGGACTTCTGGTGAACCAATTTGATTCCACCACAAATATCAGAATGAGGATGTTTTTGGATACGGAGGATTCCGGAATCCTCCGCCATGATGATCTGACGGAGGAAGGAATCCGCATTGCAGCCTCCTTGGCCTCCCGCATGGTAAAACAGAGAATGGAACTTACGGTTATCGGAAACGGTATGGAGCCAATCTATCTAAAGGACGGCGCGGGGCAGATACAAACCTTGTACCAGGAGCTCTCCCGCATCGATATCCACAAGCCTGCCAGGAGGCTTTGGGAGGTCCTAAAGACGGAGCAGGAAAAGCTTCAGTCAGGGTTCATATACGTCATTATTTCTATGAATCAGGATACACAGACGGTTAAAGCTGCCGCTTCCATAGCAGAGAAGGGATGCCCGGTCTTGTGGATAATACCTGTACCGCTTTCTACGGAACGTACCGTCGGAAATATTAGGGGAGTCAATATTTTTAGATGGGAGATGAATGGATAATGAAACAAAAAAGCCGTACATTGATTCTGCTTTCGTGGATGCATGATATCTTGCTTTTTGAAGGAATTTATGTACTTGCAATAGCCATATGGAATATTAGAGGGTGGGAAGTGATTTTTTCCCTTCTCAATGGACTTTTTATGATTCTTCCTGTAGCCCTGTCCTATCTCGTTGTATCTAAATGCAAAAACCTTTGGCTCTTCCTCATTTTTTCTCTGGTCACAATCTGGGGAATACACACAGCCAGCGGAAATATTGTTACAAGTTGGCTTACAGTTTTTGTCTTTCTCTTCCGTTTCTACGTGAAAATGAAACAAGGGGAAATCCGCCGAAAAATGAAAGAAATGCCAAATGCGGCCGGGGCCCAGGAGGATAAAGCGACCTGGGAGGTTCCAACGCTTCTGGATGCTCCCAGAATCCCCCACTGCCTGCTTCTTACGGTTATGTATCTGGGCATGCTTTCTTTCGGCCGCCCTGAACTTCTGCATCTAATGCTTGGGCTTCTGGCGGCTGAGTTCTGCGTCTGTCTGGCATACTGTTATCTGGAAAGTCTGGAGGGGTTCGTTCGGAAAAATATCCGTGTTGCGAATCTTCCCGCCGGCACCATGAAAAAAATCGGGAACGCAATTCTTCTTGCCGGAATCGTCGGGCTTGTACTGTTCATGCTGCCCGCGGCCATTTATCACAAAGAACCCTTGGCGAATCTTCGGCTTCCTTCTCTTGACATGGAAGGAGAGATGGCAGACCTTTACCAAGAGAATACGGAGCCCGATTATCTGATGGAAGAACTGCTGCGTCTTAAGTCCCATGCAAAAAAAACTCCCGAATGGCTTAAGCTCGCCTCTGAGCTTCTATATAATTTTACATTGCTTGGGGTTATTCTTGCGGTAATCAAGATTATATTCATGGCAATTAGAAAGGCAATGGAAACATTTTCCGACGACAGCAATGACGAGATTATTTTTCTTGATAAAGGAAACGACAGCAAGACAGAAAAAGAAGGGCGCCTTAGATCCGGCAAAAAAGAGAGCTTTCTCTCTGCAGACAGAAGGATTCGTCGGTTATACAAAAAAATGCTTCGGCGCGCCCTAAAAGAAAAGCCTTATGGCAATGAGACGCCTACAGAGTTGGAAACCAAAGCCGGACTGACAAGTTATGACGGAGAAGATGTAAAGCGAATCCATGAGCTGTATGAAAAGGCGCGGTATGGGTTAGATGAGTGTACGCCAGAAGAGGCCAAACAGTGCGGGCATATTCTTTCCGGCTTTAAATTCCCCCAAAGCCGCCGGCAATGACTGAGCGCAAAACGCTGCGGAAATATCCTTCCGCAGCGTTTTTCTTTTCTTATGCTTCTCTAATCCTAAACTGTTTCACCAGATTCATCAATATCTGTGCCTGACTTGACAGCTCCTGGCTTGCCGCCGCACTCTCCTCAGAAGTAGCAGAATTGGTATGCACTACGCTGGAAATCTGATCAATTCCCTGCGTTACCTGTGCAATAGACGCCGCCTGATCCTGTGACGCCTTTGAGATGTCCTGAACCAACTTGGCTGATTCTTCTGACGAAAGAACAATACGGTCAAGAGACTCTGCCGTACGGTTTGCAATACCGGTTCCTTCCTGTACGGACTGAACGGTTGCTTCGATAAGCTGCGCCGTGTTCTTAGACGCCTCGGCAGACTTGCTTGCCAGATTACGCACTTCATCGGCAACCACGGCAAAACCTTTTCCGGCCGCGCCAGCCCGCGCTGCCTCCACTGCCGCGTTCAATGCAAGAATATTCGTCTGGAAGGCAATATCCTCAATCGTCTTGATAATCTTACTGATCTCAGAGGAAGAATCGTTAATCTGATTCATCGCAGTGGTCATCTGCTCCATCTGTTTCTTGCCTTGCTCTATCTCCGTTGCCGTGTTTAAAGCCTGGCCGCTGGTCTGTTTTGCATTCTCCGCATTATTCGACACATGCTTATGTATCTCTGTGATAGTTGCGGCTAATTCTTCTACAGAGGACGCTTGTTCCGTGGTCCCCTGGGCAAGAGCCTGCGCTCCGCTTGCCACCTGCTCCGAACCGCTTGCCACCTGCTCGGCGCTCATATTCAGTTTTCGGAACGTCTCATTCAGCTTAAATAGGGTGTGCTGGAAGGAATCCTTAATCGGTGCAAAATCCCCCACATAGTCCATCTCAATATCAAATCTGAGATTCCCTTTGTCAAGCTCCGCCAAGGACGCAGATATATCTCCAATATATTCGCGCCAGGTCTTCACCGTCTTTGCCAGGGCGCGAGTCAAATCCCCAATCTCATCTTCTGCCGGGAACTCTTCCACATCATCTGTTAGATTCCCCTGACTGAGTTCAATCAGGCGCTCTGACGCCGCCTTAATCGGATCCGCCATCTTTTTGGCAATGACAGAGGTTATAATAATACCGATTACGAAAATCGTTAATCCGAACAAAGCTGTAACCGTTAACGCTATAAAACAGGACTTGTTGGCGGCATCCAGCTCTTCCTGAATAATAGGAAGCATATCCTCCTCATAATTTCCGGTTCCTATATACCAGCCGTAAGGCTCAAACTTCTTGACAAACCCTCTCTTAGCCTTGGCTTCGGTTTCGCCGGATTTGGCAAAATAGAAATCAATAAAGCCTCCCTCAGGCTTATCTCCGGCTGCAATCGTATCCCGTACGAAATAATTGCCCTTTTCATCCTGGGTATCATATCGGTTGGTGCCCTCCACATCCGGATTGATATGTACCGCATTCGTACCGTCTGCCATATCCGCCCAGAAATATCCGCTTCCCTTATTGTATCGGGTGGTACGGACAATATACTTGGCATTCTCCAGGGCTTCTTCCTCAGTAATCTCACCATTCTGAAACTTATCGTATTCTGCCTGCAATACCCCTATCATACACTCAACCTGGCTCTCAATAATCTGATCCAGTTTTTCATTCTCGGCGTCAATATTCTTATCATATGCCCTCTGCAAAGCCATATAAGACAAAGACGAAATCAGCAAAACCGCCACAAAGATAAGAATACCTATGCTTAAAATCAATTTTCCCCGCAACTTCAGTTTCATTACAAAAAACTCCTCTCACATTTCAAATATACCTTTGTCATTTTCAACAAAAACTGTCAAAAAAAAGTTACTAAATTCATTATAATAGATAATATTCAAAAAGTCTATGATACTGCCTGGTTTTTTGTAAAAAATGAAAAGCAGAGGCAACGTTTATTTCACATTATTCTACAATTAACGGCACTACTGCCCCAAGCTTTACATCCACAAGTCCCTTGTCCGTAAGTTTCAGGGCCGGACTGACCGGAAGCCCAAGCGTTCCCAACGACATAATCGGATTGTTATGCCGATAGCCCAGTTCCTCCATGCTCTCACGAACTGCTTTCAGCCTGGAGGCCGTTTCCTTGATCCCATTTTCGGAAAGAATGCCGCATACCGGCAGCGCAAGCTCCGCAAGAATCCTTCCCTCCCGAACGGTCAGAAACCCGCCTTGCAATTGCGTAACCCGCTTTACCGCAAGAAGCATATCCTCCGGGCTGTCTCCGGCAACAAAGAGATTGTGATGGTCGTGGAAATACGTGGTGGCCACCGTTCCTTTCTTCATGCATGAACCGGTGATAAAGCCATATCCAATATTCCCATTCTTACCATGCCGCTCAAGTACCATCGCCAGCATACATCCACTGTTCTTCCAATCCAGCATACGCTCCCGCACCGGCATAGTGACCAGCTTTTCCGTGGTCTGCGTTCGGTCAGGATGTATCTCGATTACGCGCACAGTAACTTCCTCTTTGTCCGTATCCGCCATGACCTGAAAATCCTTCAAAGTCACAGGCGCAATACACACACTCTGATAAAAATCTGCCGGAAATTGATAGGGTTTTGCAGGCTCCTGCCTGTCTTTTGGGCAGAATATCCGAACCCCATTTTTATACACATAGGCTGGGTTTATCACAGCCGGATTTTCCAACAGTATAAAGTCTGCCAGTTTCCCTGGGGCGATAGCCCCCCTGTCGTAAAGATGCATCCTTTGGCTTGGCGTGTAGGTAGCACAGTAGATTGCCTGTTCCAAAGGAAAACCGGCTTCTATTGCCTTTTGCACCACATAATTTAGCTGCCCTTTTTCGTATAGGACGTCCGCCATAGTATCGTCCGTGACGAATCCGCAGTACTCATAAAGCTGGTTTTCACATATATATTTCAGTATTTCCGGTTTCAGCATTTTATCCTGAATCTCAAAAAACATCCCATTTTCAATCCGCTGTTTCACTTCTTCCAGCGTGTGCTCCGTGTGATCCCCGTCGATTCCAAGATATAAGAATTTGGCAAGGTCTAAATCCAAAAGAGACGGGCAGTGTCCCTCTATCACATATCCCGGATATTCCTCACGAAGATAATTCAGAAACTTTGTGATCTCCAAATCATTTTCCCGTATAATCTGCCGGTAATTCATAATCTCCCCGACACAGACCACATCCTCTTCATTAAGAAGATGCTTCATAGCACTGCAGTCAATGATTCCTCCTGTGGTTTCCAGCCCCTCGTCCGTGGAGGGCACGCTGCTTGGTATCCCGTAAAAGATGTCAATGGGCGCATTTTTTGCGGCGGAAATCATTTCCAGGATTCCACGGGTTCCCTTCACATTTGCCATCTCGTGGGGCTCGGATACAACCGTGGTCACACCGTATGCAGCGACGCAGCTCCCGAAGGGCTCGGGCGTCAGCATGCAGCTTTCAATATGCATGTGGATATCCACAAGCCCGGGAATCATATACATCCCCCCCGCCTCAAGTACGGCGTCGGCACAAAAGTCTGTATCCTGCTTCCGGTCAATGTAATAGAATTTCCCATCTTTCACAGAGACGTTTGCAGGTATGAATTTTTTAAGGTATGTATTGAATACTTTTGCATTTTTTATAAGCAAAGAAACGGTTTCCATAAAGTATCCTCCCGCTTATACGATGGTGTAAAAATACAGCAGGCACACTGCCACAAGGACGTACATCACAGGCTGAATTTCCCTGATTTTGCCTGCGGCAATCTTCATAATCAGGTATGCCGGCAGAGCCACGCAGATCCCGTTTGCAATATTATTTGCAAAAATCGTAAAGGTGACGCAGATAAATGCGGGTACATATTCCGTGATGTCAGAGTAATTCACATTCCTCATTCCACTTAACATATTGATTCCGATAAAAATAAGAACCGGACCTGTGGCTGCGGATGGAATAATCAGCGCAAAGGGAGCCAAAAACAGCGACAATGCAAAGAAAATACTTGTAAAAACCACCGTAAGTCCGGTCTTCCCGCCTGCCTCCACGCCTGCAGAGGACTCCAGATATGTGGTCATGCTGGGCATAGTGAACAATGCGCCGAAGCTGGTGGCAACCGCGTCTACTTTGAAGCATTTGTCAATATCCGGAAGATTGCCGTCTTCATCCAGATACCCTGCTTTTGCGCCCACGCCCAGTACGGTTCCGAAGGTTGAGAAGAAATCCGGTACGAACAGAGCAATCAAAAATGGAATATATGCAAAATTCAACGCTCCAAGAAAATCAACCTGAAGGAACTGTTTTCCAATATTTGCAGGAAGAGAAAACAGGCTTTCCGGAAGTTTCGTCACGCCAAAGGGAATCCCTACCACGGTAGCGGCAAGGATTGCCAGAATCATTCCTCCTGGAACGCTGCGCACTTTTATAATAAGAAGGATAATGAATCCAATGACAGCCACAATCACAGATGGGGAAGTCAAATCTCCAAATGCAAGATTGTTCTTATCTGCATTTGCCACAATCAGTCCGCAGTTCTTTGCGCCCAGCAGAGCGATGAAAAGTCCGATTCCTGCGCTGACCGCATGCTTCATACTCACCGGTATCACCCGAACTACCGCTTCCCGAAGCCCCAGAAAGGAAATCAAGATGAACAAGACGCCGCTCCAGAAGATAACGCCTGCGGCGATAGGCGCGCTGATTCCTTCGTTGGAAATCATGGACGCTACGATTCCCACACTTCCAAGCCCTGGAGCCAGAGCGAAGGGACGGTTGGTGTACAGCGCCATAGCACAGCTTGTCAGGACGATCAGAAGCACCATAGCTGTGAGTATGACGTGCTTATCCAAGCCCGCCCCGCCAAGAATATTAGGAACCGTCGCAAGGACATACGCCATTGTGACAAAGGTGGTCAGCCCAGCCAGAAGCTCTGTTTTTATGTCTGTTTGGAATGCTGACAGTTTGAATTGTTTTTCGAGCCAGTTTTTCATTTGCAATACTCCTTTTCTCTTGATAATTATTCAGGTTTTATTGTATGATGTAGGAAATGGAATGTCCAATTCATATTTTCCATAAAAACTATGCCAAACAGGAATATTGGCGGCATGGTTCATGACAGGGGGCAGGGGGCATGAATTTTAAGGAGATGAATTATATCTTATGTATCGCGAAACATCAAAATCTTACCAAGGCGGCGCAGGAGCTTTATATTTCCCAGCCCACGCTGACCAAATATTTGCAGAAGCTTGAGCGGGAGGTGGGCGGGAAACTGTTTGCCCGCAGCGGTAACAGCTATATAGCGACTTACCTTGGCCGCCGGTATATGGAGTATGCCAAAAAGGTATTGGAGGTAAACCAGGACTGGGAGAAGGAGTTAAAAGACCTGACTTCCTGCAGTGAAGGCGAGCTGAACATCGCGTTCCCGCTGATGCGCAGTTCTTGTATGGTGCCTCAGATTATGGAGGTGTTCCATAGGCAGTATCCGGGTGTCCGTGTGAATCTAAGGGAGGAGACTTACGCGATTCAGGAAAAATTATTGTTGGATGATCAGCTTGATTTTGCAATTTTTAATGAAGCAAAACCGCATCCCAAACTGGAATATGAGACTCTTCTGAAAGAAGAAGTGCTGCTTGTGATGCCTGCCGGACATCCTCTGGCGAAGCTTGGCGTAAAAAGGGACGGAAAGGAATATCCTTGGATGGACTTGGGGCTGTTGGCACAGGAACCTTTTATCCTGCATTTTCCGGAACAGACTACCGGTCAGATCGCGCTGGAATTGTTTGATAAATACGGGCTTGTGCCTCCTATTCCCATACGTACAAGGAATACCGTGACATGTGTCAAGCTGTGCCAAAAAGGACTAGGGCTTGGTTTTATTCCGGAAAATTATATGAAAAATATGGATGTTTCCCAGAAGCTTCTGTGCTTTTCCGTAGGGGATGAAGGGACCTACAGTACCCTGACCATCGCTTACCGTAAGGGCGCCTACCTTCCGGTATACGCACAGGATTTTATCCGAATTGCACAGCAGAACCTATGAAAAAATGCAGATGAGTTTTATAACCTGCATTGACTTTTAGTATGCAGAGATTAAGGAGGTATAAAATGACAGAACAAGAAAAAATGAAAAAAGGATATATTTGGGGCGACGATGAAGAAAATATGGCCTTGCAGGCGCGCACGAAGCGTTTTGTGAATCAGTTTAACAGTTTACCGCCAGAGGATATGGAAGGACGAGCTGCACTTCTCAAGGATATGTTCGGAGAGGTTGGAAAAGATGTATGGATTGTTCCGCCGCTTACGGCGGCAGTTGGGAAGTATGTATCCATAGGGGACGGTACCTATGCGAATATGAATTTGACTTTAATTGACGACTGGAAAATAACGATAGGGAAACATGTCCTTATAGGCCCTAACGTTACTCTGAGTACAACCGGACATCCTATCCATCCAAAGCACCGCTTGGACGGTATGTATTCATTTCCCATTACAATTAAAGATAATGTATGGCTTGGCGCAAACGTTATTGTTTTGCCAGGAGTTACAATCGGAGAAAATTCTGTAATAGGAGCGGGCTCTGTCGTGACAAAGGACATACCGGCAAATGTAGTGGCCTTTGGAAGCCCTTGCAAAGTATACAGGGAAATCAACGAACACGATGCAGAATATTACTTTAAAGACAGACGTTTTGATGAACAGCCCGATTAAATTCTCGGCTTTCAAAAGGGGACGCTGACATCTATGCACTCCATTAACAAAGTACACCCTATGTACTATATTGTACATCAGGTGTACTTTATTAGTATAGGAGTATGTATATGGATAAAATGACAAAATTGTCAGAGCAGATTTCACTTTTTTGTATACAAAAAATAGAAGAACTGCTTACTTCTAAGCCTTTCTTCTACTCTTTAAAAGAGGCGCAGACCGGATTTGAACCGGTGAATCAGGGTGTTGCAGACCCATGCCTTACCACTTGGCTACTGCGCCTTATTACATGCTACGCTCAAGCACTTATTTAGTATAACAAATGCTTTTCATTTAGTCAAGATATAATTTCGCTATTTTTTTAATTTTTTCCTATTCTTCCCATTATACGCACCCTGTTATCACTAAGCTTCCAGCATTGCTAAAAATACCCTGTCCCAAGCCTCAAGATATAGATTGCCACCATAATCTTGACCCTGTTCTCATTCTTCAATATATCATATCCCAAAAGCTTCTTAATCTTGTTAAGCTTATACGCCAGCGTATTCTTATGGCAGTACAGCGCCCTAGCCGTATGTACCGCACTACAGTCATTTGCAAAGTAGACTTCCAAAATATTCATATAGTCTGTGTGGTTGTCTCTGTCATACTTCATCAGCTCCCCAACCGTCTCGCTCACAAACTCCGGATAAATCGCCGCTTCTTTCACATCCGCCAGAATCTTATAAATCCCCAGCTCATCATAACTTAACAGATTACGGGGAATTGCAGTCTTAGTCAGTCTGTACGCTGTGTATGCGTTCTCATGAGATCTGTGGATATCTCTGATTCCCACTGCCAGCGTACCGATTCCTACATATACCTTGGGATCTTTCCTGCACAGCTTCCGAAACTCCTCCAAGACTTTCTTTCGAGGAAACCCTGCTGTCAGAATGATAAGCCTGCCCTTCTCCTGGTAAGCAATCATGTTTTCCAGAATAAAACGCATGGATTTCTCAATCTTGTCCAACCGTTCATTTCCCGTCTCAGCGTCATAGGCATGACAGCTTAGGATAACCACGACATATTCCATATCTCTCAGGAAACCATTTCTCTCAAAATGGCTCAGATAAGAACCTTCATTCTCCGGATAGTAGATGGCATTCTTAAACGCCGCAATCAGATTCGTCTCTCGCTGCTCATTTTTAAGGAGTATCTCCGCAAACAGGCGCATAATGTCGATGTACGGCGTCGTCCAGGAGGCCGAAAATACAGGAAAATGAATCTCATTGCAGTAATCTATGATTTCTCGGGAAAATGTCTCTTTTCCCCGAAATGACATAATCAGCCCGCCTACATGATGTCTGTCAAGCTCTGTGATATACCTTTTCAGCCAAGCTTCGGAAGTGCAGCTTAATCCGGAAAAAAATACCAGCTCCTCTCCATGCAGGGAGGAGATAAACTCAATATCTTCCACCACATGCGTCCATGCAATCATTTTTCCGAAGCAGCTCTTGGTATGTAATCTTACATGATACTGCGGTGAAATTGCCGCATACAATTCTTTTAACGCAACTGCCATCCCACTTTCCCCTCCTTTTATCTGTGAAAATAACTTCATTTCCAACCACTGTTTGTATACAGTATAACATTTTTGTGCCTCAGACACAATTATTTCGTGAATTTCTGTCTGCAAAAACCATTTAAAAAGACTTTACTTCATGGTATATTGGTTATGAACACAAAACATGCTGTAAAGCATTTCCCCCCGAAATTTGTGTTTTCATTTCAACCTTCAGATTATTTTCAAGAAAAGACCCCCGAAGTTCTTGCTTCCGGGTCCTTTTTCTTTACAAATTCATGAAAATATGGCACACTTAACCATATATTTTACCGTATGTATTTCAAACTCATGCTTATATCAATGAATTTACATACAGGATTGACAGATAGACAGGATTGATACATACGGATATAACGAGGAAGCGAGGTGCCCTATGAACAAATTCTTATTAAACATATTGAAACCCTTTTCTTTTCTCCCCGCCCTGCTTATGATGTACGTCATATACAGTTTTTCCGCACAGACCGGCGAGGTTTCCGGAAATTTGAGTTATAAGGTAAGCTACAAGCTTGTCGAAATCGGGAACGATGTGCTGGAGACGGGATTTACGCAAGAGCAAATCAGCCGGTATGCCCACAGGATTGAACATCCGGTGCGGAAACTTGCCCATATGACCGAGTATTTTCTGCTGGCTGTCGCCGTATCGTTTCCGTTCTACGTATACGGACTCAGAGGGTTTGCGCTCATGGTGGTGGCCGGACTTATATGCGTAGGCTTCGCCGCAGGCGACGAATACCATCAGTCCTTTGTCGCCGGACGGGGGCCGTCGAAAAAAGACGTCATGATTGACAGCATCGGAGCCTTTTTCGGGATCCTGTTCGTCCGCATCATATGCTGGACTGTGCTGGCGCCCTTCCGCGTCGCAAAACGCTTGGAAGAGCGGGCGAGAAGGCGGGAACGGGCACTTGACCGCGCAAGAGAGCGAAGGGCAGGACGGGTACGTTAGTGTAGTACCTGCCCTGCCCCAAATTACCTTAAAAGTTTCCTACATCCTATCCAGCAACGCACCTTTCATTCCCCTGGAAAACATACATTTCTCCCCATTTTTCATAAGAATCTCCCGCCCTTTCAGATTAAGCTCGGCAATCTGAGCTACATTCACCAGATAAGCCCTGTGTACCCGAAGAAATCTCTCGCCGAACTTCTCCTCCAACTCCTGCATACTCCCGATAAAATCAATCCGGTCATGATACCCATGCAGCTCAATTCTGTGGGTTCTGCCCGCGGTTTCAAAAAACACAATCTCATCCACAGGGATATGCTTAACCACGTCCATCACTTTCACGGAAAAGTACTCCCTCTCCTCCCCCTTTTCCTTACGCATACGCTCAGTAATCACCTTCAGGCAGCGGCAAAGCCCTTTCTTAAGCTTCTTTGGATTTCCCTTCACGATATAATCTAATGCTTCCAGATGATAACGGAACGTCTCAAATGCCAGATCCGAAAATGCCGTCACATAAATCAGGAAACCTCTGGAATCCAGTTTCCGAATCTCCTGCCCAAGTCCGAAGCCGTCCATCGACTCCCCCTTAAGCTCAATATCAAGAAAATAGATTCCCCGCCCCGGCGACTCCTTCACAGCCTGAATAATCTCCTGGGGATGCCCGCTGCACAGCACGACTTCCATGTCATAGCCCTCAATCATAATCTGTTTTTCCAGATATTCCTTCTGTTCAGCACGAATCTTCGCATCATCCTCACATATATAAACCGGAATCATTCCCCAATCCCCTCTCTTATTCGTTACGCGGCTGCAGGTATTTCAGACAACTTTTATAAGGCGGATGTGTTATAGGCCGCAGCCGGCGCGGCGGTAACCTCAAGCGGCTCCTCACTGCGATACTGTTTCGCAAAGATGAATAGCCCAAACATAAGCCCATTGATTAAAAGCGTAACCGGAATATCCATCCAAGACATACTGTTATTTTCCACCGCATCTGCGGAAAACGTTCCGGAAACGACCATGATCAGATTATTATTCAGAAAATGTATGATTGCAGGCACCCATATATTCTCTGTCTTCATGTACGCAAACCCAAGGAATATCCCAAGGGTCACACAATTAATGATCTGGGTCACTGTCATAATCACTCCATACTCCGGCGTCACATAGTAGAAGAAATCCAGCGGCAGATGCCAAAGTCCCCATACCACGCCAAGAAGCAGCACGCCCTTTCGCAGACCAAATTTCTTTTGAAGGATGGGCTGCAAATAATACCTCCACCCATACTCTTCTCCAAAGAAGGCGATATATCCCAGCAAAAAATTCAAGGGCATGATTGCAAAATAAATCCACGCCTCCGCGCTTGTCATAATCGCGGCAAACTCCTGTAACTGTCCCGCCAAGCCGTTAAAAACCGCCACCCTCGCTAAATACAGAACTAAAAACAACAGGATACATCCTACGGAAGCCCTAAAGTTCCTCCATTTGATTCCATAAGCGGCCCTTTTCTTTTTCCCTGCCGCAATTAAACAAATCAGGCAAATAATGCTCCCCGCCGCCATCAGATATTGAACCGCCAAGCTGAACAACGGCGCCGTCCCTCCCGGCATCGTCACCACGGTATCTGGCTTCCATACGGAAAGTACCGTAAATATGATGGAAATAACCGTCGTCAGAATAAAACAGATATAGAATGACCGCGGCATTTCCCTATCTTCCCTGCGGGTCAAAAGAAACGCGAACATAACCCCCATCGCGGGATATAACATCTGTGTAGAGGGAAACGCGCTCAGCTCCAACTGGTTTAAACTTCCATACCACATCAAAAGCCCTAACAAGTACGGTATCCCGTATGCGATCGCAATAAAAATATAAAGCTGCCGTTTTTCTGTTTTTGAACCCATCTTTTGCTCCTCCTTACTTCCAAATCAATTCAACAGCTTTATTTTATACGATTTTTTACGTTCTCAAACGGAAAATGCCTGAACTGGCATCTGTGATGCCTCAACGGTCCCATATTCACATCTCCTGAACTTTTAACTCCTGGATAAAATACCCATCCTGTATCGTCGTAAGCGGCAGCGTCTTGTCATACTTCCCTAATATATTCTTGTAATTGTCAAGCCCGATTCCCCTGCCCTTCCCCTTGGTAGAATAGCCAGGCGTCCCTATCCTATGGAAATCGACGGCTGAGTACAGCGTATTTTTCACACGGAATGTAGTATATCCACTCTGACTGCTGATCATGATATGTATCTGTCCGTCCTTCCTGCCCTGCACCTCTTCCATGGCATTATCCAAAAGGATTCCCAGGCACCGTCACAGATCCGTACTGCGAATCCTGGTAGACTCAAAGGGCTTCAACACCTCAAGCTCCCAGTGAATCTCTTCCTCCTGCATAGTTTTCATTTTCTCCAGAAACAAGCCCTTCACCTCCGTCACACGGATATTAGCAAGCTGGTTCATAAGACGTATCTGGCTGCCTACCTGCAGGTCAAAATCCTCCGTCATCTCATGGATATAATTCTGGAGAGCCTCAAGGTTCCCCTCTTCCGCCTGCAGATACATCCCCGACATCATATTCTTAAAATCATGGCGGAACTTGCGCACCTCCCGCTGCAGCCCTTCAAGATTCTCAATATACGCCCCCTGCTGGCTAAGGCTCACACTCTGGTCTTCAATGCGCTTCTGCTGGATTCCCTCCCGCCCTGTATAGATAAAGATCATATATACAATCAAAAGGAAAATTACAGACGTAGCAGGGTTATATCCCATCTCCCTTGCACTAATATCCACCACCTCCTGTATGGTCTGGCTTAGAATCGGATAAAGTCCAAGAAAAACCAGAACTCCTGTCTTAGGCTTTTGTTCCTCCCACTGTCTAAACAGCTCTCTTGAATTTGTTTTATTTAACAGTAGAATTACCGCACAAAAACCCATCGGAAGCAAAATCCACTCAAAGAATAAATATGCCCTTCTGTCCGACATAATACTCAAGTTATAAAACCGGTCAGGCGTACATACATCTGCCAGATTCCATCCCACATCATATAAAATCCTCATAAAGACCGACGTCGCCAGACAGACTTTGAAGGGTTTCTGATATGACGTCTTAAGAACCAGCATCAGCCCGAATATGATGGCGTACGAGATTATGACTTCTCCACCGTTATGCGGCCACGAAAATAATCCTGACTTAAGGAAAATTGTAGCCGCCAGCGCAAAATAAAGCAGATACGCCAAAAGCGCGCCGATAATATTCCATAGATGCTTTCTGTTCTTGAACGGAATCCTGCCAAAAAGCTGTCTTGCCGCAGCCAAATAAAAAATCATTTCCATGCTTACACTCAGCATATTCCCACAAAAAACCTCAAAGAAAGTCATTTTCTATCCTCCTGTTTCTCCCTCACTCCTATACACAGCCGAAAACCTCAGGCGCGAAGCCTAAAGGTTTTCGGCGCCAGCTTATAAACCAGCACACACGCTATGAGACAATAAGCGGCACAGAAAATAACCGTTCCAAGCCCGAACGCTAACGCAGACATTTCAAGCCTCATGAGATAATAACAGAAAAAATAGGTTCCCGTCACCACAATACGGTAAGTCCCGCTCTTAATCTCCGTCCCTGCATTATAAGGCTGCAAAAGATAGTAAATCGTCAGATAGTGTACGGAAAAGAACATGCTGACGCTCAATATCGAAACGATTAGTATGGCATAATTCATCGGCTCTTCTGTCCCGCCTGACTGATACAAAAGCAAAGCAAGCCCCGCGCCAATCACAGCCGCCGGGAGAAGATTGACCTTCATAATCTCCCAGAGCCGAATCCTGAACAGTCTTAAGATACATTCCGGACGTTTATAAAAGGAGTAGGTGAGAAGGCTGTGGTCGCAGTTCATAAACAGCACATTGGTAAACCCTGTCCCCCGGTTCACAAAATACATCACGAAAACAAAATACGGCAGCTTTGTCAGCACAAGCCGGTTCACAATCTCTTTGTATTGCGGCATAAACCAGATTCCCAGAACCACAACACACACAACCCCCAAACAAATCTCTGCAATCCGTACCGAGGATTTCCAGAGTATCTTCTGGTGACGCCTGATGAAAATCTCGTTCAGATATTCGAACCCTTTCCGGCTGCTGCCCTGCCCTTTGTCAATCCGGATTACGTTTTCGCTCTGCCGCTTTGCCGCGCGTTTGGCATCCTCCACCTGACCTATATACTGCGTGAGAAGCTGCTGATAGACATCCCTATACTCCTGAAACCTCCATACCTTCCTGAGAGACAGAAGCCCTGCCAGGATACCGCATACCATCAGACCCACGCTCACTGTTTCCGGAATGACAACTCCCAGAAACGGAAGCCCATACGCCGCCGCCAGCAAAAGGGCGATGATAATCCACTCCTTTGCCCCCACCTGATTCTCACTTACCGCAATTTCCGTGCGCTCATAATTCCACAGGGAATATGCGACCACCCCTAACTTCATACCCGCCACAGCAAAGGGCAGCAGCAGACATTGCCACGCCAAAAGTCCGCAGTTAATCCCAAAGCTCAGGCCAAAAACCAGATAACCCGCCACTATCTTAAGCATCTCATAGCTATAGGTAACCAGCGCATACTCCCTTGCATCCATGCCAAGTAAAATCAGCGCATAGTATTTATCCTTGGTCGGATTAAAAATATAGGTATTCAGCCATGCCCCTATCAGAGTAAGCAGTACAAAGATATGAAGAAATATTTCTCTTTTTTCTCCTGTCTCATACAACAACAAAGGAGCTGTGACCATCAGCAGGAAAAACAGGAATTTCCCCAGAAATGCCTTGATGAACTCCCAGATTCCGGATATGATATTTCCAACGAGCTTAAGATCCGGATCGCGGTATAACTCCTGGGGCAGTATCCGTTTGATAAGTGGAATCTGTTTCAGAGAATAGAGAATCGTGTTGACACGGTAAGTATTCTTTATGGAAAATGCTATTTTAAACGTTTTATTCATGCCTTTCTCCTCATGCTTTTTCAAGCTTCACAGGTAAGCTTCTAGTATGTCTGCCGCGCTTCAGGCTCCCTTAGGGCCGCCAGAATCTTCTCTTTAAACTCATTGCTGTTAAGATTCGTCTTGTCTACGCTCTCAAGTTCCCCGTGGTTGAGCAGCACGATTTCATCGCACAGATCCAGCGCAAGATCCATAATATGGGTAGAGAAGATAATAATTCTATCCTCTTTCAGCTCCCGAAGGATCTGCTTCATCTCCTCCGCAACCACCACGTCAAGAGACGTCAAAGGTTCATCCAGAAGCAGGAGATTCGGTTTTGTAATGATATTGACCAGCATCTGCATCTTATTCTTCATCCCGTGGGAATAATCTTTTAAAAGCTTATCTCTATCCTCAGGGAAAATACCCATGTAATCGAAATATTCATCCAAACTCCTTAAATCCTTGAGCTGCTCTTCATGGATATCTATAAAGAACTTCAAGAACTCCCGCCCCGTCAGAAACTCCGGCACCGTAGGAGTAGACAGCACATAGCCCATATCTTCCGGTACGACGTCCCGTCTCTGTCCGTCCGCCTCCAGAAAAAATCTGCCTCCATCCGCCTTCATATCACGGTTCAGGCAGTTAAACAGCGTGGTCTTGCCCGCACCGTTTCGTCCTAAAAGCCCGTAGATCTTACCGCTTTCAAATATAAAATCAATATCACGAAGAACCTCTTTTTTCTCAAAATGTTTCGATAGATGCTCAATGGTAAATCTCATTTACACTCCTTCTTTCTCATGTCTCTTTGACGCCTCAGCAAAAATGTACTGTCTGGGCCGTCCAGTTTAATATATATAATAATTATTATATATATTTCAGTTAAAAATGTCATCCCTTAATCTCTTACTTTCTTTCCGTTATATATCTATTTAACATAATTAACTATTTAGATTTTTTTCTAAATAGCTCTTGCTATTTTCATGTGCCAGTGTTATTATCTATTTAGAAATATTTCTAAATACTTATTAAACAGGAGGGATGCTTATTGAGTTTCGGACAGACCTTCAAAGCGTTATCCGACCCCGTCCGGCGTGAAATCCTTACGCTGCTGAAATCCGGAGCTATGTCAGCCGGAGAAATCGGGAGTCATTTTGACATGACCGGCGCCACCATCTCATACCACCTGGGAATTTTGAAAAAAGCAGATCTGGTTTATGAATCAAAATACAAGAATTTTGTATACTATGAACTGAATACTTCCGTGGTGGAGGAATTGATGGCCTGGCTTTCTAATTTAAAAGGAGGAAATGAATCATGAATAAAAGAGACGGAATGAATATGGACCAGGGGAATCAGTCTATGCTCCAAAGCCATCGCATTTTGATACTGCTCACCAGCCTTGTCACATTACTGCCCATACTGATCGGAATCTTATGCTGGAACCGGCTTCCGGACACAATTGCCACGCATTTCGCATCCGACGGCACGCCCAACGGATTTAGCTCTAAGACCTTTGCCGTTCTGGGGATTCCTGCATTTATATTTGCGGCCCACCTTCTATGTGCCTTTTGTACCGCAATCGACCCAAAGTACAAGAATATCAGTCCGAAGATGTACCGGCTGGTTCTGCTTATCTGTCCGGTATGCTCACTGGTATGCTGCGCTGGCGTCTATGGGTACGCACTTGAGCTTTCTATGGCAGATTGGCTAAATTCTGCATTTTTTATAAACCTGATGATGGGGGTTATCTTTTTCCTGATTGGGAATTACCTGCCTAAGTGCCGCCAGAATTATACGGTGGGCATCAAACTTCCATGGACGCTGGCGGATGAAAATAACTGGACTTGCACACACCGGTTCTCGGGACGTCTGTACGCCGGGGCCGGAATCCTGTGTATCCTCAATGCCTTTCTCCGCTTAAGCTGGGTACTGCCGGCAGTGATCGCGGTCATCCTCATTCTGCCGGCTGCTTACTCCCTTAATTTGTATCTAAGGAGCAGAAAAGATATCGGTTGATGTCTCACCCTTCCATCGGCACACTGCATAAGGGGCCTTTGCACTAAGCATAAATCTTGCTTATCGCAGAAGCCCCTTGCATATTTTTCTTACTCTCCCGCAAGCAGCGCCCTGGGCGTAATCTTCTTTATCTTCATGGATAACAGGCACGCGATCCCAAACGCCGCCCCGATCATCCCTATCCCCGCAAGGATATTGTACCCAATCGGAACTTTGAACGTACACTTCACAATCCCGATATCCTTTAAAAACAAAGCGGCTAAAGGATTAATAATAAAGCTGCACACAGTCACTCCAACAACGGCAGAGAGAACCACTGCCGGCATAAAGGAAAGAGCCGTCTGCAGGATCAACTGTCCCGTCGTGAAACCTAGGGCTTTCAGAATCCCGTATTCCTGTTTCTTATTGCTGACTATGGTCCTCACAAGCAGGTACAGCACGAAGGTAATCACCACTACGCTCAGCGCAAGAACGGCAAACACAATCATCTTCATCAGCAGAACATAGATGGAGGCCGCGCTTTCGACCGTTGCTTCAATATCAATCGTCGCGTTTACTTTATCCCCAAGACTTTCTTTCATTTCCGTGTTGAAGGCCCCTATATCCGTACCGTCCGTAAGGTTGAGGTAATAGCTTGTATTCTGCATTTCCCCCATCCGTTCGTAGCCCGCTCTTGTCAGCAGACAGTCTTTCCCAAGATTATTGGTGATCTGCACAAATCCTGATATGATATATCCGCCCTGTTTGCCGTCTGCCGTAAGCTTAATCTCATCCCCGATTCTAAGCTTCCTTTCTTCTGCATATTTTGCGGCAATCGCCATCTCATTGTCATACTTGGGAAATCTTCCTTCTACTATCACTTCCTGATTATTTACCTTGGAAAAATCATCGGTAATCGTAACCATCAGAACGTCGCCGCCCACATGGAGCATCTGGACGCTGTTATAAAGATAGAGCTTGCTTACCCGTTGGTCCCCAGCCATTTTATCCAGAAACTCTTTCTCGGCCTCTGCCTCCACATTGATACAGCTATCTGCAGTCTCCCCCACAATCATATTTAAAAACGGCGTCATATCTGTAATCATATTTTCAAACATCACCCCTGAAAATACGGCCACAAGCGATAACACAAGCATGGTAATGCACACCGTCACATTATGCTTCATGCCGGAAAACGCCGTCTTAAGCGCCAGCGCAAGGTTAAGCCCTGCCCGTGTGGTTTCCAGAGGAACATGGTTTTTCTTAAACGTGTGGGTCTTTATTCCCTGCCTAAGCGCAACGATTGGCTCTACTTTCCGGATTCTGCGCGAAGATATCCATACCACAAACGAAACCGCCCCGCCTAAAACCCCAAGCGTCAGAAAAAACGGGATTGGCAGGAACCGAATCTCATAGGGGATTCCCGTCTGTAATTCCATCAGCTTATTGATATACGGAAACAGCGCATAGGAAATCCCTGCGCCCCAAAGGGCAACCGCCAGAGCAATTCCTGTAAACTGCAAAAGAAGAGATGAAACGAGCTGCCGGCTGGTGTAGCCGATTGCCTTGAGAGCACCTAAGTTCTTCATATTCTCCTGAATGTAGTTGACGATATTGGACGCAATCACAACAAGGGCAATGAGAAGAATCAAAAATGCCATCGCGCTCATTATCCCTGAACATATCATCTGGGAAATATAGCGGGAACGCGATACCAGATCATAGGTATTGCTCACAGTACGGGCTGCCGCAAACCGAGAAGAAACAGCGTCTTTCAGCATTGCGTCGTAATCTTCACTTTCTGATTTGTCCTTAAGCCGAATGGAGCAAAGCGTTGCCTGAGGCGCACATGCCGTCTCCTTAAGTTCTTGATAGCAGTCTTCCGTCATCAAAATCCCGCACAGACCGCAATTGTGAGAGCCTGTCATGGCGCTGTTGAAAAAACCGCACACAGTATACGACATCTTTCTATTCCCAATTGAAAGCTCTATGGTCTTTCCTATGGCAATCTCGTCTGATTCGTACAGGTTGGGCATATAGACTCCCCTTGTATACTCACTGTCCTCAACAATCTCTATCCTGCCTATCGGACGTGATAGGGCGGCTTCTTTCTCAAAGAAAATAAGCTCCGAATTCATTTCACCGCCGTTATACTCGAACGTTCCCACCATATGCATGACAGAATCCATAAAATATTCCGCCGTACGGGTATCCTCCTCTAAGGTATCCTCAAGAAAATCCTCTACCTCCCTGCTGCCGCCGTCGATCGCTAACGTGACGTGTTCCGCGTTCAGCCGGTCGTGACAGCGTTTGAAATTCTCCCTGTAATCCAGGGACAGCCAAAGCCACAGGTTCAGCATGAGAGCCGCGAGAAATATAAGTACAATAATGGCTGCGGTCTGCCCCTTTGCCTTTTTCAGGTTAGACCGGGCAAGAAGAAAACTTTTCCCCATTTCTACCACCCCATTTCCGCAAGGAAAGCGGCAAGCTTTTCTTGTCTGCCTGCGTCGTCCGGCAAACCAGCTTTTCCCAAATCGCACTCTCCCAGAATTATGCCGTCCTTCAAGTAAAGTATCCGGTTGCCGCGCCTTGCGGAACGCATATCGTGAGTCACCATGACGATGCTCTGCCCCATCTCATTGAAGCGGGTCAGCGTATCCAGCACGCCCAGCCCGGTTTTTGAGTTAAGCGCTCCCGTCGGCTCGTCGGCAAACAGGATTTCCGGACTGTTAATCAACGCCCGCACCATTCCCGCCCGCTGGGCCTCCCCGCCTGATATCTGGGTGGGAAACTTCTTCTGTGTTTCCTCAGAGATGTCCACAGCTGCAAATAATTCTTTTGCCTTTGCGAGGATTGCTTTCTTATCCTTGCTTACAAGCAGCCCCGCCGCCATGACATTGTCCGTCACGGACATTCCGTCGATCAGGTAGATCTGCTGGAATACAAATCCGCAATGGCCGCGCCGGAATACGGCCAATTCGTCCTGGTTCAGATTGGAGATCACCCGCTCCCCAAAGGTAATCGTGCCAAGGGTGGGCGTATCCATTCCTGACAAGGCGTACAAAAGCGTGGATTTTCCTGCCCCACTCGCGCCCATGATCACGGTAAAATCTCCTTGGTACAATTCAAGATCAATATTTCTAAGAACGTGCTGCAGGCTTCCGCCGCTTGAAAAGGATTTGCTTAGATTCTCGGTTTTCAGTAATATTTTCTTCATATCAACTCTTCCTTTACTACGGGTAGTTATCAATTACACGTTCTATTTTATTTTTTTAAATCTTATATGTCTTTAGGCAATCCTTAAAGATTCCTTAAATATCTTACTCCCTAAACAAAGACGCACATTCAAGAACCGCAGGAAAGTATCCTGCGGTTCTCTGATGAGTGGATTCTTAACGAAGCATTTGAAGCACAAGTTCAGGACGTTTGCTGGCTTGGGCAATGATGCTCTGCTGGGGCTCCCTTAAGATGTCGTTTTTAATCTTTTCCATCATAAGGCCTGCCATATCCGCATCCCGAATGCGGCTTTCTGCATCTTTTAAGTTGACGGTAGTATTGGTCAAAGCTTGATAAGCGTGCTCTAAACGGTTGTAGTCTGCCCCCATAACCGCCCTGATGTCTGCGATGCTGTCATGGGCACAGTCGATCTTCTTAAGCAGGCTTAAAGGCTTCTGGTCTTTATCTGTAAGATCCACCAGCTTTGGCGGATTCAGCCTTAACTGTGTCAGGGACAGGAAGGGCAGGTGGATGGGAATTAACTCAGGCTCCGGGTTATGTCCCGCATAGATAGAGACTTCGCTGATCCGGAAATCCAACAACTGTCCTTCGCCCGGCTCAGACGGAGCAATCTCTTCCTTTGTTACCTTGTAGGTAAAATTCGTAAACACGCCGCTTTCCACAGAACCGATGTATTCCTGCCCTGTCGTAACGTCAAAGATCTTGCCCAGACGTTTGTCCTGAATGACCAGGGAGGTGGACGGGTCGCCCACTTCCATATCCGTATAATGGTTGAGGCTTGGCTTCACCTGATCGACGATGCTCTTCACAATCTGATCCCCGCTGGTGATTTTAGACAGCTCTACCGGGATATTGTGGATGGTACGGGTCACAGTCTGCCCGTTGATGACGACGTCATGGGTGAAGGACGGAGGCGCGCTTCCGTCGTTTTTCCAGCAAAAGTATACGTTGATATATTCCCCCTCGCAGGTTGCACAATTAACCCGGAATCCTTTGCCCAACAGGGTATCCAAGTTATTGGTATTAATCGAGGAGAAATCCAGAATTTTCTGCTCGTGACCCACGGTAGTTCCGCCGGAAAACTTCTCGGGGCCTCCCTTCATAATCCCCGACACGCCCTCCGCGCCATCGGTAACCGATACTTTGTTGTAATTGCATTTTCGCTGCCACTTTATGGATAAGGCTGCGGGAGTCTGGCTTTCATCCACTTCAACTTTGCAGTCGTTGAACTCGTTTGTCGCTCGGAGGGCTGCTTCCATAGCGGCGGCAAGATCCGAAATGCTGGTGCAGCCGGAAATATCCATATCACGGTAGTCTGACCGCAGGCTCGTTCCGTCGGTAAATTCCCACTTGTAGACGTAGTCGCTGTTTCCGTTGCTGAGACCGAAGCCTTTTCCGATGAGCTTGGAGGCGTCAAAAGGCTTCTCTACAGAAAAAGGAACGGACACTTCCTGGCTAAAAAGAATGGTGCTTCCCGTCAGCACAGGCTTACTGGACGGTATCGCGGTTTTAACCACCACGCTGCTCCCCTGGATTGTAAAACTAGGGGCGGAGGTGTTCGGATTCGAGGTGAAAATCAACGAATTACCCTGCTCTTTTACAGAACCGCCGCCTTTATTCTTGATCATATTCACCACTATTTCACGAATCTGAGCCGGTGTCTTGCCGCTTATATCATACTTATTCGTGTAGTAGTCTCCGGTGCTGAATATCGTTGTTCCGTCTGTTTTTATCTGGGTGTCCGGGTTTGTGCTGTCATAAAAAACATGATAAAAGGATCCCAACTGGAAGGAGAACGGTACATGTAAGGAGCTGGCGTCAGGAATATTTACAGTAAAGGTACCTCCTACCTCTGCGGAGGGCGGGGTGGTACTCGTAGTGAAAGTGGGCGCGCTAGTCTGCCATTTCGGTCCCAAAGGATCCTCCTGTCTGCCCTCTGTCGATTCCGTGATGTACGCCGAACGCTTCGAACCGTCAGAAGCGGAGGCGGGAAATTGTGTGTGAATCTCCAGATTGGGCGGCGTATAGTTTATCGTCGTATTGGCGCCGTCAAGGGGAGCCGTGCTTTTAAGCTTGTTTATAACTGCATTGGCGAAATCATCTCTCGTAATCGTACCTGTGGTCTGAGTAAAAATCTGGCTGTAAGGAATATCTAAGCTGTGTGGAGTAGTGACTCCCTCTATGTAAATACTTAGTGTATTCCTTCTCAAATTAGCAATGTCGATCGGCTCTTTGACATTGGACATATCAAAGGAAAGGGATAAATCCGTTCCATACACAGGCTGGTTGTTTGTAATACCATTACCGTCCACTTCTCCGAGGGACGCCACTCCCGCCGGATTCTGTACTACCCAGCCATTTTTACCTTCCCCTGTTCCTTTCGGCGCCCGATACTGTGAAGAGGTTCCATTCGCCTGAACAGTATAATAGTGGTCGTCCAAACTTCCCGTAAGGGTTACCTTGTTAGTGGTTGCATCTACGGTTACCTTGTCGATATGAGGGAAGTCGGCAAGCTTCTCCATCGCCTCCTTGACCGTCTGGATATTCTTGATTGAAATGATACTTGGGTTGCCAGAGAGGTTTCTATCGACGTCTGCCCGGAAAGTGTACATAGTGCTGCCGATTTTAATTGATCTTTTGTCCAGCACTGACGCATAGCTCGTTCCTATGTCGTCCTCCAGCTGGAATGTAACGGTTGCGGGGGTGGGATCAGCGGGCGGGCCAAACTTCTCGTCTTTCACAAAGTCCATCTCGCCCCACAATTGCTGATCCGCAACTTTGTTGAACTCTTCCAGATAGAGATAAACAGGGTCGTTGGAGTCAGTGGGAATACTGCGGAAGAGGGGAATGGTATTATACCTGCTGGTCGACGTGATGTGGTCAATCTCGCCAAAGAGCTGGTTAATCTCCTCACTCATGTAGAGGCGTTCCTGGTCGGTGTAGGTGCCGTTGCTCGCCTGCAGACACAGTTCTCTGGCCCTGCGCAGCATCTCGTCTACCTCTTCTAGTGCACCGTCTGCGCTCTGTGCAATGTCGATTCCCTCGGAAACATTGATTTCGCAGCGTTCCAGCTCGGTAATCTGAGCGCGCATCTTTTCCGATACGGCAAGGCCTGCCGCATCATCCGCCGCATTCCGAATCCGAAAACCCGAAGAGAGCTTTTCCAAATTCTTTGCAACTGAATTGTCAGTACTCTTCTTCTGCCGCAGCGCAAACATAGCCGGTATGTTGGTTTGGATTATCATATTGCTCTAAACCTTCCTTCCTGCCTTATCCTTGGAAGAAACCGCAGCTAATTGGAACTATTTAAATTATATTATACTATAAAAAGATACAATTTAAAAGTGGCTTTCTGGATCTGCCGAATTTTTAGGGTCCAAAAGAACTCCCACAGTCACCTCCAATCCATGCCCGCCATTTTTTATCACAAGCTCTCCCCCCATCTCCTTCATAAAATAATCCGAAATATAAAGCCCAAGCCCAGCGCCTTCCACATTTCCCGCATTGCTCCCCCTCTTAAATTTCTCCTTTAAAAGCGGCACCTCTTCTTCACGGACGCCGCCCCCATAATCTTCCATACATATCATTAGCCGCCTTCCTTCCCTGCGTGCCGTAACCTCAATCTTCGTATCAGCATATTTATAAGAATTTGCAAAAATATTGTCGAACACCTGGTTAAGCCGGAGAGGATCTGCATACAGCATACAGCTTGGTATCTCCGGAACCGCCCCGCGATGAAGATAATCCGCACTTTCAAGCATTTCCTGAAGGGCTGCGCTCCCCATGTCCACAGGCGTCACCGCAAGCTGCTCAAGCTCCTCCAAAGCTGCCGTAAACAGGTTGGTAATAAGTTCGTTAATCTGGTCTGCCTTGCGGATAATCTGTGTATAGTTATCCTTAACCCTTTCGCTGTCAGCCAGCGCCGCCCCTACTTCGGACGCTGCCTTAATACTAGCGACAGGCGTCTTGATGTCGTGGGACAGCTTCGCAACAAGCTCCTTCTTACTGGCATTGGCTTTCGCCTCCGCAATCCGCGCTTTTTTTAGTTCTGAACGCATGATGTCAAAACTCTCCGTAAATGCGCCGAAAAGGTTCTGCCTGTCCATTGTAAGCGGAATATCCAGATTGCCGCCGGCAACACGCTGTGCGAAGCCCTTTAGTTTTTGAAAGGGTCTTATGATCACACATTTTATATAAGCAAAATATCCGATACAGATACCGCATTGCAGGAGCATAGCCGCCAACATTACGAGGGTAAACGTCTGTTTCTGCTTCTTGTAAATCTGGCCGCTGTCATTCTCAATGATAAGCTTCCCCACAATCTGGCCGCCGACCGTGAGATCGAGAATGGTATCTCTGTGAAGCACAGCCCTATTGATACTTTCGCTAAGCCCTGGTGCGGTTCGAAACAAAACCCTTCCGTCCATATCCAGCACGACATACGCAAGCTCTGTCTGGTTTTCGTGTTCTTTCCTGCCGCCAACGAGACTCTCCCAGTCTGCCTGGACTGTCTGGACTGCCTCGTTTACCAGAACAGAATCCTGCCGTTCATCCGTTTCCCTAAAGGCAAACAGGAACACAGCCGTCACTTCTACTGCAAAAAGAATCAGTAATCCAATCAAAAAAGTATTTTTCCCTTCTCTTTTCAAGAGTTTGAACCTCCGCAGAATCTATAACCATCACCCCAGACTGTAATAATATACTCTGGTTTGCCGGGATTTCGCTCGATTGCCTCGCGGATCTTACGGATATGCACGTTCAATGTCCCATCGGCAGTGAACCTGTCCTCCCAGACCTCTTCAAACAATTCCTGTTTGGAGAGTACCCTATTTTCATTCTTGATTAGATATGCCAGAAGTTTAAATTCCCGCGCTGTAAGCTTGACAACATTTCCAGCGACAGATACCTGCTTTGCCTGAAAGTCTACGGCAAGCCGCCCGTCGGAATATACGGTATCTCTTGGTGTCCCACTATGTCCAAAACGTTTTAGTACCGTCTTAACCTTTGCAAGCAGGACGCTCAAAGAATAGGGCTTCTGAACGTAATCATCCCCTCCGATATGGAAGGCTATAATCTTGTCATCATCACTGGTACGGGCGGAGATAAATAAAATGGGAATCTCCGTCTTCTCCCTGAGCTCTTTACATAGTTCAAAACCGCTGCCGTCCTCTAGATTGATATCCAGAAGCAAAAGCCCGGCCGTATTTCTCTCAAAAAATTCTCGGCATCCCGCAACACCGTATACTGCCTTCGTCTTGACTCCGAAAAGATTAAAATATTCCGCTGTGCTATCCGCAAGAAGTTTCTCATCATCTATAATCAGACAATCATACCACATTCTTTCTACCTTCATGGATGAACCTCCTCACCAAAATCTTTGGGCTTATGATAACACATCCTACGTCCGCAATCAAATATCTAAACTGATTCCTCCCAAAACAGCGCAGTAACTTTTTACCTGCATGGCAGCCCTCGTAAGATACTTGAAATGCTGAGACTTTTTTAGTATAATACAAAATATGAAAGTCCCTTTTTTCGGGAACTTGAAAGGAGAGACAGACAATGAAAAAAGACAGGTTTGAAATAGTCTACTCACAAGGCACCTTGAATATTATGGAAATTTGGGTAGATAAAGTAACTGGAGTGAATTATTTATACCATCACACCGGCAGCGCAGGCGGATTATCACCGCTGCTTGACCGCGATGGAAAGCCTATTATTTCTACAGTTACCAACCAATAGGGAGAACAACCGGACAGGGGAGGCTGTTTACCGCAGCCTCCCCCTTTTTCATTTATTCTTTCAATTCTCCAAAATCTTTCCGCTCAAACTCCTGGATCGATATATGCCGCTTATTAGGATTGGCATATACAAAAGTCTTATCCACATTTTCCAGATAATTCTGTATCTTATCGTTAGTGGCGCTGATGATCGCCTGAAATCCAAGTCCCCGAATCAGGGAAATACAGCTTGCCACTTTCTCCGCATCCATCTTAGAAAACGCCTCGTCCAACACTACCAGGCGAATCGTCGGATTCCGCTTAATCTTCGCCGAAGTGTTGATCTTATACACCTGAGCAAAGCTCGCCAGCAGAGCAACATACAATGGATTCTGTCCTTCACCGCCGGAATTTTTCTTAATCATCCTGCCAAGCCCGATGGCCATATCCTTCTGCCCTTTTATAATCTGCTGCATATCGAAAGACAAATAAGTACGGTAATCTGCGTATTTATCCATATTCTTTTTCGCCTCATTAAGCTCCTCCGAAGTTGCATTGTCCGGCGGGATAAACACATGAATCAGCTCGTTCATCAGCTCTTTGTACTGGTTCTCATGTTCCATGGTAAACATGTCGAGCTGGTTCTCCATGGTATCCGTAAGCTGGGACGGATGCAGCTGTAATGCGTCGTCCATGAACATCTTATAGTACCTTCCGTCCGCCCCTTTATTCTTCGTAATCACGAACTGATACTTATCCTTCCCAAAGTCCAGCCCACTTATAATCCGGTTCAGCTCATCCTTCCTCTGATATGCCTCCCGGATGGCGCTTCGGATTTTGAAAATAAAGTCGTCCTTAAAATGCTCTACAGCAGAACGCGCCTGCTCTTTTGCTGACTCCCGAAACGCCTCCAGCTCGTCGCATCTGAGATTTTCTAATAAATCCTCGTAAGGTTTATTATCTCGAATGGCTGTGGAGAAGGTCCGATTCGGGTAATTTCGCACATAACTGCTGCGTTCCTCCACTAAGTTTTGGTAAGCCTCTTCCTCGGCCTCCCGCATCGAGTAGAGGTCTGATAACCTCTGACGCTTAAGGTAATCGTAATTCACAGATTTTTTGCCTGCAAGGTATTGCTGAAATTCCTCCTCATACGGCGCTAAACTACCGATGTCTCCGCCGGATATACCCGCCCTCTCTCCTGACTCACCCCAAAGCTTACGACGCTGCTCCACAATGAAAGCCTCTGCCTGCAAAAGCTCTTCATTCAGCTTCTCAATCTCCTTCTGGTAATTCCAGACAGCCTCCTGTACCTTGACAACCTGAGCTTTCTTTGCCTCCTGCTTTTCCTGCAGCTTATGCTTCTGCTCCTCCCAGGCATCTACAGACTCACTCTTTAACTTCTGTATTTTTTTTGCAAGCTGGTTCTTCTGCCCAAGCTTGTCCGGAATCTCCCGAATATCCCCAAGCCACCCCAGATAATCCTCTATGGGCTGGCCAAGCTGCTCTAACTCCATCGTTTGACGGATTTCCTCTAGCTGCTCCTGCAGCGGCAGCCGTTCTTCCTGCAGCCTCTGGCACTGCTCTTCCAGACGGCGGATTCGCTGCCGCATACTAACCTCACCGATGTAAGCGCACCGAGTATAGTTATCCGGGTGGATATGCTGCATGCGGAAACTGTGGTACAGGACACAGTCCGGCGTAATGCCGATTTGCTTATCCCTTAATTCCTCCACAGTCTCGCATTTTATTACATTTCCCAGGAAAAAATGAATATATGCCTGTACATACGGCTCTTTCGCCAGTACCTCTTCCGCCAGCGAGCCTTTCCTCGCTGGGCGTGCTTCCTTCATGACCTTCTCTGTATCCAGCACAGACGCCCGAAAGAATTTCTTCTTATCCATCTCCTGGTATATGTCCATGGCTGCCTTCGCATATGCCGGTTCTACGATGAGCAGCAGTTTGTTGTTTCCCATATATCCTTCGACCGCATTCTGCCATCGTTCATCTTTCAGGTCTAAGAGATCCGCAAGAATCTGCACATTGACGAATTTCCCGCAGCGCTCTAAAAGGCGTCCTCTAAGCTTATACCTTGCCTCCTCCAATTCCTTTGGATACGCCTTCTTCCCCTGTTTCAAGGCTTTCAGCTCATCCCTTGCCTCACGTTCTTCTTTCTTGATTTTGCGGAGGTCGGCATCCGCCTCCTGCCTCTGTTCCTCCAAATCAGTCTGAAGGTCCTTAAGGCTTCCTATCAGCCTCTCAAGCTCTTCTTCCGAAATATCTTCCTTCGCAAATTTATCAATATCCCACAACACTTGATTGGGTGTTACGTCTTTGTTCCTCCAGCCTTTCAGCCGTTCTGCCGTCTGCTGCCACCTCCTGTGGCTGTTTTCCAGACGCCGAAGCTTTGTATCCACAGCCTCCTGCTCTGCTTCAAGTCCTGAGCAGCCGCTGTCTGCAATCCTCAGGATGATCTCCTCATATTCCCTCTGGATTCCCCTCTGCTCTTCCTCAAGCTTGGCTTTCTGCCTTTCCCCTGCGGCAATCTCCTCCCTGCGGCTTACTATCTTGTCCCGACATTCCCGCACCTGAGCCGTAAGCCTTAGCATTTCCAGACGCTCAATCTGGTAGGCACACTTCTTGGAAGCCTCGCGTTTTCCGTCGTAAATCTGATAGCGTTCCCGAATCTGTATCAGCCTGCGGATCTCCTCCAAGGTTTCCTCAATCTTTCCCCGCATACGTCCATACTGCATGACGCTCTCCTGCAAATCCTCGATGTGGATATCCTGCTCCATGCAAATGTATTCCTTCACAAATTCTTCCAGTTTGATATTCATGCGGAAGGGAATCGCCCGCTTGAATAGTCTAGGAAACTTCTCCATATCCAGCCCGCCCAGATAGATGTCATAGAGCTGGCGGCGGAAACGTTCGTTGCTTGCACCGCAGTAGAACTGTTCTGGAGAAAAGGTTCTTTGCAGATATTCACGCAATTCGAGAGCGCTTAGGCACCGTTTCCCAATCCGGTAATTCTCTTGCAGTAATTCCCCTGTATGCCAGAAAAACAGCCGGCTCACGTCGTTGGACGCCGTATCCACGTCAAACACTACACCCACACACTGTTTTTCCCTTGTTTTTGTATGCACAAGCTCCAACACAATGGTACTGGAAAAATTCTGGTTCCTTAAATATTGGGCCTCGTTGTTCTCGCTGATATTGACCATGCCGCGCAGATATTCAATCAGGGTACGGTCTGAGTCGTCAGCCGCGGCCTTGTTAAAAAAGCCTCTGCCGTCTGTGTTGGCGTACAGCACGATCTGCAAAGCGTCGATGACCGTGGATTTCCCACTGCCGGAATGTCCGGTAAAGAAATTGATTCCCTCGCTTAACGTCAGAACCTTTCTGTCTATGTAATGCCAATTATTCAGGCATATCCTCGATAGTGCTTTGAATGGCTGTTTCGTCTCCAAAATTGTCCTCCTCCCCGAATGTTGCCAGCAGTTTTCGAATTTCGTCCCCCAAAAGTACCGCATTAATACAGGGGTAAATGATGATTCTCGTCTGCTCGTTCATTTCTTCCAACGCCTCCAGCGGTTCAATCATCTGGTATTTTTTCAGAAGCGCGACTGTGCGCCTCATTTCTGTGACAGACGGCAGGCTTTTCAGCACACGAAATTCGCCTGCCTTGCCGTTGACGGCGCCCAAAGTGGTCACTATATGGCTGCTTGAGGATACGGCCGCCATCTGCTCGTCATAGATGAGTTTCAGTACCAGCAGATAGATAGTCCCAAGCCTTGACAGCTTCTTTGCCCAGACTTGTCCGCCCTGGATATAGACGACACCCATATGTGCATTTTCTTTCAGCGTAATTCCTGCTATGGCAAAATACTCCCGCAGAAATTCCAGATGTTTGCCGCAGGTTTGGTATTCCTTAACGTACTGCATTCTTCCTGTACGCCGGTCGTATCGACGTTCCAGGAGATAGGTCTGGGAGAAAAGGGTCTGGATGACCTCTGTCAGCCGCTCCTGTTCTTCCTGAGTGATTTGTTCAAAATATTCTATCAATGTTTCCCTCCCGGTTTCAATCCGTGTTTATCTGTAAAAAGACCTCCCTTTGTCAATAGCTATTCCAGTCTATATAAGGAATGATAACAAATCGCACTCTTTTTATCAACTCCTAATGCCGCAAAGCGATAGGGCGAAATGCGGGTTTTACATATTGCGCAGCCTCCCTGATAATATTATAATATATTCAGGAGGTGAGTACCAATGGGAACCTATCTCAATCCCGGCAATCATGGTTTTTCTGGCATCCGCAACGACATTTATGTAGATAAAAGCGGACTTATCAACCTAATCAACGACACAATCGATACCCCCCGAAGGCTGACTTGCTGCAGCAGGCCGCGCCGGTTCGGGAAATCTTTTGCCGCACAGATGTTATGCGCCTATTACGATAAGACCTGCGATTCCGCCGGACTTTTTGACGACCTAGCTATCGCCGCAGACGGTAACACAAGCTACGGAAAATACCGGAACAAATTCGATGTCATCTACCTTGATATTACGAATATCATGGGAGAAGCAGGAACAGAAGAATTACCTTCCTTTATCCGGCGCAAAATCACAGAAGAACTGCTATTGGCATATCCAGGCATGAAAACAGACGACTCGTTCTCCACAACCCTGATTAACGCTACAGAATTAACAGGGAATAAATTTATTGCGATTATTGACGAATGGGACGCCCCTATCCGAGAAACGCCGGAAGTTCAGAAGCAATATCTGACATTTCTCCGCACATTGTTCAAAAGCAGCGGAACGACCGCAAGAATCTTTGCCGCTGCATATATGACCGGAATCCTGCCTATAAAGAAAGACGGCTCACAGTCTGCCATTTCTGATTTTCAGGAATTTTCCATGGTATGCCCTATGGAATTTGCCGAGTACGCAGGATTTACTGAAACAGAGGTGCAAAAACTATGCATGGAACATCATATGGACTTTGCTATGATGAAGCAATGGTATGACGGATATACGCTGGCGCATGTCGGTTCTGTGTATAATCCCAATTCCGTCATGAAGGCGATACGCAACAAGAAATTCCATTCCTACTGGACAGAAACCTCTGCCGCCAAAAGTCTGATGGAATATATCAGCCTGGACTTTGACGGTCTGTCTGCTACCCTTGCCAAACTGCTCGGCGGCGTTGAGGTTTTAGTGGACGCCAATGGATTTGCAAATGATTTGATTACATTTCAAAATCAGGATGACGTCCTTACATTACTGATACATCTTGGCTATCTTGCTTATGACGAAGAGACAAAAAATGTACGCATACCAAATGAAGAAATCCGGCTGGAATTTAACAAAACAATCCGTGATGTGAAGCGTGGCGATACCATACGGCGCATCCGTGAAAGCGAGCAGCTTATCTACGACACGGTTCGCAAAAATGCCAAAGCTGTTGCCGCACAGATAGAAAAAATCCACACTGAGGAAACCGCCCTTCTTTATTATAATAATGAGCAGGCTTTGCGGAGCGTAATCAAATTAGCATATTTTAGTTATAAAGACCATTATCTTAAATTTGAAGAATTACCCTCTGGGCAAGGATATGCAGATATTGTATATTTTCCGAAAAAAGCGTCGCCCTTGCCTGCACTGGTCATTGAGTTGAAATGGAACAAATCCGTGAAAGGCGCGCTTCACCAGATAAAAGAAAAAAAATATCCGTCTGTACTCTCTGGCTACGGCGGCGATATTCTGTTAGTCGGTATTTCTTATGAAAAAGATAATGTAAAAAACAGACGCAGACACTCCTGTCTGATTGAAGAATGTAAACGCAGCAATTCATAGAAAATACTATCAGGAAATAGATACCCCTGATTCACCAAAAAGGGGTGTCTATTTCTCGACACCCCCTTTCTCCACAATTTTCCCATCTTCCACATGGATCACTCTCGTCCCATATTCCGCAACTGCCGTATCATGGGTCACCATCACCACCGTCATGCCGTTTTGATTCAACTTCTTTAGAAGCTCCATCACCACCCGCGAATTTTCCTGATCCAGATTCCCCGTCGGTTCATCGGCAAACAGAATCTCCGGTTCATTCGCAATCGCCCTTGCAATGGCAATGCGCTGCTGCTCCCCTCCTGACATCTGGGATATATATTTCTTTTCCAGCTTCTCCATGCCAAACTCACACAGTAATCTTTGCGCCGCCTTCTTGCGCTCTTTTGAATTTTTTCCTGCATACCCCAGCGGAACCGCTATATTTTCCAGCGCATTCAACTCCGGTATTAATTGATAGGACTGAAAGACAAACCCCATCTTCCGGTTTCGGATTCTGGCACACGCTTTCTTACTAAAGTTTCTGACATCCCTCCCATCCAGTTCGTAAGCTCCCCCAGTTTCTTCATCCAACAATCCCAGAATATTCAGCAGTGTAGACTTACCGCTCCCCGATTTGCCATAGATGCAGACAAATTCCCCACGGTCAATCGTAAGGTTAACGCCTTTGAGTACCTTTGTCTCCACACCTTTTCCAAAATATGATTTTTCTAAATCCCTGCACAGTATCATTCCTGCACCTCCTTCATCAACAAGCCGTTAATTATTGAATCTGTTCCACAAGCTTTCCCCTCGCCAATTTCACATAGACTACCAATACCACGACAGCCGTCACCCCGGCACAGGCGGCAAGCGCAATCCCTGCCGCGGCAAAACTTCCCTGCACTTTAATCCCGCCTATCATAATCCCTACATCCAGCCCATATGTGGCAATCCAGCCAGCCAAGACGCCTATGGCTGTTCCGGCAAGATTCATTAGGGCAGCCTCCGTAAATATTTCAGCCAGAATTTGCTTATGACTCGCCCCACAAGCCAAGCATATCCCATACCCTCTTTTTCTTCTCTCAAACAATAACTGGAAAATGGACAGGATTCCCACAAAAAACACTGCAAGTATTAAAATTCCTCCATGGCTTAATACCCGTATTGAAACCTTCACCTTCTCACTATTATTTCTCAGCTCCGCTTCCGGCAAATAGACCCGGTAGACGTACTGTTCGCCATGCTCTTTCCGCAAATATTCCTCTACCTGTCCGGACACACGGTCTGCATCCGGAAATTCTGCAGAATCCCATACCGCATAGATGAATCCAGGCGCAATCTCTCCTGCCATCTCCTCCATATATGCAATCGGCGCCACCACACAATTTTCCCAATAGCTCCTTCCTAAATATTCCTCAAAGAATTGCTTGGGCATCTGGCGAACCAGAAGCCCAGGAACCGGATTCATTCCCACAGCCAAAGCTTCTTCTGTTTCTGCTCCCCAATAAGAACAACCTTCCTCTAAGCCCAATATCTCATAGTCCGCCAAGACAAGGGAAAACTCATAAAAAGTCTCTGCATCCACGAAAAATTGGGGAATTTCTACCAAAAGGAAGGTCTTTCCCCCTGTTATTTCCTGCAGCTCTTTGTAATCCCTAAGCGTCAGGGACGGCTCGTCTCGAACCTCTCGGTTATTTTTTTCCAAAATTTCCAGCGCCATATCCATTTCCTGCCCTTCAAGACGCATTTCCTCTGCTTTCAAGGACGCGGACAAATTCGCAGAATAGACCAATACGCTCATGCAAAGCGCCATTTCTCCAACCATTAATAAAGAAATCCATCGATTCCAATACAGCATCCTTATTGCTTTTCTGACTACATATTCCATCCCAAATCTCCCTTACACCTACCACAACACTGTCTATGTCTATCCCCACTCTGGACTCTCACATAACCACCAAGGCCGCCCTCCCGCTTTTATTCACAAACACTCTCTCAAGTACACATGCCGAGACTCTCCGGTAAATACATGTTTCATGACAACTACCGTTAATATTTCACACATAAAAAATGCTGTCGTCAGAAACCAAAATACCGCTGTACGGTCAAGCAGCACTGCGCTCTCAAGCGCCGCCAGTCTTGCAAATGGCAGAAGTGTGGCCAATACCAGCATGGCAGAAAAAAAGGTGACAAGCAGCGTTTCGAAAAACATCATTCCCTTCATTTCACCTTCCGTCGCCCCCAACGCCATATGGATTCCGATTATCTGCCTCTCCTTCTTTGCTTTTCCCATAAGCACCACCGTTTCATTCATCAGAAAAAACAGGGCCGATACGAAAGCCCAAATCCCCCTGACTGCCCGCCATTGCCACTTCGTCGCAAGTGCATTTTCATAGAGCGTTCTGCCGTCCATAACTCCGAGAACCTCAACGTCTTCGTATTTCTCCAATTCTTCCGTGATAAAAGCGGCAAGCATCTCTTTCTCTTCCTTTGTATCTGCCTTAAATATACCGGTAAATTGTACGTTCTGTTTGTTCCGGCAGATTTCTTTCATCGTCCCAAAGGGCAGAATAATTCCTTCAAACTTTGTATTCGTCATTATCCCGATAATTCTAAGTTTTTCCCCACAGACAGAAATCCTGTCTCCTACCCGACAGTTATACTTTTCTGCATTCTTTTTATCCAGAAGGCATACCCTTCCTCCTTCCCGCAGCTCCTCTTTATCAAAGTCTCTCCCGCTGATTTCCGGCAATGGATAGAAATAATGTTCATCGATTCCCTTGACTGCCATATATTGATGATTCCACTGAGGGAAATCCTCTTGATAATATGCGCTCACAGAATATTTCGTTCCCTCAGCCACCGGAACCTCAAACCCGCTGCTAAACCATTCAATCTGAACAGAATCCTCCATATTGTCAAATGTGGTATAATAAATCACCTGATCTGCAGACCGGATATTCGCAATGCAGAATGCAGGAAACAACAGCCCTATGTAAAAAGAAAGTATATACAATAGATACCGTTTTTTTTGATGCCATATCTTAAGACGTACCTGATGATAACCATATCCCCACCGCCAGAACCTTTCTGACCGTGATAACGAAGCTCCCTTTCTTCTCATATCAGCCTCCCTACTCCCGCCCTTTATGGCACCGGAAAATCTTACCCGCTTCAGGCATTGCAATAAAATAATCTCCCTGTGCATTTACAGATATTTTCGGGTACTCCTCATCCTGAAGCCCGTCAATCCGTGAAATCGTCTCCTGGTATTCTCCGTTCCACCCAATCCTAAACACAGAATACCCCGAAACGCTGATACAGGTGATTCCCCTGTCCTCTGCCACAAAATCTGTGATGAACAATCCATGGGGCAGACTGCACTGTTCGACTAATTCCGACCCTTCTGCCGTAAACAGCCATTCCGGCCCGCTGCTGGTAGTGCCAAAACTATCGCTTTCCTTGTCGTACGTCCGTACCACGGAATTAATCAGGTAAATCTGTTCCTGATAACTACAAATTGTTCCAAGGAAATTTTGCCCAATCTCTTCCCTCCCATCCTGAGCATATCGGTCTGCCACAGAATGTCTCAAAGATAAGCCGGCGATATACACCCCGGAAGCATTTACGGCAAGCATCCCAGGAACATAATTGGGATCTGACAGCTTGAAGTCTTTTAACGGAATCTCATCTACATAATCCATATTTTCGTCAAAGATCTGCACCCTCTGATTTCCCCTATCTAAAACATATACGTTTCCGCCGTATTCCGTAATTGCCGTAGGATTTCTGAACTCTCCCGCGCCGCTTCCCTCTCTTCCGATTTTCTGTAAAACCTTTCCGGAGCCGTCCACCACTGTCACACTGTCGGAAGCACAATCAACAATCAGGAGGTCTTCCTTCCTGCATAGGATGCCTGCTGGTTTCGTCACCCCTTCTACCTTCCATTCTTCTGTCTCATATCCCGACGTATAGACATCCTCCAACGTTTTCAACGCATTCTTATCACTGTCTAATTCCTCATCATTACTTTCATACATGGGGAGTGTCTGATTCCGAGATGCTTCCAGAATTTTATAGTTATCGCTCTTTTTGCACCCCGCCGCACACAAAACTACCGCACAGAAACACACGCCTAACCTTACTCTTTTCTTCATAAATTCTCCTCCCTCCGTCTATATCCTGATGCGCTATTTCGGCAACATATAATTTATATATTAGACGCATAACCTTAGGATTCGTTACATAATTTTATAGAATTTATCTGAATTTTATTTGACCTACTCTGAATAACTTTACAAATATGAACAAATGCGATAAAATTACAGATAGATAGATTTGCAATGAAAGGTGGTACGGAATATGGAAGAGAAGAGACGCGACAGAAGAATCAGCCTGACGGCACGGTTAGCGATTAAGAATATGAGCGACAGTTCAGCAAAGCCCGAGGACGTGGATATTGACGTACTGAACGTGTCCAAGACAGGCGTAGGATTTATCTGCGACACCCCTCTGTTAATCGGAGAAGTGTATGAAGCTGATCTCAAGATCTGGACAGATGAGATTATCCATGCATTTTTAAAAATAGTTAGAATCGAACAGACCGAAGATGAGCGCTATATGTGTGGAACAATCTTTATCGGTCTGCCAGAAATGAACGCCAAACGGATTGAAATCTATGATTTGATGAATCGAATTGATGAAGGTTCACAGCAGTAAAACTCCTTCCTGCAGTCAGCAGAACATGGGCGCCGGATAGAAAACCTCCGACGCCCATGTTCTGCTTTTGTTTCCAACATACTGAAAATTAGCATATCCGCCTCATATTCACAATTATACTGTGTGTCCGTCACACACTCTTGCGTACGAAGCTAAGGGCTGGATACCGATATCCATTTTTCTCCACAATCCCCGCTTCCTCTTCAAGAACCCCATATCTGCTATTCTTCCTTGTACTGTAATCGTATGCCAGAATCAGCTTCTCGAACTCTTCCTCATTCTGTATTTCTAACTCCGACACCTCCATAATCTCATCCTTCATATGGGCTTCAATAAATTCCTCAATCTGCTCCTTACTATACCGCATCTGTATCCGGTTCAGTTTAAGCACATCCTCTTTATTCAAATCCGGCGTTTCCACCTCCGCCTCCAACTGGCTTACAAAATCCTTTCGGCTCTTTCGGCGTTTGTACAAGGATTTCTCCGACAATATTTCTATAAGTGAAAGGTTCATTTTCTCTGCCGTCTTTTGAAATATCTCTTCTTTGTCTTCCTGCGCCGACATCTTGTTCAGCAGCTGAACCACCAGCCCCTTGGTGTCCGACTCACCGCTTAAAAGATAATTAAGTCTTGTCACAGTCGCCCGCACGTACTTCGTATGCTCCTTATCCATGTTAGAAATTCGATGCTCAATATCGTCGAAGCCTCTTTCAATCAAATCCAGAAGCTCCACCACGTCATCCCTCGTATCCCCCATCGCCCGGGCACACCTGCGAACATTCTCAATCCATTCCTCATTCTCCCGCATTTCTCGAATAAACTTCTTAATATCCATCTTATAAATATAGAAATTATCGGAGGTTTTCAGGATATGATACTTCTTGCGCACAATCTCCTCCACGTATCCTTCCAAATGCTCCCGAAGCACATCCCCGTATGACTCCTGGTCCAGAAGCCGCGCGAAAAACTTGTCCATGTTGTGAAGCATGTCCTGGAGCGCTTTATTAAGCCTACGGGTATTGACCAGCGCCGTCCTTAACATACTCAGGCTGGATCTTGGGTCATTACGAAAAGAGAACAGCGTAGCGTAGACGTTCTGAATGTATATATCCGTCTCTTCCAGCTCATCCGAGTTCAGCCGTTCAAACGCCTCGATAAATACTGCCGAATAGTCTGGAATTACGATATTCGTCACCAGAGTATGGTAGTCCTCAATTCGTTTTAACCAACCGGTTTTCAGAAGCCAGCTTAAGATCCTTAAAGAGGGCGTCTCCATCATATCCGTCTCTGTCTCGCTCTCCTCTGATTTAAGCTCAAAACGTTTCCTTGCGTTCATATCACTTAATACCTGGAGGCAGACTTCTCGGGTGAGGAAATAATTGCTGAACTGATATTCATCATTGATGCACAAAAGTGCTTCTATATAAATCTCCCGGTTCACGCTTCGGAATAAACTCCAAAACGTGTCCGGGATCTCACTGCGTAACTGCATACTTACTTCCTTATTTTAATTCTTTTTCTTCTTCCAGAAACTAAAGCCTTTGGAAACCTCGGCCTCCTTCCAGCCTACAGCCACAGGCGCAGCTTCCGGTACAACAAACTGGATTCCCTTTTCCGTCTTTGTCACTTCGGGATAGACAATGGTTCCCGCCTTCTCATCTCCTATATCTTTGGGATAAATATAGGCGACCACCGCGTCGTTAGCTTCCTGTGTAATTCCCTTGGGATATGCTAGGGTAACGGTCATTCCTTCTGAGGGATCAATATCTGCCCTGACCCGCTTCCACTCTGACTCACCCTTTTCCTTTCGCATCAGGGTAACATCATAGGTATTCACATAAGTCTGTCTAATCCCTTTCTTCATCACCGCCTGAATCAGCCCTTTCTGAATCTCACTTGGGAAATCATACTCCGGCTCAAGCCTCAGCCCATCCGGTACGTAAGATATCCCGCTCTCAATATCCAGCCGGTAAGCCAAACCGCCTCCAAATTCCAACTCCGGTGGTGCGACTGTAATCTTAACATCATTAATTGCAGCCGGAAGAATCGGTAGTTCCTCTGGCAGAGCATAATTCCCCGCCGCCCCATCTGTTCCGAGAGAGTATCGGTCATTTTCATCTACCCATGCAAGGGTAATCTCCTGTTCCTCGCCTGCCAGCCCGTTGTGGGTTCCAGTAATCTTATCCACAGGAAATCTCGTAGTTAGCTTCTCGCTCTTTGCATCTGCCGGAAGAATGCCCTCTACTCCTAGTTCGCCGTAGACATAGACCTTCTTATCTCTCGTATTTCCGGCAATCTCAAGATCTCCGATATTCCATTCCAGCTGTATGGGCGTAATGCTCCATTCTTTCGTCACAGATGTATTGCCTGTAAGCACATAGTTATCCGTATAATCTTCATCTAAGAAAAAATCAATGGAGGCCGTATAGTTTCCTACATTCGTCGCGTTGTTCACACCGCCAACGGTCACTTTTAAACCGTCCGGCATATCCGCGCGAAAATCAAAGGATTTCTCTGTGCCGTCATAGACAAAAGATGACTTACTCTTTTCCTCCCAATTGACCTTGGACACGTCAATCTCTTTAGGGGATACCTGAATATTTACCGTACATGTTACTTCTTTTCCATTTTCTCTATAATATAAAGTAATCGACTCCTGCCCCACTTTCAGGTTCCCGTCTTTTATCTTGACCTTATCATTAGCCAGAGTCTTCGTAGCTCCAGAGCTATAGTTGACGCTGGCTGCCATGCCCTTCTTGCTGAAACGCTCTCCATAGGTATACTCCGTCTTTTCCGGAGGTGTGGTAAGCACCAGAGACGTCAGCTCGCCGGCATCAAGGACCTCAAAAGTCTTGCTTGCCTTGTTTGAATCGTCCTCCGGGTCGGTAAATGTAACCGTATAAGTCCCCTTCTCAATGACCTCTGACGGCTTAATCTCCATCTCCCAGTCGCTCCCCTGCGCCCGACTGAACACCTGTCCATGGACGATAACGTTTGAGCCGCTCTTTTGGATGCTGTCCTGAACGTATTTCTTCACATACTCTGTATGGTCCTCGCCCGTCCCATATAAGGTCCTGTCCGGCACCTGGAACATGTCTGCCGTGATTCCACTGAGTATATAAAAATCACCTTCGCCGCTAAGCCCTCCGCTTCCGGTAAGACTCTTCTCACTGCCAATCTTGAGGGTCCCATTGTTCACCAGATTGCCTTCAAGGGTCAAGGGATACTTACTGGGAACCGTCAGTATCCGCCGCTCTGAGATTGTCAGCGTCTTGCCAAAAGGAACCATCATCCCTTCCCTATTCAAAGTATAACTTCCATAAACCTGCCCATCAGCTCCGTCAAACAAAACTCCTGATACAAACTCCCTCTTTCCTGCGCTTACACTTCCCGCATCAACCCAGGCTGTTCCGTCATCCTCAGAAGCCAGTGTTCCGCTCTCTGTTCCTGTACTGCCCTTGCCAATGGACGACGCGTTAATCACACCACTGTTAATTTCAATGGTTCCGCAATTCGCATTCTCCATATTATTTCCTTGATTATCCTTGAAGGTGCCTCCGATTCCTGCACTTGAGGATGAGGCTCCCACCCATGCATTCAAGGTGCCGCCTGCCTTCGCCTCAATCGTTAAAAAAGCATTCTCTGGTACTGCAACTCCCGCATATCCGTCAGACTGCAGTACGTTCGTGCCCTTCAAGGTAAGGCTGACTTTTGCCTTCGGCGCTATGTATAGGGGATTGTATCCCTTATCTGCGGCAGTATGGATTCTGACCTCGTCTAATATGATATCATGTCCCTTGCCGCTTACTACGGTTATAACATTTCCAGTCTCTTTACCGTCTGAGGTAATCACATAACTTCCATCCTCAGGACCGTCTTTCCACTCGTCACTGTTCTGCCGATAGCCGTCCTTGCCAATCTCGATGTGGCCCTTCGACAAGTCTAGATTTACATTATCGGAAGCATATGCCGTCGTTCCTCCCCATAGGAAGAATGTAACTGCGGCAATTCCGAGCAGATTTCGCCTCATATGTATTTTCTTCTTATTCATATACATGTTCCTTCTTTATCTTATTTCTTTTTAACCTTCTTCTTCTCAAGATTATATATCTGGGCTGTCACAAATATAATCGCAAGGGATAACATTCCCAAAACTACATAAACCGCAGTCCGAGCCTGATCCCCTGTAAGGATTCCGGCGCCGTTTCCACAAGTATAACATACCCCATTCACATTTTCCATAAGAACCGCCAAAACACGACTTGAAAATTTCTCCTATTCAATGGGGGCGGATTCCTTGAATTTTATGTCGAAAATTGTTATGATAAGTATGGAAAGATGTTCATACACAAAAGGAGGGAGTAATTGTGTCTAATGAATGGAATAATGTCAATGAAGAAGCGAAGGATAACAGTGCAGAAACACGTTCTGGGGAGGACAAAGGGGTTACCGAGGAGAATAAGATCGTTCCCATTATAAATAAAACGCAATCTGCAGCATCAGAGAATCAAGTATCAACTGCCGAAATAGCGGCTCAGCTAGTGGCTCAGTATGCGTCCCAGCCTTTAGCCCAAGTAGTCGGCCAGCCTGTATTGCAAGCTATCGCTCAGGCTTCCGGCACGCAGATGGCTCAGGCCGCTGACCAGGCACAGGCACAGTTGGCGTTTCAGTCAGCCGGCTTGTCAGCCGAACAACCTGCCGTCCAAGCCTCGGCTCAGTCTGTACCAGAGCCTAACGCTCAGGCTGCCGCCCAAACAGCGGCTCAGTCTGCTGCCGCCACATCACAGACTGCCGAGCAGCCCACAATATCTGAAACCAGCGATATGGCTTCTGCTTCTAACGAAGACGACGAGTTCGATTTCGATGAAGAAGAACGTCCAAAGAAGCGCTTCTTCCGTATTCGTTCTTCAAATGACGAGGAATCCCGGGATAAGCTCATCCTGTCACGAATCAAGGATGAAGATCTTATGGATTATCTTGCTTTAGAGCAGAGACGGTTAGAATTTTTACAGCAGGCAAAGGAGGCCAAAGAAAAGCGTTTCCTGATTGCTTTTCAGCTTTTGATTTCACTGTCTGCTATCGTAGCGATTACCTATCTATTGCAGGACAATCCGACTATCCTTATTAGTATTCTTTATATTGTAGGGATTGTCGCCGCTCTCAATGTGTGGAAGAATCCACATGATAAGGGCCGCCCAAAGAAGTAAGTATATGAAGCTTTAATCATGGGAGGCTGCTGCTTGAAGTTTTTTCTTTTAGCAGCAGCCTCTTTGCCGCCTCCTGTTCTAAACTTAATAATATATCATCCCCGCCAATATCACACTGGCAATAAGTCCAGCCAAGGTAGATAGTAATGCACCCATCAGTGTATACCGTGTCTTGGTCACTTTTGCCGTCATAAAATACACGCTCATTGTATAGAATATAGTCTCGGTACAGGACATACTGATGGACCCAATCAGACCTATGTAGGAATCCGTCCCAAACTCTTTAAACAGATCCAGCAATAGCCCGGTGGCCGCCGAGGATGAGAACATCTTAACTACTGTAAGAGGAACCAGCTCTCCTGGAAATCCCAAAGCCCCCGTAAAATTTCCGATTATATCTGATATAAAGCCCAAGAAGCCCGATGCCCGCAGGATTCCCACCGCTACCATCAGTCCAACCAAAGTCGGCATTATCTTAATTACTGTAAAAAAACCGCTTTTGGCGCCCTTGATAAAGGTATCGTATACATTTACCTCCATCAAGATGCCATAACTTATGATTCCAAATATTACCAGCGGCACGATAAAGTCAGTCATATACAATAAGAATTTCACGCGACCTCCCCACTTACATACAAAGCTTATTCTTATTGTATGTAGGCAGTATGCATTTTATCTCTTAAATCCATTTCCTATCGAATAAAGGTCAGGCACTTCTTATGCCTGACCTTTCTAAATAACAACTGTATAGACTTGTACGGATTAATATGACTTGCCCCAGTACGCCATATGTTTTGCAGGTTTGCCGCACCAGATACATTTGTCTGAAATCATATCCTCATCCTCGATCAGACATCTGGTCGCCGCGCCGCCTGTCACATACTTCACTTCGCCTTCACACTCCGGATCTCCGCACCAGCATGCCTTCACGAAGCCACGGTTTTTCGTAAACTTCTCTGTCATCTCATCCATTGTAACCGCTGTGTCGATGTGACTCTTCAAGAAGTCGTTTGCCCTGTCGTACATATCCTGCTGCATTGTCTCTAAGATATCCCGAAGCTTAACGGCAATCTCATCCATGGAAACCACAATCTTCTCACGGGTATCGCGGCGTACCACGATTACCTGATTCTTCTCAAGATCCTTAGGACCAATCTCAATGCGGGTCGGGATACCTAACATCTCCTGCTCAGAGAACTTCCATCCCGGACTCTTCTCAGAATCGTCAATCTTCACTCTGTATCCGGCTTTCTTAAGTTCATCCAGAAGTGCGTAAGACTTGTCAAGGACGCCCTCCTTGTGCTGCGCAATCGGAATCACCCGACATTCTACAGGTGCAACATGTGGGGGTAATACCAGCCCGTCATCATCGCCGTGAACCATGATCAGCGCGCCGATACTTCTGGTGGACCATCCCCATGAAGTCTCATATACGCTCTGAAGCTCATTGTTCTTATCTACATATTTGATATCAAATGCATCTGGGAAACCGCTTCCGAAGAAATGGCTGGTCGCTGACTGCAATGCCTTACCGTCATGCATCAATGCTTCGATAGTATAAGTATCCTGCGCCCCGGCAAACTTCTCATGCTCAGCCTTTCTTCCGGATACAAACGGAATGGCCAACGTCTCTTTGTAACAATCCTCATAAACATGGAGCATCTGGATGGTACGCTCCTCTGCTTCCTCATAGGTTGCATGGATCGTATGACCCTCCTGCCACAAAAACTCTCTGGAACGTAAAAACGGTCTTGTGGTCTTCTCCCAACGCAGTACGGAATTCCACTGGTTCCAAACCTTCGGAAGATCTCTATAGGACTTGACCGTTCTTGCCCACAAATCACAGAATAATGTCTCGGACGTCGGACGGATACACAGCCTCTCCTGAAGCCTCTCCATACCGCCGTGTGTTACCCATGCCACCTCCGGCGCAAAACCGTCTACATGGTCCGCCTCTTTCTCAAGAAGCGCCTCCGGAATCAACAGCGGAAGAGATACGTTCTCCACTCCCGTCTCTTTAAATCTCTTGTCCAAATCTGCCTGAATCAACTCCCAGATTGCATATCCGTTGGGAAGATAATTCAGACAGCCCTTAACGCTTGAATAATCACACAACTCTGCCTCGCGAACCACATCCGTATACCACTGTGCGAAATTCTCATCCCTGGATGTGATATTTTTTACCAGTTTTTCCTTTGCCATGTCTCTCTTCTCCTTTTCTTTTCCGGCAAAGCCCTTGCTCCACCATATTCTCAGCGTTCCCAGCTTCATGGTCTTATCCTGGGAACACATACGTCTGTCGGAAGTATCCCTGGTCACGGTAAGCGTATAATAAAAAAAACACCGGACCTTCGACTCCCCATCATAAATAAAAGGGACCGAAAAGCTCGGCGGTACCACCCTAGTTAACTGCGACCCTTTCGCAGTTCTCTCTTTATCGCCATTAACGCTGACGTCACGCTGCATTTTCATACAGCGGCTCCAAGGTAGGTTCGATACAAGTCAATCCAAGAATCTTCCAGCCAATGGATTCTCTCTCTGTGGGACTACATATGCAACTACTATTCCTCTTCACAGCCAAGACCCGCCTCTGCAACCATCATTGCCAGCGAGTTTTTAAGTTTGAATGTAATTCTAATGGATGGAACTATATTTGTCAAGGGGGAAAATTTGTAATTCTCTCTCCTTACCGCACCAAAATATATGCAAAAAATACCAGATACGCCAGCAAAAAGAGGATACCTTCTTTCTTGCGAAGCTCACGTTTTCTCAACGCTGCAGAATAAACAAGCAGGCTTGCCGCTATCAGAATCACCGTGTCATATACTGCTGAAATATCCATCACAATCGGAGTAATCGACGCTGACGTCCCCAGAATCAGAAGGATATTGAAAATATTCGATCCAACCACATTTCCCACAGCAAGATCATTCTCCCCTTTGCCCGCCGCTACTACAGATGTAACCAGCTCAGGCAGCGACGTTCCCAACGCCACGATTGTAAGTCCGATAAATGTCTGGCTCAGGCCGAACCGCAGCGCAATGGCGCTGGCGCTGTCCACGACCAGATTCCCACCCAAAATAATTCCCACAAGACCGCCTCCGATATAAAGCGCACTGTTCACAGGGCTTAAAACCTTATACTCCTCGCCCTCTTCCGCCTCCTGCCCATCTCTTGCAGCAAGTGCGTCCGTCACAGTCGCATAGAGGAAAATCATGAACAGAACAAGAAACAATATTCCTCCCCCTCTTCCCAGGACGAACTTTCCCCCGCCCCTTAAAACCTTTGCTATTGAGAAATCAGAATTAAGCAAAAGTAAAATGACTGAAATAAATATAGAGAAAGGAAATTCTTTCTTGAGCAAAGACCATTTTGCCTGAACCGGATTCACCAGCGCACAGCATCCCAGAACCACCAGCAGATTATAAATATTAGACCCCAGCACATTACT